>QCFN01000004.1 GCA_003280245.1 Prochlorococcus sp. AG-363-J23
TCTATTCATAGCCGTTATTTTATCTACCTTAGCCTACCTTATTAATTGATTTTATAGGTTGAGAAAACATCTAGATATTTTTATAATACGTAAAAAAAAGGGGGAAAAGGTCATATTTAAGTTCAAATCGCTGGGTTTTCCGAAACAAGAAGATTCTGCCTTCCTACTAATAAAGATCCATAGAGCAGCGCTAAAACCAAACCGGAATTTTTATCCAAAGACTACTTAAGCACCACCCATCAATTAATTGAACTTTGATCCAGCCAGATCCAATAAAGGAATGTTCAAGCCAAAATCCCCTTATTGATATCCATGAGTTACCTGAACCAAAGGCAACACTTCATTGAAGATATGGGAATAACCAACATCTTGATCTGTCAATCAGACAAGAGGAGAAAGCTAAAAATTAGCCTATGAAAACGATCTCAGCGAAAGCCATGGAATTTATCCTACTTTCCTGAACCTCAATCCTCCCCTCCCTAGTGAGGGATCTCAATTACTCTAGGCAATTTCCACCACTAATTAATACAATCAAAGAATCATCGGTTGGAGAATTACTTTGGTTACTGACAAAGACCTGCTCAAAGAGGTGACACAAGAGCTTTGGCAATCAGTTAAAAAACTGCGCCCTGGCCTCCCTAAAGAGGCTCGCATGCAACTGGTTCTTAAAGCTCTAATCACAATTGGGGACCTTCCTAATCCAATTGAGGCAGCCATGGTAGTAGCTGTTTGCTTAGAGATGGAAGCTGATGACGAAACATCAGAAAAAAATGCTAAAGCTAACGAATCAAGTGAAAAATCAAAAATACAAGATATGCCAGAAGGGAGAAGAGTTGTACGAAGAAGATCAACAGCTGACTAAACCTGCTAGGGCCAAGAATCCAGCCTCTTCGTGCTAGAAAACTACTTTTAACGAAAAAAAGCGAACCAAAAGCAATTTCTTTTGTTCATAACTCCCCTGTGTCTAAAAGCTTTATAAAGGAGATCATCAGAAATTTAAATGCACAAGTTCTATACCGACTAAATCCACTAACAAAATATAATTTTCCAAATTCCGGACAATTTTGTTTCTTAATAAGCTCTGAACATGAAACCTGATGTTAATCTCTTGCAAACGATTTTTCTACAAAGAAGCTTATTTAAAAAATCTCAAGGCACATTGGTAACCTGATCTCCTTAAATCACTTTTCTCATCAACTATTAGTTTTAAAGCACAATCACAATAGCCTTCTAAGGATTCCTGAGAAGGGTTTTTACCTTTCAAACCTGCATTCTCTTTTGCGCTAGCTATACAATCTTGAAGTTGAGATTGAGGGTATGCCATCACTATTGATGAAGATGCAAACATAATCAAGAAAAAAATGAAAAACTTTTTCATTTTGATGAGCGAGCAAATCATATGCAAATACACCCTAACCTTTTTCACCGAAGGAGAGGAAATCTATCAATAGAGAAATAAGATTTATTCTAATTACTTAAACGAATCTTGCTATAAGAACATATCCAAGTCTTTTCTTCAACAAATCTATTTTACCAAAAAACAAAAAAGCCTCGTCTTAAGACGAGGCTTTAGTCATTTACTTAATTAAAATCTACCCTGCGGCAAATTTGAATTTTGCACCAATATCTTTAAAGTTATATCCCATTGAACGAAGTGCATGCCATAAATGACCTTGCAAAGCAAAAAATCCAACAATGTAGTGGAAATTAGCTAAGTAACAGCGTCCGGAATATTGAGCAAATCCCGAAACACTACTGCTGTAATCAACAGTATCTCGAAAAGCCGGTGCAATCAAAAACACCTGTTGCAAGGGCTCACCATAAAACTCAACTGGATACACAGTTGTGTTTGTGGCGCACCAAAAAGATGCAACAATTGCCATGAAACCTATCCCAGCTAAAGAGAAGGAAAGGATTGCCTCAGCAGACAAAAGGCCAGCACCTTTGAACTTGGTGTATTCACCAATTTGCTTGGTAGCAATATGGAAGGCTCCTCCAGTTATCTCAGCAAAAGCCAAAAAAGCATGGCCACCCATTACATCCTCAAGACTGTCAATTGCAATGAAATCAAATTGATGATTCCAAACCGCACTTAAATCAAGGTTGTAATTGACTTGTCGAATGGCCCCAATTGCAGGGTCATAAATTCCATGGACTCTTGCCCATTCAACAAACCATATACATGCAACACCCATAAAAATCAAATGATGTCCAAGGATGAAGGTTTGATTATCGGGATTGTCCCATTCAAGCTTAAATTTTCTTGCCTGAATAATATTACTTTCCTGCATATCTTCAGGGAAGTAAATAGCATGCATTAAGCCACCAGCCCCATAAACCATAGAAAAAACCAAGTGAAGGAGCGCAATAGTTACTACTCCTGCCCCAGTCCATGCTCCAGCCTCATCAAAGCCAATACCAATCGCTGCCAAGTGAGGAAGACTGACAAAACCCTGCGAGCCCATTGGCAAAGAAGGATTAAAGCGAGCTAATTCAAAAAGAGTGTTGGCACCAGCCGCAAAAGCGATCATTCCTGTATGCGCAGCATGCGAAGCAATGAATCGTCCTGAGCGGTTAGTGACCATAGAGTTACCAGCCCACCAGTTGTAGGTGACGTCTGGATTCCCGTAGGTTTGCATAATTTTAAAAAAGAAATTCGTAGAAATACATCGGTGAACTTAGGCCGAGTTTTCATTAACTGACCAGATAACTCATTTTCCGTAAATGAATGTGGCAAATGTTCCACCCATCAGAGGATAGAAAAAGTTTAGTGATTTTTACCTACTAATCTTTCTGAATGACTTAAACAAGACTTCAATTAAATTGCATAGCTCCTAGCTTGAAAATCAACTTATGCGTAATTACAAATCAAACCAATACACCCCCTTATCAAATCTTCTCGATAGAGATCCTAAAAAAAATTAAGAAGATTCTTTTACTAGAGCCTATTAATACAGTTAGTCTTCATAAACCTTGCAATGAGCCATCGTTGGGTGCAAAGAACATTCTTGGTCCCAAAAGTCTTCACGTGCATCAAACCCATCATATTCTTTTTCATGAACCAAGCCAACATTCCCAAGAAAATCATTAATTAATGTAAATGGATTCAACGCTAATGGGGACAACATGGGTTCCATGGCTTTCCCTCAATTTATTTTACTTTCTTTATAGCATTAATTTCTCATATCGTCTCAGAACACTTATAAAAGTTGAGAATTTACGTTTCAAAGCTAACTTTTACTTACAGCACGTCAAAAATCACAATGAAACACAATTCAACTACTGGCAAGGCCACGAAAAAGCAAGAGATAATATCCTTGAAAAGGATGGCAATTCAAATACATATTAAGTACTAAATATATAGTGTTCAAAGAAATTATATAAACAGGGAATCAATCTCTCACTTATCAACACTGAATTAAACTAGTATATCTACTGCCTAGAAATCTCAAGCATCAAAAGCTATAACATGAAAAAGGTACCTTACTTCTCCAATGGAAACTGAATTCAAAACCCTTTGGGAGCTTAATCAGGAAGGAGCTTTTGAACAGCTAGCAAATTCCGCAAGAAATCTTTTAGAAATCCCTGCGCAAGGACTAAATAGCAGTACCGTTAATGAGCAGACAATTATTGGGATACTTGCAGTCATAGTTCTAGGACTTATCTTTCTACCCTTTGGTGCGACTGAAAGCTCCATCAAAGCCTGTCAAGGGAACCTAAATAAAAAGGTGGTTAAGCTTGGTGGAGCATTAATAGTTGTAATGACATCTCTTAGCGCGATCTTCTTCCTCGAAATCCTAGAATTATCAGAAGCACTAAGTTGAATGCGAATACTCTGCTCTAGAAAATATATCAAAACAAAATCAATCAATCTTCTCCTTTCAAGTGTACTCGAATACATTTGGTCACACATTCAATATCTTCTCCATAAAGAGAACATGCAGTTACACAGGTAAAATACTCATCAATAGCATCCATTTCTTCATCTACTACAACGTCGTGCCTTTCGCTAATCATGATTGAGGCATCTAATTATACTCAAGCTATCATAAATTCCATCAACAATATTCTCGACATTGCGAAGAATAAACTACTTAAGCACATTTATTTAGGTATATTTATTTAGGTATATTTATCAAAATACTTCGTGGTTTAGTTTAACAGCGGCTTATAGTTTTAATTCGGTTAACACTTGCCCCATAGAGCAAGCCCACCTCCTTGTCCTCTCGCAGAAAGCCATTGACCACTTTTTTTCTGATGCAATCAGGCAAAAAAAGATCTATCCTTTTTGTTTGGGATTTTCATCACACGTTTAAAAACCAAATTGAACTGAATTGCTAATAATAAAAGGCATTTAAAATGATTAGTTTCATATTTTTCTAAATATAAAGTGGCAAAAAAGTCTAAGGAGATTGCTTGAGATTAAATCTTTATGATCAAAATCTTTTTTCCCAGACAGACATGAATTTCCAAGTAGCAATAAGCATGTCAGAGCTAATACCAATTCCATTTTTTAGCCAAAGTTTCAAGTTGAAGGAGCCCATGAAGGCTTGGAAATTTGTCTAATGAATCCATAAGTGTTAAATAAAAAACCAGGTTAAGTCAAGAGGATATATTCCCCTTTGACTAGTCAGGAACAGAAGAGGACTTAGGCGCCAAATCAAAAACAAAACAAATTCTTTCGTCTTCACTTTGAAAAGGAATAGTGTGGTGAAATAAAGAGGAAGGGAATATGCATATTTCTCTAGTCTTTACTTTTTTAATATCCAAATCAAAATCTAAATCAAAACTTCCTCTAGGATACTTCGGTCCTTGATAACTAAAAGCAATTGCGCCTTCATTGTCATCTAGATTCGGTTCGGGAACTTTCAAGTAAAAGCTACCACTAATCCATCCATGTGGATGGTTATGTGGACGAAGGAAGCCTCCTTTTTTCATGGCTATCATCCAACCTCTAAGATAGTAATCATCAGGCCAATTTTCAATAAAACCCTCTTGACAATTTTTAAATCTTAATTTATACATTCGTATTTTATTTTCCAAAGATTCTTTCATACTCTTTACAAATGGATAATCTAATTCAAAAATATTTCCAGAAGATTGCAAACCACCTTCTAGCAAAGTCTGCTCTCTCCTATCATACTGATTATCATAAAAGTAAGATATGATTTGATCGCAGTGCTCTGAAGAAAATATCTCCTCATTTATCTTGTCTAATAGTATATATTTCTTAGCATCATTGCAAAATGGAGAAGGATTATTTTGCCTGTAAATGATATTTGCGTGTTGTATAATTCCTCCAATCTCTGGATTGCAAATATTCCTCATAGCCAAGAGCATAGAATGCTTTTTAAATTCCTTCTCCTTATCCATAGTTAATAATGTACCTAAGTACAAACTTTGAGATCGCCCTAAAGAACTTCTTTTTAAATACTTGAGTGCTAAGTCATAATTTAATTCAGCATGAAAAAGGCGTCCTAGATAAAAGTTCGCTAAATCTAGCCGAGAATCAATTTCTAATGCCCTTATCCAACATTTCTTTGCCTCTTTAAAATCCCCTAAATCATATAATATGATCCCAAGATTTGAATGTGCTATTGCTAAATCAGGATTCAATTTAATAGCTTCTCGCGTAAATCTCTTCGCCTCTTTTAAATCTCCTAAATCCCTTAATATATTGCCAAGATTAGAATAAGCTAACGCAAAATCTGGTTTAATTTTAATTGCTTTTCGGATAGACATCTCAGCTTCTTTTAATTGTCCAACCTCCCTAAGGATATTCGCAAGATTATAATAAGCATCTTGGCTATTTGGATACAAATAAATTGCCTTCCTATATATTCGAATTGCCTCATCAATTCGACCTCTTTTTTTACAAATAACACCATAGTTTGAAATTACTGTTGGATCAGTAAATCCCGTTTCTAAATAAAGCTTATAATATTGCTCAGCCTTACAAATATCTCCCTGTGAATGATACTTTATAGCCTTTGACGCAATCTCCTTTGCCGCCACATTATCGGCTTTTAGCTTATTCCGAGGTTCGAGGTTTCCATCAATGCCCGTCATTCTTGTTTCCCTGCTAAAGCAGGGACGCACGAATATAGAATTAGCAATGTTCTAGTAACTTGATATGCTTGATCAATATATTTCTAAATAGCTATATTTTCTAATTAGAAAAAATTCTTAATAATTTATTGCATATATCAGTCTTTGTTCAATGAAGTCTTCAAGATCGAGATTCTTTTAATCAAAGATCTTTCAACCTAACTATAATATATTACAAAATTACCAAGGAAGAATATCTCCATTCGAATGCCAAAAAGTACCTGAATTCTGCAAATTTAATTCATCAATTCTTGCGAGAAGCCCATTAACAGATTGTTTTACCGTAATCCCATTTGAGGTAAATCCGGTCATTCGAGTACTAACCAAACCTGGATGCAAAATAGCTACAGAAATTCCATTAGAGCTTAAGTCAATAGACAAAGACTTCCCTGCCATGCATAAAGCAGCTTTAGACATCCGATATCCATAAGAACCTCCAGATGTATTGTCATCTATAGAGCCCATCCGACTTGTCATCAAAACTACTTTTGAACCATTGATTAAGTTCCCAAGAAATGAATGAACAAAGCATAAAGGACTTAATGCATTTACTTCAAATTGTCTAACAACACTTTGAGGATCAAGGTTTGATAATGAATTAAATTCCGCTATTCCTGCATTTTGAATTAATACATCAATCTGCAAACCACCAAGCTTTTGCTTCAGGTTTAAGACTGATGAACCTGATGAGATATCAACACCATTCTCAACTCTTACTCCAAGTGCATCTAATTCTGGGGAAGAAGATCTACATGTAGCGATCACGTCATGGCCTCTTTCTTTTAATTGCCTGCAATACTCGAGACCTATTCCACGATTAGATCCTGTAACTAAATAAATCGACAACGTGTATTTGCGACTGCTATCATTTTATCTCAAATAGCGTTTCAGGGCTATTGCTGAACCAATCGAACAATATATATATAAAACGAGATTAGTTATAACTTTAAGGAAAGAGAAGTTGACAATATCTAACGAAGCTTTCTCCTATATTAAAAGAATAAAAAATTACGAGAACATTAATTCTTCAGCAGGAGAAGATTCCCCCTCGTTCTACTAACTACTTGAAAACCAAACTCAGCAAGAAAGGGAACTATTAATTTATGCATATGAATTCTTTCTGGGAAATATTCAACCATTATAGAATTTATTTTTGGTAAAAGTTCCCTCGCTCCTGCCAAGACAAGAAAATCAAATCCGTCTACATCTATTTTTAGATGTAGACCATCATTTAATTTAAGGCTTAATTTTTCATTCAATGAACCAAAAAATGAGTCTAGGTTCATAGCCAATATTGATTGCAACAGACTCCCATCTCTGCATATCTTTCCTTGCAACTTAATATTCATCTCATCAATTTGCCGAGCCAGCTCCATATCCTCCTTGTTTATTTTTTTTGATTTATCTTCAGGGTTCTCTTCTATAGCTAAAAGCGTATTCAAAGCTTGGCCAGCTAGAATATCATTTAACCTAAAGGAACTAGTTTTAAACTTAGAATCAGACAGCGCTAAAGGATATATGTTAATATATTCAGTTAGATTATTAGCAATGGCATTTCTATTTAAGATATAATAACTAGCAAAATGAGGTTCAAAAGCATAAATATTGCATTTCTTCTTTAAAGCCGCGTAAATACTAAATTGCCCATAATTAGCTCCTACATCTAGGAATATAGCGCCAGGTTTTATATAATCATCAATCCAATCATATAGTTCAGGCTCTCTCTCATTAATTGTTTTTGCAACATATAAGGCCTTAAAATTGGGTATAGCAAATTTAAAATTTTGCTCTCTAACGGAAACATTCTTGAATGGCAAGCGATCCTCCCAAGTTTTATACTTCATTAATTCGCCCTAACATGTGAATCAATCTTTTTCAAGTTACTCAATTTACACAGCATACACGGAAAGTCAGAGGCAGGCAAATTGCTATATGTTTTTTTTCAAAGCAACTCAAAACGAGACTTTCAATCTTTAGCTCTCAAACTAAAATATTTAGATATAGATATCCTTCAAAGTCTTTTCTACTCCTAATGCATATCAAATGAAATGAACTGACAAAATTTCGCTAATTATTCGGGAAAATAATGTAGCAATATAAAACCTACTAGCTAATCTCTTAAAATATTATCAAGAGAGAAGTAATTAGCGATAAATTCTCTAATCTGAATAGATTCATCCTAATATCCGTTTCACCATAAAATGATTTTTTATTCTACGGTTGAGGCTTTTAGAGTATTAGAAGAAAATCCAATTTTCAAACTTAGAATTCAGACAAGAAACTTGTTCTCCCAAAAACCACCTATACAACGCTATTAATAGGAAAACCAATCTAATCCTTCTTACTTAAGCAAAAGGCACAAAAGAATGAGTTTTTGATCTAAAGGTTTAGACTATGAGCAGATATTCAATTAATTAATGGAAAAAAGAAACCTAAAAAGAATTGTTCAAGACCTCGAGGCATTACTAGCAGAATTAAAAAGTGAGGTATACTCTGATAAGGAAGCCTATGTACATCCTTGGTACGAACAAACAAGAAATTCTCCTCAAAGAATACACTCAGAGGATGATGATGGATATGCGGACTAAGAATGAGACTAATCTTGAAATATCAATAAAAACAGTTTTCTAGATCAAAACTTAGAAGCATTTCGCAAAAAACGCGCCAAAATCATCAACATCTCATTCGAAACAACTCGAATAAATGGCCCACAAAAAAAATCCCCCAATTCCAAAACATTAATTCGCAAACTTTCTGACCATCGATGATACATACATACCATCACAATCGGCCTTCATCCCTAGTGGGGAGATCGCTAGCTATCGTCAACGCCCAATGAACAAAACAAAGAAAACGTCTTATAGGAGTGCTGAACTTTCCGCCTTTTATAACCATCAAAGAGATTGACTACACCATGAGAGCAAGCTTAATTCGCAATCTCTCAAAACTGCAGGGGAGAAATTCCTCAACAGCAAAACCCTCTCTAACCGCGATGATTGAATGTTATTGGATAGAATGAAATACATTTCCCCGGGCTTAAGAATTCATTGGTCTATAAGCAGCAAGTGATGAGAGCAACTAAGAAAGCAAACTATTTCCATGAAAAATGGTCTCATTGATTTAATTAAATTCTTAGAACTTGAAAAGAAACTTCAGCCAATTATTTTTTCTGCACCAGCGACAAGCGAATCTTGAGACTTCCATGCTAAGTTTTTTTTGTAGCAAGAGCTACAAAAACGTTCAACCCGCTCAAAAGCGGGCCGCAGTTCGACTCAAGCCATGGAACGGGGACTTGAGCTAACACGGAGAAACATCCATGTCTCTTATCTACAGAGGACAAAAGTACACACAGAAAAAGTCAATTGCTTCTAAGCAAAATGTTGTTCTTACCTATCGAGGGAAGCAGTATCAAAACTAAAGCAAGCTAGGATTGATTAAAAAAGGTCCTATTTCAGGACTTTTTTTAATGTCTAATTGTAATCACAATTAAATTATTAAATCAAAATGTTTAGTCAGGGAAAGCCCTAGGACTTCTCTAAAAAATTAGTCAATTCAGAAAGGAAAGAATCCTTCATCCCATAGCTATAAGTACTATTTTGTGATATTAATGTCAGTTGAGGGAGCTAAAAAGTTAACAATAGCTGGGATCAGAAAAAGAACTGTTATTAACCTCACCGCATGAAGAGCTGCAACAGCTGCACCAACCCCAAACTCTGCTCCAACAAGACTCATCCCTATAGTTCCTCCGGGCGCAGCTCCTAACAAAGCCACTATTTTATCTACCCCTAGGAATTTACTAACTAAAATTCCCACCAAAACTCCAGCTATCAAAAGAGTAAAGGTGATAATTAATGCAGGCTTCCAAAGTAATTGCAATTCTCCCAATGTTTCTCTATTTATTCCTGTACCAATAACTGTTCCTATCCCTATCCCAAGTACTGTTTTTGTACCCAAAGGCCATGATGCTACATCAATTTGACCACTAACACTTAACAAACCAGCCCCTAAAATCGCCCCTAATAGTGGACCGGCAGGAATGCCAGTTAAAAGCATTAAAGAACCCAAGGCTCCTCCGGCAAGGATGTATAGCAACAAGGTCACTAAAGAAGGCATCATCATTTAGCTAATGTATAAGTTTGTCGCTTAGGAGTTTTTTATCAAGTGCATCGAGATGAAATACTGCTATTGAATTGCTTGATCCTGTATGCAATTCCCAGAAGCATAGCAATGCTCATGGTTTCTTAACAGTTAACTAAGAGACTTAAAAGTGAAACTTTGCAAAAATAGTGTTATCAACAACTAATTCATTTAGATCAATACTGATGACTGAAATCAAAGACAAAGAAAAATTTGATTGGGCAAAAATCGTACCTAGCCTAGCTCTTATCCTATGTGCTTTCTGCCTTATTTTAATTGTGATTACCCTGCGACCAGTTGCCAAATGGGCTAATTATCAAAGTATCTGCGTTGAACAAGAGAGCGTTAAGGCTCCAATATCATGGGCAGTCAGAAAATGCAATGGTAGATCAAAGGTATATCAAGTGAAGTAAAAGAAGATTTTCTATTCAACACAAAGTAGATATCACGTTTTTGGACTTAAATCCAATCAATACCTTCTAACACATTCCTAAGGTAAAAGCACCTAACCAAGTCCCATCCATGAAGATATGAATGCTGGTATTGGAAGCTTTGAGGTGATCGTGGCCAGCAAAGCCATATCAAACTCATGAACCGCTGGGACAGTCCTGTCTAAAAGAAAAATTGCAAGATATGGAATGTTCATGGCAATCTGCCACCGCCATTTATAGGTAATCACTCCCCAAAACTTCTTGGCATATTTCTTCTGACGATCTGTAAGGCTATCCCATTTGCTTTCAGAAAACTGTTTTGCCTTTTCAAGGACACCAGTAGTGCCTGATAAGCTACCTTGGGATTGCATTTGGAAAACTAAGAGGGATACATTTATAACCCATAGGAGTTTGTACTTACAAGGCTTGCAGGTACAGTTTCTATTCTGTAAACCCTTCTGGCACACTTTCAACAGTGCAGGTGCAGCCCCAAGCAGCTAAGAAGGAAAGGTATTTTGCAGCCTTTCAGTGATTGGTGATTCATACGAACTGATAGTGCTAATTGGACTAATATTCCTTGGTCTTCAAATATATGTGCTGCTCTCCATACTCAAGAACAACAAAGGCGAGCGTTTACTTCTTAATAGAACACAGTTATATTCAATTCAACTTCACGTAGAAAAACTATTCAGCAGAATACATACCAGGAAGGATTAGCAAGACATGATTTAAAAGACCTCAGAGATAAAATTACAACGGATAGGTCAGCCCAATAACTAAAGTTTTAGACAATTATGAAACCAAATACCAGCAAAATCAAAAAATTATAGGGAGATTTCATAATCAAAGCAGGGATATCACTACTATCCTTAGAAAGAAAATATGGAATTAAATTATTTCTCAAGACTGAGGAATATTAAAGATTAGGTTTCAATAATATAATTGAAACCTAATCTTTAACTAAAGCCGGCAGAATAAAAGGTTCGAAAATATGGTTTTTATTTTTCAAGCAAATTATAGCTTAGCTTAGGAGATTTAGAAGTTAAATGTCACTCCTGTTCCAACATGATGTTGCCAACCTTGACCCCAGTCAGAGCCATCCTTATCGCTATAAGTAGGTTGCCAATGAATAAATACATATGCGTTTTCTCCTACAGGACGACCAATCTCTATTTCACCAGCGAAATCTGTACGTTCGCTTGTACTTACTTCAGATGATGGGACAAAGAAGCGAGGTCCACCTTCTATTTTTACAGCAACTAAATCATAATTAAATTCGACACCTACTCTAGGATCTGTATAATTACCGACCCATTCTCCAACAGAGTCCCAACCTTGCCGGTGTTCCAAACTCATATAAGTTCCGTCAGTAAGATCCTTAAATCTATCGCCAAGTGCAAAATTAACATCCCCTTCACCAAAAGCATAAAGTACTTTGGCTCCAATTGAATTTTTAGTTCCTTTCTTTTCTTCTCCTTGATTTTTTGTAACTATATAAGGCTGGGTATCTACTGCCAAACTAAGACGATCATTTGGAGCATATGTAGCTTTTAAGTAACCACGGAAATCTTCTCGTTTGTAGTCAGTGTCATGCTCAGCATGCTCTTCGTCATGATCATCGTCATGATCATCGTCATGATCAGAATGTACGGCACCATAAAAATGTTCTGCTTCACCCCATACTCCGACAGGTCCAAAAGCTCCTTCAAGAGAAAATTTCCCGCCGTTCTCTAGTCCCCATTCCATCAAACCTCCAAAAAGTCCATCAAGTCCATAATGCTCTGGTTTTCCTTCAATATTATTTTCAAACCCACCATGAGCTTCCAAGGTTATTTGAGGAGTCAACCTAAATTCGCCTGCTTCTAAAGGCTCAGACCCTCCTCCCCCATGGGTATGACCGATACGAGGAAATGAAGCATCAACACTTGTTAATGCAAAGCCTAAGAGCAATGAGGCTTTCAAAGGCTTGAGCTTTTTAGGAAAATTGATAAGCATGAAACTAAAAAAATTAATTAGATAGAAAGTTGTTAAAAGGTTTACTGAATATTGGACCAACGCTCTGCAATCTGATTTCCAACTGATTGATCGCAAATACTCCCCTGACCTTCTGCAATTACACAAATATTCGAGATTGCAGTTTCAACAAGTGAAAAGCCACCGGGTGCAAGACCATCGGGATATAAAGGGGACTGACTAACAGGAACACCCGAAGCCCGACTAATGCGTCTTAGTGTTTTACTAATTGGAAGGGACTCCGCGAATAAAACACGACTACCTGACTTTTGAACTTCAGACACAATCTTTCCAAGGCTTGCAGGTCTAAGAGTTCCACCCGTAGCAAAAGAGTCAATTACAGGAAGTTCCCGCAGTTTGAATCTTTTCGTAAGATGGCTAAAAGCACGATGCTGAGTAACTAGAACTCGATGTTCTGAAGGTATTAATCTCAATTGGTCTTGCGTCCAATTGCTTAATTCCTTCAAAATGGACTTGGTTTGTGATGTACGTGAATTCAGTGCAGTTAGCTCAGATTGAGGCAACACATTGATCAAGCTTTCTTTAATGGTTGTAGCCATTGCAGATACATTGTTTGGATCATGCCAAACATGAGGATCATTGCCCTTGTATGAAGAAATTGCTTTCTCTGCTACTGCAACCACAGGAGCCTTAGTAGTTAATCGAAGGGCAGAAGGCGTCAAATAAAACCCATTGTGAAAAACAATGTCTGCCTTTGCTATAGCTTGAAGGTCTTTTGGCTTTAAGCGATAGAAGTGTGGATCACCAGAGGGAGGAATCACACAGAACACATCTGCAGACGTCGATGCAATCGTTCGAACAAGATCACAAAGAACCCCATCAAACGCAACCACTTCTGCCTTGTCCTCCAAGGCCTTTACTTGGCTTGACCCAAAAAACAGACTGCAAATAAAAGAGCAGCCTATTGCCACAGAACGAAATTTCACAAGAAAATCAAATGCATTAAGACGGTAATCACCAAGAGAGGCATCAAGGTCAATTGTCTGCAAATGAAAACGATTTCCATTTTTATTCCCCATGAGTTATTTTCTAGTCATGTTTTTTAAGCGATATTGATTGGCTAATCTCATTGCAAGCAGCCTGTCATTTTCCTATGGGGAAGAGTCCGTTCTAAAAGACATTTCTCTAGAAATTAAACCAGGCACCCTTACTGCTCTTGTTGGTCCAAATGGAGCAGGAAAGTCAACCTTGTTACGCCTATTACAAGGGCAAAGTTTGCCTCATAAAGGGAAAATTTTTTTAGATAAAATTCCTGTCATGCAAATTCGACATAGAATTGCACTAATGCCTCAAAGAAGCTCTATCAATTGGAACTTTCCCATCACTGTTGAAAAATTGGTTGCGCTAGGTCAAGTAAATGCTGCCAATAAATCATGTTGTGATGTGGAGGCCTCCCTTCAAAGAGTAGGACTATCTGCACTAGCTAAAAAACGATTAGATGCATTATCTGGAGGGCAACAACAAAGAGCTTTGCTCGCAAAAACCCTAACTCAAAATGCATCCGTTTTTCTATTAGATGAGCCCTGTGCAGCGCTTGATCCTCCATCAAGGGCTCAATTTCTCCTAATTGTGCGTCAGCTTGCTGAAGCTGGCTTAACTGTAGTAGTGAGCAGTCATGACTGGGGTCAAGCATTAAATGCATACGACAAAGTCATCACTCTCGACCAAACTATTTTGGCCCATGGAACTCCCGAGGAGGTTCGGAGCAAACTTGAATCAATTAGCAGTATGGGCAACCATTGTTGTGGTTAAAAAATTCAAAGCCTACGTAGCTTCCTGACGCTCGCGACAATCTTTACAAAGGCCGAAAAACTCAAGGGTATGAAACAACAACTCAAAATTTTTCGTTTGCGCCTTTGGTAATTCTATGTTTTTAATTGGGCATGAATTTAATGCAGATGTACGTCCACAGTCAACACAAGTCAAATGATGCTGATCCCTGTGTACAGGGCTATATAGGGCTTCACCTGTTGGCAGATTTCTACAACGTACCAATCCTTTCTGCTGAAGAATACGAAGATGTCGATAAACCGTAGTCAAACCCATATTGAAAGAACCTTCGATCAAAGAACGATGAAGTTTTTGACCACTTATCTCATCAGCACAATTATTCAACTCTTCCAATACCTTTTGTTGACGTGCCGTCAAACCAGCTTTTTGTTCGAACATGCTCTGAGATTCAAATCTCCCAACTTCCTCAACATTAGTCTTTTACTCCCGTGATAGAAGCTTTCCTATCAAATTGGTGGGCTTCACCATTGCTTATGGCCCTCTTAGTAGGGATGCTTTGCCCCGCAACTGGTGCTGTATTAATTACACATCGTCGTCTCCTTCAAGCCAATTTGATATCTCATGCAGTAGTTCCAGGATTAGTATTGGCGCTTTCTTTAAAAGTCGATCCAGCCCTAGGCGGAGTTCTTAGTGGATTAATTGGAGCTCTTGTGGCAGAAAAACTGACCTTAAACAGAAACGGAGAAAATGAAGCTGTTATTAATACCGTTCTTGCAGGTACTCTTGGACTAGGAGTTCTATTGATCCCTCTTTTAAATATAAGAATAGATCTTGAATCTATTTTATTTGGAGACCTTCTTGCAGCAGGATCCTCGGATCTAATTAGAGTCTTGCTCGCAGCAATTGCATTGTTATTGCTTTTAAAAACTTCATATCAGAAATTGGTCTTTTTAGGCTTAGATCCTGAAGGTGCTGCTGCTAGTGGACTAAAAGTTTCTTCTTTACGATTAGCTCTAGGTTTTGTAACCGCTATCGTTGTCGTAAGTTCGATGTCTGCAGTAGGTGTTGTTTTAGTAATAGGCTTACTTTCAGCACCGGCCCTTTTCGGTTTAAATCAAGCTCCTAGTTTGAAGTCTGCAATGATTCGCTCAGCTGGAGTTGGAATTCTTTTCTCATTTGTAGGTTGTTCGCTCTCGGTCGCCTTTAATCTTTCTCCTGGGCCTCTAATTGGAGTACTTTGCCTAACTTCATTGACTTTTCTAAAGAAAAAATAAATTAAATACTTTCTTGGGAAAATTTATGCCAATCGAAAAGCTTCTAATAAAGCTTATATATGCATCGAGTTCAAAGTATCTATAGCCTTATCTATAGACAATCCAGCCATAGCTTTAGCAACTAGCCAGGCTTGATCGTCAGAAACACCTTCTAAAAGTTCAATTAGTTCTTTTGCAGTTTTCTTGTTACCACCAACTTTCTCAGGATTGTCTTTAAGCAGCCTTATATTTTTTCTTATTGTGCTGCGACCATTGCTTCTAAGAATTAAATTATGCAGATTGCAACGCCAATTGGTCTGAAAGATCGATCCATCCATCGCCTCATACATAGCATTAACAGAAACTTATTTTATGTATAGCCCACAAAACTAGAATAGACCGAATTTTAATAAGATTATTTTCCTAGAGAAAACCAAGCTCGTCATTCTGAAAAGTTCATGAGGGTGCAATGAAAAGCCTTCGATTATACAAGGTGAAACCTTGTACTGATATTTTCCATAAATATCAAAAATTTACCTAAGCCACCTTCTAAGGAGTTCCTCTAAGTTCTAAAACTTAAAACAACTATTAATTGCATACTTATAACTCTAATTTAGTGTGTAAAGTATTTACAATGAACAATTATTCTCCCTGGTCTAATCCAGTAGACCCACAAATCTTCTTCCCAATACAACCATATAACAAGCTTTTAGAAAGTTTAAACTGGCCAGATCAAGTCCAATGGCTAAATCACTGGTCCATTCATGGAGGCATAAATCTTGCTTCTTCTGCTTGGCCTACAGGTACAAAAAATGATTGGATTTGGGGCCTAGGATTACCTTTCCTTTCAGACATTGAACGCTTTATTTACGGAAAAGATCGAACACTTTTTGGCATTTCCGGGCTCCCTGGATGCGGAAAAACTAGTTTTGGCAGATGGCTAGAGGCGGCGGCTTCTAACTTAAACTGGCCAGTCAAAGTAATTTCTATGGATGATTTTTATTTAGCATCTGAAGCCTTAGAAAAAGCAATGGAAGGCAATCCATGGAACGTTCCAAGAGCATTGCCTGGAAGCCACTCAATTGAACTATTAGAAGAAGCAATAGAAACTTGGCAGACAACTGGGCACTTAAAAGTCCCACAATTTGATAAAGCATTAAGGCAAGGACTTGGAGACCGATGTGGATGGAAGTCTTCAACACCAAAGATTCTTGTACTTGAAGGCTGGTTTTTGGGATGTGGTCTTGCTAGAGACAGAAGAAAAACCAGCAAAAATCAATCATGCCAAACAAAAGTTCTCTCCTCTCTTGAGCAGGATTATCAATATGTTATTCAATCAGCTCTCGAGAAATATCAACCAATATGGAAAAAACTTAAAAGAATTTGGCATATAAAAGCGATCAAATTTGTATATACAAGACAATGGAGGTCCCAACAAGAACTGGAACGCCAAAAGAAGCGAGGCACTTCTTTAAAAGGAGAAAATTTAGAGCTATTTATTAGAATGATTGAGACAGCAATACCTCAAGAAGATCTACAATCAATCAAATCAGATGTGTTAGCAAGATTAAGTTCTTCTCGTAAAGTCAGGTGGATAGGCCTTAGCAAAGAAAATACACAATAAAAATCAAGCTTATTATGACTAAAAAGGCGAGCAATTCTCTAACCACAAATTAAGCCAAAACTGTAATTACTTAGTTCATACGGATCGAAAGTAAACTGCTTATATAAAGCCAGCGAGAGTGATTAGGCATTTTTTATTAAATATTCAAGAATATTAGAAACAAAAGTCTCCTAGCAACCAGCAGGAGAAAGTACTGTAAAGCCTGCATGATCCTCACCGCCCAGAGGCTGAAGCAAGTCTAATTATTGTCAAAAGACTTTTCATCAGCAAATACGCTATTAATAGTGGAGCTTCTTTATCTTCTGAGAAAGGCACTATTTATTGAGGATGCTTTCAAACTCTATCTCCCTTAAAAATGGTTCTCTATCGCCCTTACCCAAGCTTTCGCAAAATGTTTTAGAAACCATTTTTTTATGACTAACATCAAAAGAAACTGAAACAATCACTAGCCCTCCAAGCGTTGGCCGAGAAACTTTCGGAAAGCAGTGCGTTCGACTAGACAAAATAGATGAACTAGACAACATCCTCTCCCTCTTTCCTCTTTACCGAGAAAAGCTATAATTTAAATATCATTCTGAGTAGAATAATAGTGTCCAACGGGAGAACTCAGCTCAACATCAATATTGACCCCAAATTATTGCTAAGGCTTAAGTCTGAGGCCATTAAAAATGGCAAGACCTTAACTCAATATGTTACTGATCAATTAAAAGGGGTACCACAAAGCTCCTCGCCATCCTCACTTGAAGAAAGGCTCTCAAGCTTAGAAAAGGTTATATTCCATGACAATCAAAAATCTGAACTCAAAAAAACACGAGGGTCGATTTTCACTGATAAAGGTGCAGCAGAGTATGGAAGAGTTGCCAAGGCAGAGTTCGATTCTTTTAGAAAGAAGAAAGGGCTGACTACTAATGCTGCATTGATGGAATTAGATCAACATTTGAAAAATTACCCACATTCCAACCCCGAACTAATCTTCCAGATCTTATTAGGAACTCATGACTTGACTGGCTTCGAAATGACTAATGCCTATAGACATGGATCTTGCGCGATGAGATCTGCATTAAATGACTGGACGAAAGACTCTTTAGAAAAATTAAACCAAGCATTCCTTCAAGCAGTGGTAACAAAAGACCTTGCCCATGAAAATAGATAAATCTAAAAGAAGAATCAACTATCAACTTACTCACGAAACTTACAAAGTTGATCTAATGAAGGCCGACCAGTAAAAGGTAATCGAAACTGTGCCCAAAGACCATATACATGATCAACCAAAGGTCCTATTAAAGGCCAGGTTGTTGGAGCATAAATCCAACCTAATCCAACCAACCGATATGCTTCTCGAAAGACACTCACACCCGTGAGAATCTCACCATAAGAATTTATTGCATGAATTCTCCCCATCGCCTCTCTATAACTAATCCCACTAAAAAGCTCTGGTTTATAGCCAGTAGAATCAATATCGACAAATTCAATGCTATTCAAACGATCTCTAGAAAGCAGAAAAGCTACCTCTCTTTGACAGAAAGGGCATCCCCCATCAAATAGCAAAGTAAACTTTGCTTCTGAGCCAATTACCAAAGCTCTTAAGCTCCAGAACAAATTCAGCTAACCTTACCTCAACCCAACCAAGTCACTTAAAACAGCATTAGGAATCATTCAAACTTCTCAAAACAGGACAGTCCTTAGTAGCTTTTCTAAGAACCTTTAATTGATAAGCTTTTAAATCAGCTTGCATCTCTATTTGACGCAACAAAGATTCGACTTCTCGAGGCCACTTTGTTGTCATTTTCTTATCAATTTTGAGTATTATTTCACCTAATTTCCATCCTTTTTGCTTGGCAATAATTCGCATCACTGTAAGAAAACAAGTTCCCAAGCCTTAGCTAGAAGTTCAGTAGGGCAAAGTTTTCGCCTTGACCAGCATGATCAACAGGTGCATCAGTCTTAATCTTTGCACCAGAAAGCTCATGCTGAGCTTCTGAATGCAAGTCTCCTAGATACCGATAAACAATCTTATTTACACTTCGTAAAGCTTACAGGAAGATTTTGTAGGACTAAGTTTACATTCATGTTCCCAAAATTCACTCAGCTTTTTATTCGTTAACTTGCAAGACAAGTCATGAATATGTTCAGTATCCTTGACTGGATGAACAACAATAGAAAAAGGAGTTCTTAGTTTCATAATCCTCCTGTCCGATTAATTTATATATACCATATTCAAGCGAGTTGGATATATGGCTTTTACGAAATTATTTAAACTGCACAGTTATCTCTCCCTAAGCATTTCAAACCGAATAATGAAAGAGATCAATTACTAGAAATAAATGGCAGCTAGTTCAGCAGCTTCATGGAGTGGGGCTGACGAGAGACTTGAATAAATCAGCGACTCCCTCATAAGCAGCTTTCGGCAACTTTCATATTCACATTAGTAGCCAAAGCATACTTAAAGCATTAAAAAGAACTAAGAGATGCCAACTGATACCTACATGGGATTCCCTCACTGTGCTTTGTGCATAGCCCTAGCATTTCTATCAGCTATGTTGGTTAGCACAAGAGCCCTCATGAGCTGGGCTCTAATCTTAGAAACAAAAAAAGCAATCTCAGCGAAATCTGTTCACCTAAATCGCTTAATAAGAATACATTAACTAACAGTTTAAAATTCATTAAATAATATGAACCATATTAATAGATGGCGCAACCATGCCCAAATATGCTGAGAAGGTAATCGTTCTCATTCGAACACCTTCGAATATTTAATTTAATAATATAATTTATTCACTTTATTCACTAGAAATCAAAGAATTTAAATCCTATTTCTAACAAGATTTCTATTGCATTTAGATAATAAATATATACCCATTATTTTTTACTCAAAAGTGCTTTCCCTTGACTTATATCAACAACATCTCCTATGAGTTTCTCGCTCACTGCCCACAATCGCTCTCTTTGTTCTGCTTTTAAAGCTAATGGGGCTATTCTACAAAGCTTAGGATAGCCTCTGAAATTAAACCTAGGTCCATACTGCTCCCCTCCTTTAGCATTTGTACCAGTTGCTGCAAACAATTGAGGCAAAGAGCCCATTTGGGAACTTTGAAAAATAGGGTCCATTAATCTGTAAGCTGCAGCCTCTTGCCAAGATCCATTAGCCTTTACAGACGTACGCTGTAAATTTGTTCGAGCTAATCCTGGATGAGCTGAAAGAGAAGCGATACCTAAATTTGACCGCCTTAATTTATAATTCAATTCTAAAGCAAACATTACATTTGCTAATTTACTTTGGGAATAAGATGCCCAACGATCATATTTTTGCTCCCCTTGGAGATCATCCCAATTAATTGTGCCCATATATTGGGCACCAGAGGTAACTGTTACAACCCGTGTCCCAGGTTGTTCAACGAGCAGCGGTAATAGCTTAAGAGTTAAAGCCATATGGCTAAGGTGATTAACTGCAAATTGGAGTTCAAAGCCTTGTTTGCTAGATGTACGAGGAGGCGCCATAACACCAGCATTATTAATCAATAAATCCAATTTTTTATATTTAATATTCAACAGATTTATAGCTTCATCGACTTCTTTTAGATCGGAAAGATCTATTTTTGAAACTTCAATATTTCTACAATTAGTCTCATTTAGAAGTTTCAGTTTTGCTTGCTCAGCTTTTTCTAAGGACCGGCAACCAAGAATTACTGTTGCACCCTTTTCAAGCAACGCTTTTGCTGTATCAAAACCTAAACCACTATTTGCACCACTAATAAAGGCTATTCGACCTTCTTGCCTAGGTATTGACTCACTAGACCAAACCATTGACTTATATTGAGAAAGTTTACATACTAAACAACTTCATTCATGGATTGTGAAAATGACCAGGCAAAGACTCACAAGACTAGACATAGCAGGAAATAAAAAGGACTATTTATCCAAATATAATTCTGATACTTAATCGATAGGAAAAATTAAGAACAAACCTTTTATCCAAAATCAATTACCTTTGTTAGTCACCTCTTTCTAAAAACGAAAGCGTCAATATTCAGATATAATAGAGCAAAGAATAAAAAGCCGAAACCTCATATTTAAGCTTATATCAATATCTATCTAGTTTAAATTTGCTAAAGTCATCTAGAGAAACGAGATCAACCTACAAATCAATCCCAAAGAGTCAGTCTAAATATAAACTAGAAACACTTATACGAATAAAAAAAAGAATCATGTACAATACTTTACTCAATAAAGTATATTTATGCAGAATATCTCTATGGATATTTTTTAATTCATTATCAGAACAACCCCAGCAATCAAAGGGGATCTTGAAGCCTATTCATGCAGCCAGAGGCAAATACGGCAAGCCGAACCGTCACACTCCGTAATATATTTGTTATAGTTCTTAACAGCTCGATTATGAGCGTTTTTTAGATTTCCTTTTCCTCCAATGCAAAACACTCCAATCCTTGATGCCATTGCCAATCCCCGTCTTGCTGAGCGTATAAACGGATGGGCTGCAATGATGGGATTTTGGGCTTTAGTAGGCGCATACGTCTCAACAGGTCAAGTAATTCCCGGAATTGTCTAAATATTTTTAGTTCTATGGAATTAAACCCTTTCAAACCTTTCAAACAATTTTTCCAGGGGATCTATAAAGAGCCTCTCAATACTCTTCTTAAAAAATCAAATCATGGGAATTGGTAAATTATTTCTTACATCCATATCAAGTGGGATTGTCACTCAAGAAGAATTGACATGGGTCGCTACTAGTCAATTGAGCTTCTCCAGGTGTGAACAAGCCACAGCGTTAAGGCTGGGTCAACTAATTGATTCAGGGCAGATCCATCTTGGATGCAGGCTTTGAATCAACTTCATAACCAAATTTAATTACTTGACCCTGATTTTTAATGACCACATCAACTCTTATTCCCTATCAAAAAAACTATAGAAAAAGAGGATCCTCAAAGCCAGATAGATTGCTTATCGGTTCATTACTTTCCTTTATTCTGATGGTTGAATTTCATTATCAATACCTTCACAATCCATCAGTACATATCTTCTTTCAAGCAAAAGGTATCTTCCTTTTTTGAAGTAGTAAAGCCCTGAATAAATTAAAGGTCATTTTTATTTAAATTTTACAATCCAAATGGCTAAACAAATTTCTTATGCACTGAATTCACCATTTCGAGAGCTGGTTGAATTTGCTTTCTACTGTGTCATTGGCTTAGCAGCTGGTTCGTTAGGTCTATTATGAATTTCTCTTCAATTATTTTTCTCGTTTCATGGTCTGCTTTGCTCTACATTGGGGCTTTTCTACGTAGAAGCTTATAAAAAAGCAGCTCAACCAACTAGTTATGATTAATCCAGCAACCTGACAACACCTACCTTCAATTCTTCTATTTATCTCTAGGTCTTTAGGAGAACTTCAAACTTCTGCAGACAACATTTCAATATTCAATGCAATCCTTTGGTATTATTTATCCATTGGCAATTATTTTTAGCCTTTAACTTCTTACGCGCAATGCTGATGGCGACGACGATCAAGACGGGCAAAATGATTAACAAAAATTAGTGTAAAGCATCTTATTCTCTCAATCAAAACTATTTATGCGCAACTAATAATTAAATCTAGCTTAAACTCTCGGTCAACAAATATTTTACAATATAGTCATCTTTGCTTTTATTCAAATATCATTCCATTAAAACTAAAAGTTACTATTTAATAATACATGAATTCTATACACTTACACCTATAATTTGCTCATATATTCCTATAACTCAAATATAGATTGTAATTTAAACCTTAAAAATCAAGTTATAATCTTTTATTTGTAGGCAAAATAATGAAACATGAAGTGAATAGATTACCTGGGGTCTGATGGCTTTGTATTACATTCATACTCAACAATTTCTCCCCTTGGCATACGCTGAGAAAACCTTGGACTTTCTTCATGCAATCCTTTCTCGTTATCCCAAAGACTCCATAGCCATTTTCTATCAGTAAAACTTATATCTCCTTTTTTCAATGAAACTGGCAACATTAAACTGATATCTTTCCAGTCAAGTATGACAACAGCCCCTTGGTCGACTTTCTCTAGGTCTGTAACAACTGAAAAATCGCCATTCAAATTATTTCTTATAGTCATTTTAAGCTCTGCGCCATCACAATAAAAAGTAGATGGAGGCGTTATAACCAAGAAAAAACTTAGCAAGAAAGAAAACATGTGCATAATTTTATTTTCAAACAACACCTAGTTTCATCGCAGTCTTAACTTTATCTACAAGCAAATCATCCAGATCATTATCCGTCTGTCCTGCTAACCATTCCAGAGACTGAATAAGAAATATTTTCATTTGCTTTCGAAAAAGCTTTTTCACCATTACTAAAAGCATGGGCTTTAGCAATAAAAACAAGAAGCCTGTCATGAGAAGAACCTGAAGCAATAAATAGAAGATTAAACTGATTTTGATAGATGCAAAGCCTATGAATAAAAAAGAATAACCAATCCTCTACTTAAAAAATGTAACTCTATTTCCTCCTTAGCGAGGTCCAACCCAATTTCTAATCCCTCATCAATTGCTTTCTTATTCAAATTCTCAGGATTAGAATTATCGGTCTCTTGACTCAAGGCTGCAATTCCAATAGGTGTTGCATACCACTGAAAATACTTTGTATGACCTATGGGAGGATCTAACAAGGAATCCTCAAGCAACCCCTGAATAGACATTAATAAAAATTTTAAACCTAAAACCTCTCACATAAAGTACCGCAGGTAAATAAGATTTCATAAAGCAAACTAACAATCAGCAATAGGCTAAAAATCATTGATTACTCAAAATTCATGGAGGTATTAATACCTACTTCCATCAGGCGATACTATTATAGAAAAGCCATCATCAGCCATTCTGAATTATGCTTCCAGTTAATTTGCTTAATTTTCATTCTTAAAAATACTGAGTAAATATTAATTATGCTTACAGAAACTATTAGTATTCAAACCAATTCGTCATTTGCTTGTCATTCTATCACCGAACGAATTCAAAGTTTTATAGATACATCTCAACAGCTAGAAGGTGTTGTTTGTGCTTCTAGCAAACATACAACAACAGCCTTGATCGTCAATGAAATGGAAGAGAGATTGATAATGGACTTAGAAAAATGGTTAACGGAGTTAGCACCAAAACTTCAAGGCTATAAGCATGATGACTTATATCTGCGAGAAAATATTCCAGAAGATGAACCCAGAAATGCTCACTCGCACTTACAAGCAATCCTTCTAGGTAATTCCATAAGTGTTCCATTTAAAGATGGAAAAATTCAGCTGGGTAAATATCAAGATGTAATCCTTGTTGAATTGGATGGGCCAAAAGAACGAAACATTGTCATTAGTATTCAATAATCAACTTCTAAGAACATTATTTAACCTGAATGAAGCCACTCAGAATAGTCTTCATCCATCCTTATAAAAGGCTAATGCTGCAAAACCACAAAAATGACCAATCCTACTAACACCTGCAGGAGAGAACGCCGGTATCAATGCAAATAATGCATTTCCATATAACCAAAGAGATAGACCTGAAAGCAATATTGCAAAAAGACTTTTTTCAAGAAACCCAATCAGAACCAAATACCCAAGAATTCCGAATACCACGCCGGATAGTCCATGAGTAGCTGAAGGCGAAAACAATGCTATTGGAATTTGCATAAGTAAAACTGCTATCCATATTGCTATGTATTCTCGTAGACCTTTACTCAACACCAACCAGCTAATTGGAATAAAAATGACGGTATTAGAAAAAAAATGTGCAAACCCACTATGGCTAAAAGGTGCGCCCAAGAGGTTCCACAAAGCTAATCCCTGCCCAATCGGCAAATTCCATGAACCACCAAAAAACAATTGATCACAAAATTCTTGAAGTCAAGAGATTCCTATTAATAACAATGGAAGATACAACCTCATTGATTTCTCCAAAAACTTTCCCGTAAAGAGATGTCTTTAAATAATGAAAAGTACATCACAACATGGCAGATGGACTAAGAGGTTATACAACAAGGCTGTATGACTAACTCTGCATTGCATCCTCTACCAACTACAGGGGCCTTAACTGGGATATTGGAAGCTCTTGCATTTTTCCGTGATCCTGCATTTGCAAAAAAGCGATTTGATCATCTTGGAAATGTTTTTGAGACATCAATGCTTGGAAAGCCAATGGTATTCATTCAAGGAAGCAAAGCTATTACTGACCTTTTATCTCAACCAGAGGCGATTGAAGGATGGTGGCCAGAGAGTGTTCAAAAACTTTTAGGTAGTCATTCACTAGCGAATCGCAATGGAGCAGCTCATAAGGCACGCAGAAGAGTAGTAGCACAATTATTCTCATCTGCGGCCCTTAATCGCTACAGCCCTGGGATTATCAACTTAGTTAATGAGCTCTGCGAAGAGTTGAAAAGTGCAACAACGGCTATTCCTCTATCCAAGAAAATGCGGAATTTCGCATTTTCCGTGATCGCTACAACAGTCCTCGGGCTGGAAGGTGGTGATCGTGACAAGTTGTTTTCTGATTTCGAGATATGGACCAAAGCTCTCTTCTCAATTCCTATAGCCCTACCAGGTAGTGCCTTTGCTAACGCACTTAAAGCAAGAAAACGTCTACTTGAAAAACTTCAAAAAATTCTTACTCGGCCTATCAAAAATAAAGGTGGATTAGATTTACTTTCTGGAGGTCTTGATGAAGCAGGCATTCCTCTCACAGATGACGATCTAGCAGAGCAACTACTTCTACTTTTATTTGCTGGTTACGAAACAACAGCATCTGCTCTGAGTTGCTTAATGCAGGAATTACTTCTTAATCCACCATTAGAAGCATGGCTTCGTGAAGAGATCGATAACCTGATTTGGCCTCCAGCTCCTGAACAGGCAACTATCAGCTACGACCCTTCCAACGCTCCAAAACTCGAAGCAATTGTAAATGAGGTAATGCGACTAACACCACCAGTAGGTGGTTTTTTTCGCCGCACCAAAAAATCCTTAATCATTGACGGAGTCATCGTGCCTAACAATCGTATTGTTCAAGTCGCATTAGCCTCCTCTAATCGTCATGGCGTAGGCGACCTGGAAGTCTTTCGACCACAACGTCACCTAGATAAAAAATGTTCTTTAACACTAATGCCTTTCGGTGGAGGCGAACGTATATGCCTAGGTAAGTCCTTAGCTGAACTAGAGATCCGATTAATGATGGTTGGATTGTTTCGTAAATTGCAGTTTAGAGTTGTTCCCAATCAAGACTTCACCCTCCGACAACTTCCTAGCCCATCTCCCCGTGATGAGTTGTTAGTAAATGTAAAACTAGCAAAGGAATAAGAGCAAGAAATAAATGAGCAATCTCAGCAACATCCCCTAACCTCAAAATAAAATCAACTAGTCATGGCAAGAGTTAAGTTAAACCCTGAGAGCGAAGAAGTTGGGAAAACCTTCAAGAGAATTGTCATCTCCCTAACAATTTCCCTGAATACAATTGTCCTTGTCTGGTTCTTTTTCTTCTCAGGCGTGGTCAAATAAACCAGAAAATAAAACTCAAAGAGAATATTCAAACTAAGTGATAAAAAGAAACCTTAATAAAAATTATGTCCTTGCATAAATCAACTAAAGAAGAATTCGACCTCCTTTAGCTTTAAACCTTCCCAGCCAGCATCGATAAGACGCTGGTTTAGTGTGTCTTGATCGAAGTGCTTTGCTCCAGTACGTACAATTCTATTACGCATTGATTTCTTCACACCACTCCTTTTTCTTGCTCCTTCTTTATCCATAACTTCTCGATAAAGAGAAAGCATCTCCAAAGGAATTTTACTCCCATCAAGATCTAATCCAACCTCAATAGCTTTGTCAATCGCATCAGGTCCAGAAAAATCCATCTCTTTGAACTGCAGGGATTCCAGTATATATAAGCCAGTCAACGATTCACAAATTTGGAGAAGTAATCGCATCGGCATATATGAAGAATCAAATCATATTCATACTGACCTTCCTTGATAGCTAAATGTGTTATCAAATGAAGATCGATGGATACTTAGACCTGCAAGCGATAAAATTGAATTTCCAAATTGAAATCGATTGAGATAGTGCCAGATTTTCATTAATTCTTTGGCATAGGAATAGTATAAGATGCAATCCTTTACTAGCCTTCAGCTACTGACTCGTTCGTTTATTATCAAGCCAAGAGAAAACCAGTAACCATGCTTAGAACAAGTTATTTTGAAAAACTGTATAAAAACCACCTCACTTTATCTAATGAGGAATAACAAAATGAATAAAGAATGGAAGCCAACTAATGATCAAAATACTGGGCCTATATCACGTGTCTCTGAGTTTTTCATTGATGAACTAAATGAGCTTCAAGAAGAACTTAATTGTCCGGATGAATTTATTTATGCCTTCTTGGAAGCGATAAGAAATCGTTGGTCACCTGATAGCTGCCATGCTCAAGCAAGGAAGCTCAAAAGAAACGCCACTGATTTATAACTATGCACCAAAACTTCTTTCTAGTATTTTTACTTATCTCAGGAATAACCCTTTGCGCTTTACCTTTCTTACTATTTGGCAAGCCATAATTAGCCATTTCTTAGTTTTAGAACTTTCTGCGTAGCTTCGGGAACTTAACTAGATAGTGTTTCTAAGAGTAATGGAATATCCTCCGAGGACTGATCATCCCTGAATTTCCTCTAGCAAGTAAATCATGCCAATATCATTATTAATGATTATCACCATAAAAGCGATAGTAGCATCCAAGTTTTTCCATTAGAACCTCATTCAACCTTCATTACTATTTATACCCTTCTTATACGGTATAGAAAACCAAACCTTCTCCTTTACCTCATAATCTGCCAACCATTCCTTATACTCATTTACTAAAGCAAGCCTATCTTTATCTTGCAATTGATTAAGTCGAACTAGAACATAGTCTAAAACAACCTCTAAAGACTTCATTGCTTTAATTTCACTAGAAGACATGCAAACTACATATATAGAACTATTTTATCTAAGCAATTTTCAAAGCATTCCAAAACCAGATAAATACTTATATAGAAGGAGAAATTTTAGTTTTGAGCAACCTTCCCAAGTCGCTCATAAATCCCACTCTAAGATTTTTGAGCTTGCTAGAGCTCTTTCATTGTTGTGTGGAACGGAAAAGTTGTACCCCTTTCACTTCGCTCCACCAGACAACCTTACGAAGCATATGCATCTCAATGTGGATTCATTGGGTTCGGTCTTCCGATTAAAAACTTACGGTTTTCTAATTCTTTGTATTTAGCAGTACTTCATTTACTAGTCTTAGAATCTCTTCAGGCGCAAGAAACTACTAACCACGGCTAACTTCCCAAGGGGGATACAAGGCATTAATCAGTGGTTACTAAAGTGTTTGCAGTATGGGAGCATGCACTAGTTTCTATCGCTATTTTTAATTCAACAGGAGAGAACATGAGCTGGCAGTTCCCACCATTACAAGCTTGTATAGGTCTTTTATTGATTTCAATAGGAATCGTTTCAGGCCTCGATATTCGGTTTAAACTCGGCGACAAAAATAGTGTTTCTTAAAACAAATCACTACGACAACAAAATTATCCTTTCTTTGAAGTATTTAATCTATCAAACAATAAAAAAACAGTTACTATAGATAAATCAAGTACTTCATTCTAAATAAAACCTTGATATAACAGAGCCCAGAGTACCATTATCCATCCAATCTATCAGCATAATCTCGCAAGACTTATGCAACTTTGCACGGTGGTATCTCTTGCTGATATTCCCTCCACAGATCAAGAAACTTTTCTGTGAACTCTTTCTTAGGACCTGATTTACTTTTTCAATCTTTTAGCAATTCCCAACTAAATATGCTTCCATAACGAATGATAATCCACAAGAGTTTCGTAGTTCTCTACGAAATCTCAGTTGTTATTAGTTCTACTCTTATCAGTTCTCAATTTGGGTTCATATACCGCACCATTACATACACCAACAGCAAGAGAATCCTTAGCTTTTTCACTCCATTCCTCTAAATCAGGGGTCTCATCTATCCACATACGTGTGCTATCTAGACAACGGTTCCAAAAGAAAGCTTGCCTAGAAACAGGTATCAACTCTACAACTATGCATGAAACGCCCAAAACAATAACACCCAAAAAAGATTTCTGAAGTGAATCACCCATGATTAAATTCTGCGGCTTACTTCAAAAGGTTCATCAGGTATACATTCATTTGGATATGAGATGACATTCTTTGCAGTAAGGCCTGCGGCAATAGCAACTAAGCCAATTGCAGATATCCATTTAGATCTATCACTAATAAAGAAATTTTTCATGAAATCAGTAGATCGAGGGGCAAGGCATGCTAGCTCTCTATGACCCTAAAGCATTTTTCAAGCTCAATGGTCAACTAATTCCGCTTGGTTTGCATTTCAGGGAAATAACTAGTAATTCGAATTAAGTCCAATACTTCGTCTTCGTCATAAGTTGCCTTGTATACCGCTTCCTTTCTCTACTCCTTCAGCTTTCAACTTTACTCTGATTGATGCTTTTCTCTCAGCAGTAGTAATCGCTTTGAATCGTTCTCTTCATTCTTCAGGTATCTCTTCATTATTCATGAAGCCCAAGCAGAAGAAGCATCAAAAAAAGTAACAGATCCTTTCGCTAGAAGGATTCAAAGTTCTAATCAATTTGCTTTAGCAAAAGCCCTCTTCTCCTTGGAGTAAAACTATTGCATTAGGGAGGTTTTCTTTACTGTAGTTGCAATAGAATTATTTTTCTCCATTCTTTGCACTAGAAATCGCTTGATCAATATCCAACTTCGTGGCCCATTCGCTAAAAGAGATACTAATGTCTAAAGTGTAAAAGTCATCTTGATTACTATTTAATAAAGAATGTATATGTTGAATAGAAAATGAGCAAGTAAAAATCTCTGAAACTCATCGAGCTTTCCTAAGCTTTACTCAAATCGCCAATTGCTGACCAATCCTCACAATACAACAGAAATTAACTTCTATTTAAGTTTTGTGAATCATTCTCGGCGAATTAAATTTTTCATTCCAATCTTTTTATAAAGAAAAGTACGGAAAAAAATGAAAAAAGAAACGCCTCTCAAAAATAAAGAAGGTAATGATGACGATAAAGAAGGGGAAGATGCCAATGTTGATTGGCTAATAAACTATGAATATGACGAAAATGATGATGGTATCGACTGGGAAACCTAAAGCATTAGGAAAACCGCTAGAACATAGTTAAATAAGTTCTTTTCTATGCCCACCCTTTTTTCTGTTGCTCTTGACTTAGGTCCTATTGAGCTAGGCATAATCTTTTTCGCTGGACTAAGTTTTTTAATACTTTTTGGGTACAGCTCTGCCAAAGGTGGCTACCAGGATCTAATTAAAACAACTTTGGATAATGATGAAGCCATAAGAAACAATAACCTAAGCAAAAAGCTTTAGGTCATTGTTAAAACCTCTCATCGAATAAAGACAATATACAAAGAATGTCTTCTAGAAAAGCTTTACTTAATAGGTTTATTGATTTAATATAAAAGAAGTAATAAAAAATATATCAATTTGCTCTCAGGAATGCTCATTTAAGCTGTCGACACATCATAGGAGTCTCAGGCCATTCACAATGACATATCGCATTAAAAGGGACGATGGTGAAAATGACGAAATCACTTCTCAGAGTTTCGAGAACTACAACGATGCCTATGACTTATTAGAAAGGCTATATATGGATATTTGCTGTTCAGATGCTGACTACGACGACCGTCCTTACTATGAAATTTTCGAGGTCAAGAATTAACCAGACTCATTTTTTTCTTAACTGAATGGATTTAACTATAAATTCAGGCTTAGTTATTCCATCTAATGAACTAAAGTGGCGCTTTTCTAGATCTTCAGGACCTGGAGGACAAGGAGTAAATACAACTGATAGTCGAGTTGAGCTTATCTTCGACATACAGAATTCCTCTGTAATTGGACCTTTTCAAAAGCAACTATTAATTCAAAAACTCCAGAAGAGATGTATCAATGGTTGTCTAAATATCGTTGTCAAAGAAAAGCGTTCCCAATATCAAAACCGACAATTGGCATTGGCCCGCTTATCTGAACTTTTAAGGAATGGGTTAAAGCCACCTCCAAAGAAAAGAAAAGCAACTAAGCCAACTCGTGCATCACAAAAACGTCGTCTCAATTCCAAGAAGTATCGAGGAGCACTGAAACAAAAGCGTCAAAAGGATCCTCCCACAGAAGACTGAGCAAACTACTTACCAATCATCGCTTATAAGATTCACATAAGAAGTTGCTGATAGATAGTCCAAAGGATAGTGATGTTCATTAGATTGAGAAAGTTGATATGTCGATGAAGTGCTAAGTAGTGCGCTTTCGACCTCCGGAACTTTATGCGACGCTTACTGCTCTCCTGCCTTATTGCAACGGCATTTTTTCTTTCTCCTATTAATTCATTTGTGTCGGCTGCAGATTTATCCCCTGCAGTCTCCGATATTACTATGAAGTTTTCAGAGAAGTTCTGTAAATCTATTAGTAAGGGAATGACTTTTGAAAAGGCTGGAGAAAGTGCTGCTATTCAACTTTCAACAACTCTATACTTCTCCCCTATTTTGAATGAAATAATGTCTGCTCCAAAAGAAGATTTAGCAACTTCATTATCAAATAATATTTTTGAAGAATGCCCGAAAGAACTTGAAGGGACTAAAGAAAAGCTTGATAATTATCTAGGGCAATTAGCGACTAAAGTCCCAAACAAATCCAAGGGATTAAATCTCCCACCAGTTAGGCAAAGAGAGCCCTTAAGGCAATAATCATGCGCTACTTTTTATCATTCATATCAGCTCTTTTTTACACACTTCCTCTACCACTCCTTGCTCAAATAAACTGGAATGCACCAGAGAGTATTGATGCAAAACGAAGCAGAATTTCAACTGCTAGCGGGCAGGCTGTAGTTGTAACTGCCAATCCACTAGCAAGTGATGCCGCTCTTAAGACCTTGGAGAAAGGAGGCAACGCCATGGATGCGGTGATTTCAGCTCAGACAGTGCTTGCCGTAGTTGAGCCGCAAAGTTCAGGTTTAGGCGGTGGATCTTTTCTTTTGTATTGGGACCAGGCCAAACAATCTTTGTACGCGCTTGATGGCAGGGAAACTGCCTCAGCTCAAGTCAAAGAGAATATGTGGAGAACATCTAATGGGACCGCGGTTCCATGGCTTCAGGCAACTAAAAGTCTCTCAGCAATAGGAGTTCCAGGTACTACGGCGTTGCTTTGGGAAGGCCACCAACAATTTGGAAGTTTGCCTTGGGAGGCAAACTTCCAAAGTAGTATTCATCTTGCCAAAGAGGGATTCATCCCGAGTCCTCGCTTCCTGAGATCAATCTCTTTAGCAAACAGATTAGGGATTGACCATAGTCCAAGTTTTAAATCTCTCTACCTGCCTAATGGATCTCTCCCAAAGCAAAAGATTCCATTTCGAAACCAGAAATTAGCTTCAACCTTAAGCCGGCTAGCAAAGGGAGGTGCCAATGAATTTTATAGAGGAAAAGTAGCCAATGAACTTATAGAAAACCTCCAACTACAACAGAACAGACATATCACCGTCAACACAATCACTAATGAAGATTTAGCAAGTTATAAAGTTCAATGGCGTACGCCTATATGTCGTAAATACAAGTCTTGGAAAATTTGTTCTTTTCCTCCTCCAAGTGGTGGTGGAGTTGCTGTATTACAAGCTCTTGGCATATTTGAGCTTCTATCAAATAAAAATGGGACCCAAGCCAACACTAATCGTTGGCATCTTCTATCAGAATCTTTAAGGTATGCAGATGCTGATCGTTCTCACTGGATAGGGGATCCTATTGATTGGCCAGTTCCTCTCAAAGGGTTACTAGAAGACGACTATATTGAACAAAGAGCAAACACTATCCAGCCCCAAACCACAAAATTTCGCCCTTTACCAGGAAAACCAAAAGGTAGTGAATTATTAGATCTAGCAAGTCAACCGCGAACTGCTGGTGGAGGAACGACGCACCTAGTTGTAGTGGATGTAGAGGGAAATCTTGCCTCCTACACAAGTTCAGTTGAAACCGTCTTTGGAAGCAGATACTTATCTGGAGGTATGGTCCTAAACAATCAACTCACTGACTTCTCATTTTTATCAACCAACTCAGGGAAACCAATTGCCAATCGAATTAAACCTAAAAAGCGGCCGATGAGTTCTATGTCTCCAGTTATAGTATTTAGTGGTGACCGTCCTGTTTTGGCAGTTGGTTCACCAGGGGGCTGGCTCATTCCACATTACATAACAAATGCATTAATTGGAGCTCTAGATTTACAGCTTTCGCCAAAAGAAATAGTTGCCAAAAAGTTGCTATCCGTCGAACCTAACTATACAGTGCTTGAAAAAAGTAGTGCCTGGTTAAAGGGAAATATCCATCAAGAACTAGAAAGTCTTGGCCACCAAATTAAATACAGTTCTTTTAGCAGTGGACTAGCCATAATTAAAAAGCACAACGGGAAATGGCACGGTGCGGCAGACCCAAGAAGAGAAGGAAAAGCAGTCGGATTACAGTAGAAAAATCCCTAAGATCACTAATATAAATAAAATTAACTACTACCCAATAAGATAGAGAATTACATAAGATCTTGACCCTATGAATAGAATCCAAACAAAAAGATTTTAAACCTCACTCTCAAAATTATTGACCTTTTTGAGATATTCAACTAATAGATAGCGAGCTAAGTCAAAATTATATATAAACCAAGGCAAACATTCGAAATCAAAACTTAATTCTTTAAACCACTAATCCGATGGTCACCATCTTAAAGAAGCATCGCGCATACAATACCAACTAACTCATGCAACTAAATTCAAGCCAATGACATATCCAAATTCTCCAGAGTTGATCTTTATCCAGCTTCATTAGAGCGAGTCTATTTTAAGAAGAACAGGAGCCTTCCAAAGAACTCTGGGAATGAACCAATAATGACAAGAACTATTCCACAAGCAACAGCAATAATTGCTGCGTCAACAAGTAAGTCTTTCCATCCATAAGGAGGTGGGGTATCAGTCATTTTGATACCCTACCCTCAACTCGATCTATATAAGCTAATGATTTTTTTACGTATTCCAACCTCTTCTCGGTGGCACGAAGAGTACGTGTTAATTCAAACCTACGAACCTTACGCCACAGACGTGCAAAAGAATCAGGAATGTTTTTTTTAAGGGACATTAGGAGGAGAACGGAAAAGGATTAAACAACACCGGAACAAATAGGATCACAACAATACAACTAACTATCGGGACATAAACAATTTTGTTTTCTCTATTAAAGCCATATCGCCAATGAATTATCCTAAACCCAATTGCTTTGACTAGGGTATAAAGCAGCTATGGCATCAGTTTCAAGAGCTAGAGTAGCTACCAGTTTTTCAATTTCAAGTCATATAAAAAGGTGTAAATAGATATAGCTAACGAGTATCTCCAATTTTTGATCTTTACACACTTTGCATGAAAAACCGAATAAGGTGGTTAAGAGGTCCAATGGGGATCAGCCATTGGATAATGGGGAAAAGCGGTGAAAATCCGCTACTGTCCCGCAACTGTGAAGTATCGACTTTATCGATATCAGTCAGAACGCCCGCCTTATTTCACAATTCGACGAGGATCGACCTATGAGGTTCCCCTTCTGGGTGCATAAGCATTTTGTTGCAGTTTTAGCTTCATTATTTTTTTTATTCACTTTTTTAATTGATCCAGCCTTTGCTCATCATCCCTTTGGAATGGGCGAGGGTACACAGCTTTCAACTTTGCAAGCTTTGCTAAGCGGTATTGGCCATCCATTACTTGGGCCTGATCATCTACTTTTTATGATAGGAATCGCCCTTGTGGGACTAAAAAAAACAAAGAAATTGGTTTTTCCTCTTCTGGCCATCGGCTTAGCGGGGAGTGCATTAGTCCAGGTACTGCCCTTGCCTGATTTAATCGCTCCCTGGGCAGAAGCAATTGTCTCTTTATCTTTGGCAATAGAAGGTTTGATTATTCTGAATTTTGTGAATTCAAAATGGCTCTTGCCACTGTTTGCATTGCATGGCTACTTACTTGGTAACACAATTGTTGGAGCGGAACCGACATCTCTCATAGGTTATTTTTTAGGTCTTCTTATTTCCCAAATGGCTTTACTGTTACTTGTAACAATACCATCTCAAAGAGTTATTCATTGGCTAGGGGATAATGGGAAACTATTAACTGCCGGAGTCTGGATTGGAATAGGGTCGGCATTCTCCTGGGTTGCTTTATTTAACTAAGAAATTTTATACCCTTAGAAAGCCTTTACTTGTTAAGTAATGGTTTGACATGTTAATACATATCAATAACTCTTGAAGAGTTATTGATAACGCTAAATAAAATATAACTACGTTCATTGAGAAGTTCCATGTGTTGAACATGGCATCCAGAAACTACCCATTTTGTGAACACCTAAACATCCAAGTTTCTTAGCCTCTTCTTCTGCCTGAGATCTTGTGGGATAAGCATAAATGTTCTTCAAAGAGGAATCTGAATTCTCAAGAGTTTGTTCAATAAATGGTCCTTCTGGACTCCAAACTTTAAGTCCCATTGTTGTTATCCCTGCAGAAAAAATACCCATTCCAACAATAGAAGCATTAACAACTCCCATAGCTACAACACCAAGAGAAACAACTCCCATTGGGACTATTCCTATAGTTACAATTCCCATTGGGACAATCCCAATGGAGATCATTCCAAGAGGGGCTATACCTATAGCAATTTTTTTAGGCTTACTACCACAATGGGCTGGACCATCTGATTGAGGCTGAGAAGAGTTTGTCAAAATTCTTTTTTTTCAGTGATCTAGTGGTTGTGATGATGATGTCCATGTCCACCATGCTTTTTATGCATTTTATGGCTATTGCAAGGCATCCACTTGTCACCCATTTTATGGGCGCCAATGCAGTTGAAACTTTTAGCTGCCTTTTCCGCCTCTGCTCTGGTATTAAAAAGAGCGGGACTCCCACTTTTTTTAGATTCAGAAGAACAACCTATCAATGCAAATGAGGCTGTAGCCGCAAGCATTGAGAACAAAAAAGTTTTCCTCACAAAGATTCATAAGTTTGAGATTATCAATCTAGCAGCAGATTTAGAACTTTTAGGCATGAAATCGCATAAAAAATCAGCGATCTAAAATTATTCCCTCTATTATCTCTGCAGGAGATTGAATTTATTGGGTGATGACTTCTCTCCTTATAAAGAGGCAAACCTGCACAAATTTTTAATAGATCCAATTCAAACCAAACTAGAGTCTTCCTAGATCGTTCTCTTGATTCATCCGAAGACTCAATTTACTTTAGCGTCGAGGACTGGAAATTCCAATCCAAAGCCTAAGGCCATATCTATAGCTCTAACAAATACGTTTACTACCCCATACCGGGTTCTTCTAATGGAACCAAAGACTCCTAACAAAAAGAAATCATTAATTGGTTGGATACTAATTGCAATAACACTGACCGGTGGAATTGCCTTGTATTACCGGCAATATCCATCGCCAGAGACAAGAAGAGAGCTATCAGCAGAGGGAATATTTGTTGATTAAATCAAGCAGACTCGTGATCTAGTCATTATCTTTTCCCTTCCACCTAGCTAGTACCAATTGGATCTTTAAAAGACCTAGCAGCAAAAAACCAGCAAGGTATTTCAAGGTCTCTCGATCCTGCTCTCAAAACAAATAGTAGGCAAGGCCTCATCTCCCAATAATTTATTTTTAAGTGAAGGGTGTTTTACCTCTTTTGAGAGAAGCTCCCTTTAGTTAACAAATCGATTGATCAGCTTGGATAAAACACAACCTCCTATCACAAACCAAAAAAGGATTCGGAATTTTCGGTTTTCTGGTCTCAAAGGAAAGGCTCTTGCAATAAAGATGAGCGATATTCCAAGCATAAAAGCCATTACGGAAGTAGTTCCTAAGCACTGTTTCGCACGTAAGACATCAACTTCCTTGGCCTACCTTTTTCAATCAGTCGCAATCCAGGCAGTAGTTGTCGCGATAGGACTATCCATTCCTGTCACGCAAGCAATGATTCCTGTTTGGATTCTGTATGCCTTTATTTCAGGGACTACCGCAATGGGCTTCTGGGTTATCGCTCACGAATGTGGGCATGGAGCCTTCTCGGATAACAGAACTTTGCAAACAGTTGTTGGTTATCTACTGCACTCGTTCTTGCTCGTTCCATATTTTTCTTGGCAAAGATCACATTCCATTCATCATCGCTTTACTAATCACATAACTGATGGAGAGACTCACGTGCCATTAGTTGTCGGTGGCAATGGTATTAAAGAAAAAATCGGAGGAGAGAACGAATTAGCTCTCGCAACTGCTCTAGGCAAAACTAGATATGGGCTAATGCAACTCATATTGCACCTTGGCTTTGGTTGGCCTGCATATTTGCTAACTGGCAGCACAGGGGGCCCTAAATACGGAACTTCAAACCACTTTTGGCCAAGGAAACCCTTCTCTAAAAAGCTTTGGCCTTCAAATTGGGCAAAGAAGGTTTGGATCTCAGATCTTGGGGTAGTTTTGGTATTAGTAGGACTTTTTATGTCAGGACTTAAATATGGAATAACTCCTTTAATAACAATGTACATAGGTCCGTTATTAGTAGTCAATTGCTGGCTAGTTATTTACACCTGGCTTCACCATACGGATACCGATGTCCCTCACCTTTCCAACTCAAACTTCACTTTTATAAGAGGTGCCTTCCTTTCAATTGATCGACCTTATGGAAAAATTCTTAATTTCCTACATCATCAGATTGGATCAAGCCATGTAATTCATCACATTTTCCCAACAATTCCTCATTACCATGCAATAGAGGCAACTATTGCAATTAAAGAAGCTTTTCCTAAGAGCTATCTTTTCAATCCAGTTCCAATCCATAAAGCTCTCTGGAATATTGCTTGTAATTGCATTGCTGTTGAGTTAGAGAAAAACAATGGTCAATATATTTGGCAGAACTCTTACATTAATCAGAAATAAACTCCTCTTATTCTGATGAATTTTTAATTAAAAATCTTGGCACGAAAACCTCGAGACAAAGAAATAAGCCTATCGCAATGCATCTAAAAGCCTTCATCATTTAAATACCCTTATTTCTCTAACAAGAAACTAGCTTGCTTTATAGAACAAATATGCTTTTGTGAGCCATCAAACTTAAATAAGCTCAGAACTCATTGCTATCCAATCCCTGGTATATCAAAAGGAAGCTTGTCTCCTACTGACACCAAAAAGTTTTGAACAGCAGGTACACGTAATAGGGCTAAAGGAAGAACAATGTTCAATACAATCCAGGCTCCTCCAATGATTGGCGCGTATTTGCCAAACTTTTTGAGAAAGCCTTTTTGTTCTGTTTCTTCTGTCATTTTTTTCAAAAGAGCTAGAGCCTAGATGCTTTCTAGCTATCTATAGTACTTCTAGGACTAAAGGACGCAGTCCCGTTGAACAAAGGAATGCAATCGCAAAAGTTCAAAAAATTCCAACATGATATAAAAAGAATTATCGTTTTCATTATTGGTTCTAGGAGATCTAATCGGACCTGAGCGCAACTGTGACGCACTATTGAATCGCCTTCAAAAGCTCAGCCGCGGAGAGTTAAAGCCTGAGTGCCTCTATGGCTGATGGGAAGAGCAACTGCTGGCAAAGCGAGGATTTCATGTAATCGAAAGGCCGATACTCTGCAGCTGAACCAAGAAGAAGATGCAGTTACTGCACTGCTAAAGAATGTTGATCCTTCTCATTTGAACCAGCTCTCATCACTTCAATTTGGCTTCATTGAACTGAACTGCACTCTCATCCATGGAAGCTCTTCAGATGTGGGCAAATATCACACCTAAAACCTTTCCAGTGCCCCTCCTTGACCAACTAACCCATCTCAGTGTGAACAGACTGTTCACAGCACGCAGTACAAAACAATTTCATCTTGAACTAACTGGGCGCGATCGAATCGCTAGTCAAGGATCTGAACGAGGAGCATCAACAACAACAGAAAGCGCTCAAGCGAAGCGTGATTGGAATTGGAGCAGGAGTGAATTACATCCTGTTGACGTTGGCAGTGATAAAAAGACTTCCTGAACGCCGCCGGCAGTCAAACCAACAACAAAGGGATGGGATACGTCTAAAAATCTTCCTTATCTAAGGCTAGAGAAGACTTTAAACAATAAATTCTTACCTACTTTATTGATAAGATATTTTTGGCTTAATCTAACATGTTAGGTTAACTATATCAAATAATACATTATCTGGCCTGTGGAAGGAAAGAACGAAAAAATAGTTTTTCTTGGGAATCAAGATAATTTTGGATTTCTTTTTTGCAAGGAAGCAATCAAAAGAGGTTTTGAGGCTAAGTTATTAATCACACAAAAGAATATACATAGATCTGATCCGGATAATTTAAGAGAAGGTGAATATAAAAAGAATAACAATTGGATTGTAAAAGGCAAGAGAGATACACTCTTGGACCTCTTGAATGAAGAAAAACTAACTTTAATCTCATGCGGGATGGATATTTTGGATGTTCTCCAATTCCCTAATAAATCAGCCATTAAAATATTCATTCCGACTGGCAGTGATCTTGCAATGTGGCCATTTATAGATGAACAGCGTGCAGAACATCCCAATCATTTGTTATTCAAACATGTTTTTATTAAAAACATGTTTGAACTTGATGCTATATTTAGCGCACAATTAGACTGTGACTTTGCGGCAAGAATTTTAGGACTTTCATCTATTACTCATACTAGTTGGTTTTGGAATCTCCCTATAGAATATATGAATACGAACAGTCAATACTTTACTGAACTTGTCAATTCTAAATTTGTAGAAAAGTCAAAGAAAAGAATATTTTTTTGCCCAACTCGTAAGAATGGTGACCCTCGATTTACTCATTACAAAGGTATAGAAAAATTAGTTGAAGGCTTTAGAATTGCAATTGCCCAAATGTCACAATTAGATAAAGAAGGATTATTATTTGTAAACACTTTAAATGGTAATAATTCAATTTCTTATGGAAAGAAAGATTTTAAAATTCAATGTGATTCACTTTTTAAAGAAAACAAAGTTGATAATCTTTGGCTTAGAGATATGCAGTCTTCCATTCTGTGGGATTGTTATCAAGATAGCCGAGTTATTTGCTTGGATCAGTTTGGACAATTTCATGGTATTTTGGGGGGGTGCGCAAGAGAAGCACTTTATTTTGGAACCCCAGTTATTACTGGCTCACTTGGGAAAAAAGATTTCATGGTAAAGCATAGATATGGATCCGAGCCATATATTTTTGAAGCACATACTGCAAACGAGATTGCTGAACATATAGTTAAATTTACGAGAATGGGAGATGATGATTTTTTTAAAGTATGCCAAGCTTCGAAAGAATGGTCCAAGAATATAGGAGGAAGTCATTGTTATGACTGCATCTTTAATTTCATTAATCAAGCAAGGCTAAGGAAATGATCGCATTGGTTGCTAGCAAAAAATTAGGCGTAGATATTCTGAAATAATATATTTATAGCTTGAAGTAGGAATTATTTTAGACACTTGTAATGACAGGCAAGATAAAAACTTTTTATCCACAAATAGTTGATTACTGTAGAGATATAGGATTGGAATTAATGGTATTAGATTATTCTCGATTAACTAAATTCATTTTAGAGTTTGAACCTGATTTGTGTTTAATTTGTGGATAATAAAATAGAGCAATCTCAAGTTAAGAAGAGGATGCATAGGCTTGCATAATTCATTACTTCATGCATTCAGAGGAGGTACTCCTCTCGCCTAGCGTGTACTAAAGGAGACTCTATTGTAGGCACTAGTTTGTGGAACTTGGATAGTCTCATAGACTCGGGAGATATTATTTATTAATGGAAATTAAAAGTCAAGGATGATCAGTAAATTTAAGAAATTCTGTCAGTTTTAGAAGAAATCGTTAGTTACAATATAGGTTCTTAGGCGAGCTAATGTTTATCCGGGAATTGTCAGGAAACTCCACGAAGTAAAGAAGGAGTATCGTTTGGAGCATAGACAAAAGGAGGACTCACTAATTGAATGGAATATTAATCTAAAGGATCTTAGAAACTATTTCAGAGCTCTTCAAAACCCTTATACTCAATTGTATTTTTCCTATAAAGGTATAGATTGTCTAATTTTTGATCTTAAAATTTCATCTGCGAAATGTTATGGAAGCCTAGTAAAATTATTTCCTATTATAATTCTTATATGTCGGTATCTGCTGGTTTTAATAATGAGGGCTTATTAATTTCAGCTGTAAGAACAGATAGCCGTGATAGAAACTTGTTTCTGAGAAACTCTTCAAAATTAGGTATATTAGTATACCCATTCAACGGTTAAAGGTTGCAAGATACCTATGCAGGAAGTAGTCCACGTGATTAAGTTGTCAAATTGCTTTATTGAGCCATCATGTAGTTATGTGGTTAAGAGTGTTCCAATTGCGTATAGTTCAAGTTTCTATAATATTGCAGCGGCATTAACCTTAAATGGTTTTAATGCAAAAACAAATAACATTAAATACCCACTTGGTCAAGTATTTAAAAATAATCAAAGACTAAAAGCTAATACGGTACTAAAAGAACGCTCTTTTTATTCGATTCTCAATAACGAGCTGAGATTTCTAAGAGAAAGTAAAGCTGGAGAGCACCTTTTAAAGTTATATGGAAGTTCTGAATTAATAGTTATTCTTGGAGGATTATTTGCTGATATTAAATATACATCAGCAGTTTATGCAATCTCACAATTCTTAGCTGAGGAAACAAACGCAAAGATTTTTAGAATAGGGAATTTTGCATTCTTAGAAAACTTTTTTGCTAAATTCCACTCAAAGGGTGTTACTATTCATAATTCAATAGATACAGATTTAGTTGCTCCAACATTAAACTGGGTTATTGCAAATAGCAATAAAAATGACACAAATAAAATCTCTCCTATTGTCAATATACCCAGCTCACTAACTTATTCGACAGATCTTGAGAGAAACATATCAATTATATTATCTCATCATACAAAATCATTATCTAGCTCCCATAGTAATATTTTCTCTGAGCCATTATCACTTAAGCAAAGAGTTCTTACTATAGGCTTTGGGTGCCCTCAATCTTGCAGTTTTTGTCCATCCAGGTTAACAACGACTACTAATTATGACTCTCTACTTATCTTTAGCCTACTAAAGTTGTTTAGCAGATTTTCCCCTAAACAAAGCTTTCTAATTGATTTTCTACATGCAGATCCATTGACACAACCTAATGAATTATTAAAATTAGCTGAAATAATTCAGGAGTCAAATCAAAAGCTTAATCATGTAGCACGCATCCAGACAAGAGTGGCTTTTCTGAAAGGAAGAAACTATTTAGAAGAATTTAAGCAATTGAAAATAGGATTAATTTATTTAGGAATCGAGACAATAAATAAAGATTTATCTAAGAGTCTCAAAAAATATAATAATTTAGCTGAAGACTTTATTGCATTAGCAAAGGAATACAAAAAGGAAAAGATCTATATACGTGGAAATTTTATTTTTGGGCTACCAGGTCAAACATCTAGTGAATTAGAAGCAACATATGACTTTATCAAGGATAATCCTTTGCTTGTTGGGAATATAGCGCCATATAGACCAATACCTGGAACCCCAGATGGAGATATGTACATAAACAATCTATCTTCCTTGATAGGCAATCTTGATCCTGACAATTATCCAAAATGGTATGAAGATAGTGATTACAATGCAGATATATACTGTCGAATGTTTATGTCTAGATATGACCAGTCACTCGACAGCTTGTCTATTGCCTTTGTACCTAAGGAATATAGACAATCATATGCATATATATTTAAAGAAGCCACAAAACTTGTATCAGATACTCATAATATAATTGTCCGAAGACTAATAAAATGAACATAACAAATATAATTTTATCCAGGAGGATCTCTTGAATACATTATAATGATTTTGCTTGATTGCCCATGTTAATTGAATACAGTAATTTAATTAACATGGCATGCTGGATCTTTACAAGGTAGTCAATAGAGAGATTCTGATGTGAATATAAGTTTCTATTAATTAGCAGCTTGTATTTAAATTGTGTGTTTTTGAAATGGCCATAATTGACGCTTTACTCCAGAAGTTAACCCAGCAACCTATGCCTACGTATTCAACCAATGACAAAGATAAACTAAGCCTGAATTTGCCTAAAAAAATATCTGAAAGGATTATAGAGTTAATCCAAATTTAGGAATCTCTACAAAGAGAGATCCAGATTCACACTGGTCAAAATAAAACCTATCGCTATTGATTAATAGTGATCAAATATTTTTACCAGAGCCTCGAGGCATCCCCTGAAACAACACTTTCTAAAGAAGCAATATCCCAACTGCTATCAGTAACAATTGCTTCTAATGAGCCATCAGCAAAAATTCCTAAACCATTAGAAAGTTCGTGAATGGAAAGTTCTTCTGAAACACAGCCAAGAATAGTAATGCGATCTTCTGTGCCTAAAGAGGAGATGGTGTCGGCATTTGCACCGTTATGAAGTCGTCCCCATTCATAGCCATGGGAGTGGTAATCAGAGAGAACATAAAGCTCATCAATTGAACCATCATCATTGTTGTTGTAAGTGTTCCTTCCGCCACCTCCATAAAGGATGTCAGCTCCTGTTCCACCGACAAGAATATCGTGGCCATAGCCAGCTCGAAGTTCATCGTCTCCTGAACCTGCATGCAATACATCCCTTCCTCCTCCTCCTCCTAAAAAGTCATCCCCAGCACCCGCATTAACAAAATCATGGGCCCACGAATTTCCATTAGCGCCTTGATTACCTATAAGGCGATCAGAAGAATATCCACCAACGTAGGCATAGTCTGAATTAATAATTGTATATGTTGAAGAGGAAATTACATTTCTACTGTCTCCACTTAATGCGAACGAATCTCCTAATAAAGAAGATTGATCTGCAATATTTATATTATAGATCTTCGTATTATCTACTGAATAAGAACTATATGGAAGCAACGTAACTGATGCAGAATTTTCAGATGGATTTATTACATAGTCAAATTGAGTTAACAAGGCTGATTCCCTACCTTCTGATGAATCCCAATAAAGAATGTCATACAGATAATCAGTTGATCCATTGCCTGCAGCAGCCAAGTCAACCCTATCTAAAGCCGTTGCAATATCTACATGTTGTCCATTGTCATAATAAATCCCATTTATCTGTCCAGTTTCCAAGGAAAAAGTAAATACGTCGTAAGCAGTGGGGATCCATGGATTATCATCAAACCTCTGATGATAATCATATCCAGGTAAAAATTGATTCCTTCTAATTAGCACTCCTCGATCCCCATTCTCATCCAAATCTGCAGCATATCCTTGCCAACCAGTTATATCAAAATCTGAGGCATGCCCCTCTATAAAATAATCAATTCTTGCCGGCATACCTTCTCTGACTTCTGCTAAATAAATAGCTAACGAAAGACCATTATATCCTGCAATTAATTGGCCTGAATTATTAGTACCAAGCGTTATCGATCCATTACTTTCTATACTCATATTAAAAAAAGTAGAAAATTCTAAATTCGTGCAAACCTAAACCATGGAGGGCTAGTTCATCTAGTTTGTGTAGAAGTCCAACTCAACCTCTATTCCAATAAGCCTTCAGGTACTTCTCAGGTCCATCGAATCGACGCAAAGACTTTCTAAGAGATCTCAAGAATCAAAACTCAAGAGAAAAGCCAAAATCGCCATCTTGGGTACTTTAACTAAAGAACTCAGGCACATCAGGGCTAATTATTTAAACCATTAGGAAGAAAGTTTATGGCGATGCTTATCGTTCTGGCAGTTCTTGATCAAAGTTTGAGGCTAAATAAGCCTTCCAATATCCCCATACCCTTCCAAGCTTTTCTGAGGCTACATAAAGACAGGATTAAGATCTGCCAAACAGTCCAAATTTCCACTTTATACAAACCCTGCAATTCGCAGAACCTTGCTATGAATGATATATCGTATTGGCTAATAGGGAACAGATATCTTCTTACGAGCTCGTATCACTGGCCATGACGTAAAGACTTTGATGCAGAGCTACGAACGTATGGTCATACGGAAATATGCTAAGGAAGTTACCAAAATTGAATATAGCAACAAGAAAGATGAGGCCAAAATTGTCAGCCTTTTATAAACAGAATGAATGTACAGGAACAGAACCAACCGTAAGGCGTTTTTTTTAAAGGACCAACTTGAGTCTGAGTTGAATGATTAGGTCTTATTGATGAAACAGCCTCTAACAATAATGAAATTTTTAGGTATAACAAATTAAAGGACTGAATCTTGATCTTTCCCTTATTCCGATCTCTCAAGGAATTAGCCATGAACGGTTACAAGCCTGAAAAGGAAACGGCAATCGCAAGGGACGACCTAATTGCTTCACAGATATATCAAGGAATATGGGAAGCAGACGCTTCTTGTACCTTTGACCTTCAGTTGAAAGCAACCAACCAGAAAAGGCGAAGAGCAGAAGGATGTGATGATTCAATTGATTTAGATAAGGCTGCTTGATATGGAGTCAAAAAAAGATTATGAAGTCAAAAAATTCCTTCTAGAACAAATTGAAGGCGAGTCTGATGATGAACCTCTAGATCGAGTACAGATAATTCAGGAATACTGGGATTCATTTCATGACGACGAACCAATCGCTTCTTAAACAACATGATTGAAAAGATCACTGGCTACTGGCAAGAACTAACTGATGACAACAGGCTGCTTATCAAGCAGATAGGTGTAGCTACCATTGCTTTATATGTTGTCTTTCAACTCGTAGGCTTCTTACTTCCTATAGCTATTACTGGATACACTTGCTACTGGGTTTATAAGAACGCCTTAACTGAGAACCCAAGGGTAATGAAATGAAGAAAATTTTTGACTGGCATAGAAACCTAATAGAGCGAGGTCAAGAACAATTGAAGTTGTCTAGTTACACCTTGTATTTGTTTGGAATTCTCGAAGGTGCTCTCTACATGTGGATATTACTGAAAGTCATACCTTGGTTGTTTGGAAGCAGAGCAGAGTTCCCTGAGTTCTAGTTATGAACCTGATCGAGCTAAAGAAGAAAGCTGTTAAAGCAGTACAGAAACGCTTTGGACTGAGCAAATATGGAGTGGTCAACCTTAGTTGGATTTTTGGTTTTGAAGTAGGAGTTATCGCAACTCTGATTCTTCCCTGGACCTTCTCCCCTGATTAATCATGCGTCGCTTACTTCTTCCCCTAACTTGCTGCTTTTGCATGACCTACTGCTGCAAATTCTGAGAATAATTGGTTGATTCTTCATTTCAGATACTCAGGTATGGGAAGTAGCTTTGAAAAAGTAGAAATGGGAACAGCAGCTGCATAGGAAAAAGAAGGGAAGAGATGGGAACAAAGTCCAACTCATGGAGATAAAGGTAGCTGGAAAAGATTTCGCTGCGTAAATAGACTCTTTATTTAATTTATGAATTAAGAGTAATTCTGGAAGTTCGAAACATGTGCTGACGATCTGAGGTCAAGCCTTGAGAGGTACATGAGTTCCTCATTGCTTGCTTCCTTCGCTCAAAAACCACTATCCCACTATAGAAGGATATACATTGCGTAGAACAAGTAAATTCTGAAGCAGATTTCATAGATTCATTTAAAGATTTGTTCACAACACCACCACCTTGCATTAATTCTCCTCCAATGACATACCCATAGTGGAGTTCATCTAGCTTTTCCCTAGCAAAGTCCAAAAATGTTAGATCGTTAGCGTCACAATATCTATTGTCAAAACAAGTTTGAGTATCCTCAACTATATATAAACCATCCTCATTTAGACGATTATAGATCAAATTGAATGAGTTAATCATATCAACCATCCTATGACTTCCATCATCAATAAGAATATCTATATTCTTATACTTAGAAAAGATATTGTTTATTATATTTGGATCATCTTGACTACCAATAAAAACTTCTACATCCTTTAACTGATGCTTAATGCAATCAGGATTAATATCTAAACCTATAATTTTCGAACCTTGTCCAAAATAATCCTTCCACATACCCAAAGAGCCACCGTCCTTTACGCCAATCTCTAACACAACAGGATTATTTCCTCTAAATCGACTTAGATGCTTTTCATAAATATCGAAATAATGAAGCCATTTATTGATTGCTCCGCGTTGATTATTGATGAAATAGCTTACCAACGATTCAGTTGTCATTTAACAGAAGGATTGTCGGAAATGTACTTTACTAGGGTCTAGCGAAGCGTCAATATAGGCAAATAATCATGCGCTAGTTACTACTCCCACTACTCGCTGCTCTTGCTTTTCCAAGTGCTGCCAATTCGGAGAAAGTTTGGCTAGTCGTTAAGACTGTTAAGTGCTACCAAGGAAGCGGAACTGATCTTAAAAAAATCGAGATAAAAAGCTTGGCTCAATACCACGAACAGGGAAAAGTGTGACTTTCAGATAGCTTCTTAGCAGATCAACCTGCCAAGAATAAGAAAGTTATTTGGCAGACGACCTACAAATGCTTGAAGGGTCAATAATTATGCTTTTTAATCTCTTTGAGTTATTCCAGAAGCAAACCAGCTGGCATAGGTCAATGAACTGCACTAGCTGGTTCTTTTCTATTTCAGCATTACGGCTAATGCATTGAATGAATGTTTAATCGTTCTCTAAACAACAGGAGTTGCATTGGACTTTATAAACCTGTTGATGATAAAACCCAATCGCACAAGAATGATGGTGATAGCAACTTGAAGACCTATTTGATGAAGCATAGATAGGTTGATTATTGATCCAACACAATTTTACCGAGAGAAAGGTCCATCAGCAAGGACATGCTTCACCTCCTGTTCAGGTGAAGATGTTAAACTCCCCTGAAAGCCATATTAATCCTTCAATTTTATCCGTCATGGAATGACGTATTCATAGATAGAAATAGTTTGCAGATAGGTTCTGTTAAATCGTTCCTACTAGCCAGTTAATTATTTGAGGTAATTAACTTATTCAGTATTTCTACCATTCCTTAATGTTTTTTTGGAGGATTGTACTAAAAACAAACACCGGGTAAGAGCAGTAACAGGACAGGGTGAATCTAATATTTTTTGGTACAAATCCATGACCGGCTATTGATAAACAACTAACCCATTCGTTACTTTGAGGCTAATCCTGGCAAACCAAATGGTCGTTCCTACCTTTCTGAAAGAAAGACAGCACAAGACAAAAGTCAAATACAGTCGGAATCGTCAGTTACTTGAATCAGCATTCGCTAAGCCGTCTCAAACAAAAGAAGTTGATGTACCTGTAGCTGCGCCTACTGAAGAGAAAAATACTTATAAAGAAGACATTGACTGGACTCGTGGAAGGTTCTCAGGTCAAGCCGTTCAAATCATTGTAAAAGATGGTGTGATCGCTGAGAAGGTTTATGTCACGCCTAAAGGAAGCACTATCAGGGTGAAGCGTAAGGAATTAGGTCTCTTCTCCTGGTTGTTCAATAGATAGAGCAGTTACTAATGAACTTTTTTCCTAAAGAGCAAGGGCAAAGAATTAAAGCTAAAGCAGAGTCACCGATGACGATTGGAACACCACAAACTTGGCAAATAACGTTTATGGCGATGCCACGAGGTTCTGGTAGTCCTTGATCAAACTCTGAGGCCTTATAACACTTTAGGCCGATTTCTCTTTGCCCCCCATACCGGGAACCGAAACTCCTCACGCAGCTTCTGGGCACCATCCAATCTCCTTTTCTAATCGTCGTTGCCACAGTGGACATCTGCTAGTGAGGTGTTCTCCGTGTGGAATCAATCGTTGTTGGACGTGACAAGTAAGGAGAGTTCGGCAGTGTTTGTCGCAGCAATAGTTGAAGTGTTGGCAGGTTATGCAAACGCAAGCTGAACGTGATTTCTTAAGGACTCCGTGTTCGAGGTAGTCCCATTCTTCTTCTTGGTTGAACCGTTTGACCGGTAACGCTTTCTTGGCCTGACCCTTACGCATTGACCTATTCCAATAGGAGCAGGTGGAACCATCCAGTCTTCAGCCTTGAAAACTGAATAAGGAGAAGCAGATGGAGCCATGAGCTTTTAGTAGTACATCTATACTATATGCGGACTTAGGTGTGTCAACTTATGGAAGTCGCCACCTCATTGGACAAAGACTTATCCGGTTGAGGCGAGCTTGGGCAAAAGCAGATAAAGCTAATTATTGCAATGGGTCTTGCTATTTCAAGTGATATTGCAGAGTTTAAAAGCTATGTAATCAAGTCAAATTGTGGACTGGGATGTCTGGATACCTTTAGACCGGTTTGGAAAATCCTTTAGACCAATCAAGCAAATATTTAGATCTCAAAAGCCTACACAAGCACCATCATCGACCCCCTGGAGGCAGACGAAGATGATTCAGTCTCACCAAGATCCTGTGTGGGTTGACAGATATGTGAGATAACTCCGTCTTGGAATTTCAATCCAAGGACGTGGCTCTTAGCCGCTGGCTCTCGGTATCAGTTTGGTGGCGCTCTTAAGTCTTCTGACAATGCCTAAGCCGCTTGTTCAGCTACGAATAGGAGCTTATGTGTAAACAAATAAGGTTTGGATCCCAGTAAATAGGTTCGTGGAGTTAATGAATTGAAATTTTCTCGAAAATCCATGTCTAAAAAGGGATCTCAGAATCGGTCTAAAACTTTAGTAGTTTGACCTAAAGCCGAATTTCGGCTGAGGACCGAGTCACTCACTGATGTTGATACGTTTCTATTAAATGTTTAACTATGTCAGCAATAACAAGAATTCCAGTGTCTAATTGATAAGCCGACTTATCGATCTAGCGAGAAGCGTTTTCTTCTGTCTATTGACTGTTTACTCAGCGCAAGGCTTCAAGCTCTTCCTTTATATCTCTAGCCAGAGAATTGTTGAACTTAATAACTTCGCCGGACATTCTGCATGCGTCAATGATGCAAAGAATGGCTATGACAATAGGTGGGATAATTAAAAACCACCCAACCGTACCGCACAAGGCATACACAATGCCTTGTGTTTGGTCTTTTAGATAAAACTTATGAGCACCAAATCCTCCAAGCAGTAAAGCCAGGACAATTCCCAAGCCAGAAGTTCTTTGTCGGGAAGTGAACTGAGTTTGAAACTGGAGTTTCTCGTCGTTTGTAAGACCTTCGGTATAGGTTTTGAACAGGAAAGCGTTGGAAGGCATGGAGGTCTAATCGCAAGTTCACCCTAGCTGTATTTTTTAGAACAACTATTCGGTCGTCTCTCAGGATTTTGTGTAATGCGTGGGCAATTTGCCAATGTTATCCCTGTGCTCTCTCCTCAGGCGTAATGAGACAGTTGTATGCGCGTGTTTCTCTCGATCAGTTTGACGCTACTTACTATGGTTATTATTAATTAGTAACCTATTTTTTGTTATTGAGTAGCGAATGATTAGAAGAAAGAGCTCCGCAGAAAAAGCAAGAGATCCCAGCAAAACCGTTAAAGCCCTTAAATCCTTGATTTCCATGCTGTGACTAGGTTTCTCATTAAGGATATTAATCAAATTAAAACAATACTAAGACACCTTGTTGCAACTGGGAAGTCTAACAGGGCCTAACTGATCTAACTTTTGGTCTAACCCTTTCCGCTAGGGTCAAATCCATTGGAAACACAAGATATTATGGAGTTTCTATTCAATGTATAAACGTCTATTGATCATGCGGGATTTAACAGGTTAGAGTAACGGGGTGTTAAATTTTCTTTAACTCTGGCATAATTCTTGCCTTATCCTTGAAAATACCAAATTTTACTTGATAAATTGAATGAATATATTAGGAATTTATGATGGGCATAATGCAAGTGCAGCTTTAGTTCGTGATGGGAAGTTATTAGCAACTGTAGAAGAAGAACGATTTTCTAGAGTTAAGAATCATGATGGACGAAAAATTGAGCTGTATCCTCCTTACAAATCAGTTGAATTCTGCTTGAATTCTTGCAGGTCAAATATTGATGCTATTGCATATGCATTAGAAGACCCATTGAAGCTTCAGGAAAGGGCTATTAATTCATTTGTTGAGAGTTATAATGATGGCTATAAAAATAGGATTAAATGCAAAGAGATTGATGGAATCCAATTAAATCCATTCCAGCTTTATAGTTATCCAAGAATTTATCAAAAGAAGAGGATTACTAGAATTAACGAGTATCTTTTAAAGTTAGGAATAAATGCCGATAAAATTCCAAAATATTATGTAAATCATCATCTCTCTCATGCAAGTTCTTCTTATTACACATCTCCATTTGAAAACCCTTTAATAATTACCATGGATGGAAAAGGGGATGACTTATCTGGTCTTGTAGCATTGGAAAGTGATCGTAAGCTTAAGACATTATATGAAATCAACTATTTAAACTCTATAGGTAGGCTTTATTCTATTGTAACACTTTTGTGTGGCTTTAAACCTGTCAGACATGAAGGTAAAATTACAGGCTTAGCTGCTTATGGAAAAGCTAATAAGGAATTAATTAATTCTTTTAAAAAGATACTACGATTTCAAGAAGGTAAATGGATTGGATCATTAGATAAGAAAAATAAATTAGGGCCATACCCACACACATTATCTGCCGCCAACATAGAACTTGTAAGAGATCTCGTTGGTTCAATTAACCGTGAAGACCTTGCTGCATCAATCCAAAAACATACAGAAAATGAGGTTAGGTCTTTTATTGATTATTACTTAAGAACAACTTCCAGGTCTGACTTAGTTCTCTCAGGAGGTGTATTTGCCAACGTGAAGTTAAATCAAGTAGTTTATGAGCTCGAGAGTGTTAATAATATCTATATCCATCCAGCCATGGGTGATTCAGGGTTAGGTGTTGGTGCTGCTTTATATGTTGCTAATCAATTAGAAAATTACCCAAAGAATGTTTTAATCAACTCATTTTATGGACCTCTATATGAAATTAATGATTTAAAGAAAGCCCTTAATAAGAATTCTCTAGACTTTTATAAACCAAAGGATATAAATGTAGATTTAGCCAAGTTGCTCTCCAGAGGTAAAGCAATAGCCCGCTTTGAAGGAAAGCTAGAGTATGGACCAAGATCCTTAGGGAATAGGTCTATTATATGCCAAGCATCAGATCCAAGCATAAATAAGAGTTTAAACAGCAAATTAAAAAGAACTGAATTTATGCCATTTGCACCAATTACTCTTGCAGAATATTTTGATGATTGTTATCAAAATATAAATGGAGCAAGCTATACTTCTCAGTTCATGACAATAACTTTTAACTGTACTCAAAGAATGAAAGATCAAAGTCCAGCTGTTGTTCATATTGATGGGACTGCTAGACCTCAATTGGTTAACCAGAAAAACAATCCATCTCTTCATGCTTTGTTATCTGAATATTATAAATTGACAGGAATACCAAGCTTAATTAATACATCTTTTAATCCACATGAAGAACCTATTGTATGTAATCCAGAGGAGGCTATCAAAGCATTTTTAGAATGTAATTTAGACTGTCTTCAGCTTGGTCCTTTTCTTGTTTTAAATAAAAATTTAGCTTAGCTTCTTGGCCATTTTTATCATATAATCTAAGGCTATATCTAACCTTGAACCTTGTTGAAAGTAAGTACAAGAAGAACATGGAAAGGGAGATGAACTTCTTTGATTATTTATAGGTATGTATTTTTTTATTTTAGCTTGATATAGTTCAATACAATTATTTGTTTTTACATTACCTAAATCCAACATAGATGTTCCTGTATCCATGCAACATAGTGCAACGTTACCATCAGCCATTATTGAAAGGTCATACCATCTTTCGCAAGATAGGTATCCAAATGCTTCCCTGGGTTCACTTGAGAGTTGATTATGATGAATCGAATAGTCGTTAGAGGAAGCCCAGTTATTCATTTTTAAAATCCCATGTTCAAATAATGGAAACTCTTTCTGACAAAAATTTATAAAGTCCCTATCTCCACTAGCGGAAGTACTAACTCTAGATAAAATAACCTTCATTTTTGACAAATCTTTAGATATTGCATTTTGCAGACGTTTGAGATTGTCAATTGTTTTAGAAAACTTTAATTTCATGAGTTTCTCATATGCATTTTGATGGGATTCATTGAGAGAGAAAGTAAGTATTAACCTACATTCTCTTTCTTTATCTCTAGTTATCCAGGCATAATCATGATTTAATAGATTAGTAATTTGATCTATTACCTTTTGTGGAAGGTGATTGCCATTTGAAATTATGCATATCTTTGATTTTTTATGAAGTAACAGGAGCTTTTCTATCAACTCAAAAAGGCGAGGTTCTATGAATGGTTCTGAAATCTTGTAAGGTTCAATACTAAATTCATGATCTTCTGGAATAGCAGATAAATCATTCAGTATTTTCGCTATTAATTCATTAGACATTTTCGTTCCTTTTCTTTTAAGGTCTGTATAATCACAAAATGAACATTTAGCATTGCAAATAGCTTGGGTTTCTAAGTGTATTATTCTTGGGAAAGATTCGTAATCTGACTTTTGTTTCTTCATTTTTATTTTTACATGTGCAGCTTTTGATACTGCTACCACAAGATTAATATATGTAGTTTTTGAAATTCTTTCTTCAGCATCAATCTCTTCAAGCATTTTGTATATACATTGCAAATACTCAAATAACGAATTATCTGATTTATTTTCTCTCAGCAAGATTTGTACATGAATCTTGAGAGAGTTTGTCAATTCCTTGTCTAAATGAATATCCTTAGATGCTCCATTAGATCCTCCATATTTTGCTAGGAGGCATGAAATCCAAATAATAAACTTTAATCGTTTATTTTCAGGATCATCGTGTTTCAGTTGCAAGCATTCTCTAGATAGATATTTAAATTCTACTGATGGGTTCATAGTAATAATTATAGTTCAGGCCATTCTATTGTCAATGTGAAGTTTCAATAGTAAGCAATTCCAATATCTATCTATTAATTGATAGCAGATTGATTCTCGCTGGCATGCTACTACTATTATTTAACAAGGTAGTAAATGGATCCCAAGTCATGAGCAAGCCTGAACGCAACATTGATGACGATGGTGTCGATTGGGAAGCCAAAGAACCTTCCTACTGGCTAATGAAGAGTGAACCCAGTTCTTATGGAATAGATGATCTCAGGAAAGAAAAAGAGACTATTTGGGATGGAATCAGAAATTATCAAGCTCGCAACTTTATGAGAACCATGAAAATTGGAGACCAAGCTTTTTTTTATCACTCAAATTGCACCCCTCCTGGAATAGCAGGATTAATGAGAGTCATCGAGGTTAACCTAATTGATCCAACTCAATTTGATCCTACAGCTAAATACTTCGACCCAAAATCCCCTAAAGATAAGCCTCGCTGGGATTGCTCGAAACTTAAGTTCATAGGTAAATTCAAAGAATTAATGAGCCTTTCCATGCTTCGCAAGAATTACACTGAAGATCAATTACCAGTTTTAAAAAAAGGAAACAGACTTTCAATCCTTCCTATTCCATATGAGACAGCTTTAGACCTTTTAGAAAAGCTTGGAGAATATTATACCTAAAAATTTTAGTTGCACGTAAAACTAATTTGATTACTGAAGTAATTAATGTATCCAAAAGTAATTTTTAAATAGATGAATATTTACCAAATTGGCCTCCAAACATATTCCCTACATATAAGCGAGTGATTTTCCTCGAAGTAATTCCATTCTGAACTAAAAAGCCGGCGAGAGCAGCCTGAAAAATTCTGTATTGATCCCAATTGGGATGTTTCTCTATATAGCTAGTCATTGCTGCTTGAAGAGATTCTGGAACCTCAGTTTGAAAGCTAATCACTCCATCTATAGATCGAACTATTTCATTTGACGTATCTTTTACAGCATCCTTCTTGAGAGCAACTGTCAAATCCACCATTAGATCTATTCGCGTAACGACAACCAGTTTCCTCAGACTTTGGAATCAGTCAAGAGTTACGTAAATCAACAAGTCTCAACTTCTCTCACCTCAAGAACCTAGTACTCCAAGCCTTATCGTTTATTTCAAACACCTCCCGTATAGCATCAAAACCTTGCTAGTCAAGTGATAAAAACCTCTTTTCAGATTTTTCCCCATATCACTGTCATCAAGACACTTTTCTATCAATTACTGTGGAAAACCTGTGAAATACCTCTCTCATGATCAGTGGAATATTAAAAAGGTGAAATCAATAAGCCTCGCTAATCAATTACAGGAATCCCACATCGATCTCATAGCTTCAACCATGGATTGGGCCGCAGGTATTGGCCAACTCCCCTCTATCCCCCTTACTAAATCTCTATCCCCTTCTAAAAGAACCTTTAAATCCCATGACGATCGATCTCCATCTATACATGCCCACCACCCCTCTCGCTCGATCTCAAGACTAATTAATTCTCCAGGCATCAAGCGATCAACTAACTTTTCATGCTGATCTATCAAATCAAAAACAACAAGAACTAAATTTCGCCATTCAGATTTTGACAACTCAAAAGCCCAATTATCACCACCTACCAATACAGGGAATTTTCCACGTAAAGGGTCCCAAGCTAAACGCCAACCAGGCCCTTCATCCTGAATCACTGCCTTTACCCTGGCAATAAATCTGGCTGATCTTGCTCATCACTGAGTTCAACAATTGCCCTTTGCACGGGTTTAACACTCGACTCTTCAAGTAACCCATCAAAATCATCAAAGCGACGCTGCTTAGCCCTAAACGCAATCTTCACAGTTGTCAGATATCGATTACTTGACTGACGAATCAAGCTTTCTCCTCTTTTAGCCAGATCTTTAGGATCCACTCCAGGTGCAATCACTGAACTTTCTATGTCTGCCATCATTTTAGTAGAAGATGAGCCAAAACATAGAAAAAGTCATTATTAAAGGCATATCTCAGTGACCAAAAGAAATTTGAGAAACCTTCATAAGGTATAGACAATTTTGGCAAGACTAGAAAGATACGCTTACAAAGCCTTCAATAACAAGATGATGCGTTATAACATCAATCAGAGGACTTCTCAAATGAACTGCAAAAACTTGTGCATCGAAATACTAAGGGAACCAACTAGAACCAGTAGTCTTTAATAGAAAAGTAAATACACTACAATTTCATCAATAGGCAACATACATATATACGCTACTAACAGTTAAATCCAGAAAGGTAATAGAAATGGACCTCCCATCGAAAAAGGCGAAACAAAATACTCAAAAGACTGAAGCGACTGGAACCTTAGCAATAGATCTCGGAAACACTACAACAATCGTAGCTTTTCAAGCAGAACATAATCTGCAACCAAGGCTTCTCAATTTATCGCCAATCAGTAGTTCCTTAGGTCAAGTTCCTAGCCTTATTTGGTCTTCCTTGGAAGAACATCCAAAAATACTTGCCGGTCAAGAAGTCCTCGACCATAAACTTGCAGAGCAAACAAGTCCCAACCTAAAAAGAGATTTTAAACGATTTATCGGAAAATCTGAAACAAAAACAGATCACTTAGGTTTATTAACACCAGAGAATGCTGGAGAGTTATTAATCAGCAAAATATGGGCAAGAATTCCGAAAGACTTGAATATAAAAAGATTAGTTTTAGCAGCACCTATTCAAACTTATCGAAGTTATAGAAAATGGCTTCATGAAGTCTTTTCTAAATTTGATATAGAAGAAATTGCACTTGTTGATGAGCCCACTGCAGCGGCTATGGGAGCAGACGTCCCACCAGGCTCAAAACTATTAGTCCTTGATATAGGTGGAAGTACAATTGATTTGTCGCTTGTAGCCTTAGAAGGAGGAGAAGGGAAAGCCGCCCCAATAGCCCAACTCATGCGATTTAATGGCAAAGATCTCGAAGGAAGAAGTTCACAAGCCCTCAGATGCGCCAAAGTTCTTGGTAAAGCAGGTATAGCTTTAGGTGGGCGTGACATAGATCGTTGGATAGCTAAATATCTATTACCTGATCAAGAACAATCCGAAGAATTACTAAATACTGCAGAAAGCCTAAAATGTAAACTTAGTCAAACGGTAAATCCATACGAAATTCTTGAAGAGCATCTCGTTTCCTCACAGAATAAACAACGCATTACCCTATCCCTTTCAAGAAAAGAACTTGAGAAACTATTAATAAAACGGGGGTTTATCAAAATTCTTACAGAACTTTTAAAACAAACTCTTTCTGGAGGAAGGCGAAACAATTGTACGCTAAAAGATCTTTATGGAGTTGTAGCAGTTGGTGGTGGCGTACAAATACCTCTTGTCAAAAGTTGGTTAAGTGAGCAAACAAGTCCTGCTGCAATGATCTCCCCTCCTCCAATTGAGGCAGTAGCCCTTGGAGCTCTCAAATTAACACCAGGCGTAAATATTAAAGATGTTCTTCATAAGGGGATTTCAATCAGATGCTGGGATAACAGGACAAAAAGTCACATATGGCATCCATTATTTGTCTCCGGTCAAACTTGGCCAACAAATTCCCCTCTAGAAATTATCTTATCTGCCAGTCAGAATAATCAATCTGAGCTAGAGATTAAGCTTGGAGAACCGTCTCAAGGAGAGAGATATGAGGTACTATTTATTAATGATATGCCTACACTACAATCAAACCTATCAAAAGAAATTACGGCCTCATGGGAAACACAAGAGCAAGTCATCAAACTCAATCCTCCTGGCCAAAGCGGTGAAGATTGTCTTAAGTTAGAGTTCAGAATAAATTCTAATTCAATGCTCGAAGTTAAAGGAGTTGACTTAAGAACTGGAGCCAGTATTAATACTATCCAATTAGGGCAAATACGCTAACTCGAATCTCAATCGAACTGAAGAGCTAAGTTTCGTAAAACATAATATTAAAATAGCCTAATTATAAATATGTTAGGCTATTAAATGCCGAGAGACAGGCAATATTAATCCATTTTAGATCTCTAAGCCGAATTAGGAATATTCCTCAGGATTTATCTACTAAAGACTTCTGAAGGAATACTCCCTCTTCTCCATCGACCTCATGCAACCGCAATTCAATATTCTCGGATCTACTAGTAGGTACTACGCGGCCACAAAAATCAGGTTGAATTGGCAGTTCTCGATGACCTCTATCAATCATTACTAACAAAAAAATCCTTTTTGGCCTCCCCCATGCTTGAAGAGCTTCAAGCGAGGCCCTAACCGTTCTACCAGTGAAAATGACATCATCAACCAATACAACCTGCCTAAATTCAAGACTTTCGGGAAGATCAGTTGGTGAAGACATTCTTGTCCCAATCCTCAAAAGATCATCTCTATGAAAAGTATGGTCAATACTCCCATGTGAAATTTTATGCCCTGCCAAACCTTCTAACTTCCTTGCAAGAACCTTTGACAAATAAATTCCACGAGTGGGTATACCAAGCAATGTCAATTCCTTACTCTCAGAAACCGACTCCAAAACCTGAGTAGCCAGTCTTGTAAGAGTTTTACCAAGTTCAGGTTTTGAAAGTATTTCCACCCTTTCACTAGTGAAGGAATCTGTCATGGCAGGGGGTTTAACTCATTGAGTGTATTCCGTTTCTATGCAAGGAAGCCAAAGTTCCATTCTCAAAAGCTGACGTAAGTCAGAACAAATGAGAACCTAAGCCAGTAAGGAAGTAATTTATATAACAACGCAACTAAGAAGAAGTCCTCGCAATTAAGGATGCCGAACATTAGTTCCGGAGACTCAATACTTTCCGGCAGGGTTGCACCTGTTGTTCTGGCAATACTTGATGGCTGGGGACATCGTGAGAAGGGCAAATTCAATGCTATTAGAAGTGCAGACACTCCGATCATTGATTCTCTGTGGCATGCTTACCCACATACGCTGATCAAAGCAAGTGGGGCAGAAGTTGGTCTACCTGACGAACAAATGGGGAATTCCGAGGTGGGGCATCTCACTATTGGAGCAGGTAGGGTAATTCAGCAAGAGCTAGTACGAATTAGCAAAACCATTCGAGAAGAAAAACTAGAAGCAACTGCGCCATCCTTAGTTGAATTAGCTAAATCATTAAAAAAATCTCAGGGGACACTCCACTTGATTGGCCTCTGCTCTGATGGCGGGGTGCACAGCCACATAGATCATTTATGCGGACTCCTGAAATGGGCTAAGTCTGCTGGCTTATCACACATTGCAATTCACGCAATCACTGATGGCCGAGATACACCAACTAAGAGTGCTATCAATTATCTAAAACAAATCCAATCAACTATCTCTGAAATAGGTGTAGGCCATATTGCCACTATATGTGGACGTTATTGGGCAATGGATCGGGATCAAAGGTGGGAAAGAACAGAACGAGCCTATAACCTGCTAGCTAATCCAAACCATGAAATTTCACAATCCCAGCCAGAAGAAGTTCTAAAAAAAAGTTATGACTCTGGAATCACAGATGAATTTCTTGAACCAACAAAACTTTCCTCTGATTACCTAGAAAAAGGCGATGGATTAGTAATGTTTAATTTCCGTCCTGATCGAGCAAGACAATTGATTCAATCTTTATCTATACCAAGTTTTGACAAGTTTTCTACGACTAATCTCGAAAAAATAGAGATAGTGACTTTCACCCAATATGAATCGACCTTGCCAGTCAATGTAGCTTTTCCCCCTGACTCCTTAGATAACCTTCTAGGTCAAGTTGTATCAGAACATGGATTGCAGCAATATCGAACTGCAGAAACAGAAAAATACCCTCATGTCACCTATTTTATGAATGGCGGTATTGAACAGCCTTTACCAGGAGAAACTAGGCATCTTGTACCTTCTCCCCGTGTAGCCACATATGACCTTTCACCAGAGATGTCGGCCGATGCACTCACCCAAAGTTGCAAGGAAGCTATAGAAAGTGGAATTTACTCACTAATTGTTATTAACTATGCAAATCCAGACATGGTTGGACATACTGGAGATCTCCAAGCAACCAAAAAAGCAATAACAACTGTAGATCGCTGCATAGGAAGTCTCCTAGATTCAACTGGAAAAGTGAGCGGAACTCTTCTAATTACGGCAGATCATGGGAATGCCGAACTAATGAAAGGTCCTGATGGTCAACCCTGGACAGCACACACAACAAATCCTGTACCTGTCATCCTCATAGAAGGAGAGAAAAGAAAGGTTACTGGCCATGGCAATTCAATCAGCCTTAGAGACGGAGGAGGTCTAGCAGACATTGCTCCAACGCTTCTTCAGATTCTTGGCTTACCAAAACCCGATGCCATGACAGGCTACTCACTCATAGAAGATGTAGAAGCACCTAAACTATCCTCAAAATTACCCCAGCCGGTTTAGAAGACTCTTGTATACAATTCGAGTCTAAAAACAGAAAGTATGTCAATCTTCCACCTGCAATGATTACCGCATTTCTCTCTTGGATTTGGATCGCATCAGGGGTACTACTAATCCTTTTAGTATTACTTCATAGCCCAAAAGGTGATGGGATGGGAGGTCTAGCGGCCAGTGGAAGCTCAATGTTTACCAGCGCAAGCAGCGCCGAAGCTTCACTAAACCGAATCACTTGGACTTGTTTAATAATTTTCCTCAGTCTTGCGATAATCCTTAGCGCAGGGTGGTTAAAATAAACATTGCCTCTATGAAAATGCATAAAAATTATCTAATAAACAAATCAAATATTATGTAAATATCTAATTAATCAATCTTCCCCCTATAATTGTTCAAATTTACTAGTCCTTCGATTGGAATTCCTATTATTCCTAACACCTGAGGCGAAAGAGGCCATAGATCTATTGAAGCAAGCAAATGTCTCAGTTATCGAGGATGCAGCTCCATGTTGGCAAAAATCAAGACTTTATGGAGCCTTTCAGAAAGAAAAAATGATGCTAATCATCTGCACTCAGAATATAAAAAGATCAGGGATAAAAAGTTCAATTAACTTAAACGAGACATTACTACATGAGAGTGTACATGTAGCTCAATACTGCAATAAAGATAAGCCAATAGGAATATCAAAACACAACATGAAATTATCACCTATGAAGAAACAATTTCTAGAGATATCCAGCAAAATCTCCAACAAAAAAAACAGCAGAGCCAAAGAACGTGAAGCTTATTGGCTAGAGAAAAAACCAAATATGGTCATATCGGCACTAAAAAAATATTGCTAGAAAGCAAATCAAGACTTACATAGAAATCACTAGAATTCTTGCAATCAAATTAGATTTCTCACAAGCTCTTAAACTATAGTTTGTTATTTATAAATCATATTTTCTCGAGGAGTATATCTAGATTATTAGCGCCAAGTAATTCAATTATCTAAAACACCTTAACTAAAGCAATCAATCTTTTCGATAGACTTTTTCTAAAGAAACAACTTTCAAGCCATGTCTGTAAATCTTCAATTTTGGTAAAAAAAAGAGGGACAATAAGCCCCTCTTTTTTTTACCTCCAAGGTTCTTTAATCCTTAGAAAATAACAACAAAATCTAACATGAAAACTATCAATAGTCGAAGTCACCTCCCATTCCGCCTGCGCCTGCAGAGGAACCATCTTTCTTCTCTGGCAAGTCTGCAACTATGCACTCAGTTGTTAACACCATTCCTGCAATAGAGGCAGCATTTTGAAGACCAGAACGAGTAACTTTCGCCGGATCAACTATACCTGCAGCCAGCATATCTACGTATTCACCTGTAGCAGCGTTATAACCATCGCTACTTGGCTTTCCTTTTACTTTCTCTGCTACAACCGCACCATTAGCACCTGCATTCTCGGCAATGCGCATTAAAGGTGATGTAAGAGCTGCTTCAACAATATTTGCCCCTATTAATTCTTCACCATTCAAATTTTTTACTGCCCAGGACTCCAATTCAGAAGCAAGGTGAGTCAGAGTAGTTCCACCACCTGGGACAATTCCTTCCTCAACAGCTGCTTTAGTTGCATTAATGGCATCCTCAAGACGAAGTTTTTTATCTTTCATCTCGGTTTCAGTTGCAGCTCCAACTTTCACAACAGCAACTCCACCAGCCAACTTAGCTAAGCGTTCCTGAAGCTTCTCTTTGTCATAGGTGGAATCAGTCTCATCCATCTGCTTTTTAATTTGCTCACAACGTGCTTTCACCTCAGATTCATTACCTTCAGCAACAATTGTTGTTGTGTCCTTGTTAATAGTTACCCGTCTTGCTGTGCCTAGCATTTCAAGCTTTGCATTCTCAAGCTTTAAGCCAGCATCCTCAGTAATAAGTTGTCCATTAGTTAAAACCGCCATATCTTCAAGCATCGCTTTACGACGATCACCAAAGCCAGGAGCTTTAACAGCAGCGACATTCAAAACTCCTCTAAGTCTATTGACCACCAACGTTGCCAAAGCCTCTTTCTCTATATCCTCAGCAATGATTAAAAGAGGCTTTCCTGTGCGTGCAATTTGCTCAAGTACAGGAACCAAATCCTGAACTAAGCCAATCTTCTTATCAGTCAAAAGGATATAGGGCTCATCAAGAACGGCCTCCATCCTTTCAGTGTCGGTTGCAAAGTAAGGAGAGATATAACCCTTATCAAAGCGCATCCCTTCGGTTACTTCTAACTCAGTTGTCATTGATTTCCCTTCTTCAAGGGAGATCACACCTTCCTTGCCAACTTTATCCATTGCATCAGCAATCATTTTGCCAACCTCATCATCATTTCCAGCAGCAATAGTTCCGCATTGAGCAATAGCATTGCTATCGCTAATTGGCTTGGCGTGATCCTGAATTTTCTTCACTAAGAATTCAGTTGCCTTATCAATGCCCTTTTTAAGAGTTATGGCATTGGCTCCTGCGGCAACATTACGTAAACCAGCTTTAACCATTGCATGAGCAAGAACTGTTGCAGTAGTAGTTCCATCACCAGCAGCGTCATTGGTCTTTGAGGCTGCTTGGCGTATTAGTGCAACGCCAGTATTTTCAATGTGATCCTCAAGTTCTATTTCCTTGGCAATCGTTACACCATCATTAATAATTTGAGGTGCTCCGAACTTCTTTTCCAAGACCACATTTCGGCCCTTAGGACCTAAGGTCACGGCTACAGATTCGGCAAGGATATCAATCCCGCGCTCTAGTGCACGTCGGGCTTGTTCGTTGTAGATAATGCGCTTGGCCATGAGAGGCGATTTCCTTAAAAGCGAAAGAGATTTTGGTAAAAATTGAAGTCTGGTTAGGCCGAGGAATTAATTCACAACAGCCAAAATGTCCTTCTCGGACAGGAGCACGTACTCATCTCCACCTAATTTGATATCGGTGCCGGCGTACTTGCTATACAAAACCTTGTCACCAACACCTACTTCAGGGGTTTGACGAGAACCATCGTCGTTGCGCTTACCAGGACCAACCTGAGCAACTTCGCCAACCTGAGGTTTTTCTTTTGCCGTATCAGGCAACAAAATGCCTCCGGCAGTTTTTTCCTCTGATTCAGAGACTTTTACAAAAACACGATCTCCAAGAGGCTTAACTGTGGAGACGCTGAGAGAAACAGCTGCCATGGGTGAATGCAGGGGCAAGAACAGGGCGAAAACGCCGCAATCGACCAGAGTTAGCACTCCTGGTCATTGAGTGCCAACCTATTCGCCGTCATGGCAAATCGGCCACTGTCGATCTGTGCGGGTGACCGAACCCCTTTATTCAGGTTCACTCACAGTGGTAATGTTGCGCATCTTGAAAAGGTCTGCGTTTTAACGCGGCCAGCAATTCTTTTCCTTTCTTATGGCAGCTGCTGCAACCGCCTCCGTCGGCACTAAAGGCATTGTTCGGCAAGTGATTGGCCCGGTACTTGATGTTGAGTTCCCTGCTGGCAAGCTGCCTAAAATTCTTAATGCCCTTCGCATTGAGGGAACTAATCCAGCAGGTCAGGAAGTTGCACTTACCGCTGAAGTTCAACAATTGCTTGGAGATCATCGAGTACGTGCTGTTGCTATGAGCAGCACAGATGGTTTAGTTCGTGGCATGGAAGCAATAGATACAGGTTCACCAATTTCAGTTCCTGTAGGAGAAGCAACACTAGGAAGAATATTCAATGTTCTTGGTGAGCCAGTAGATGAACAAGGACCCGTTACCACCTCTACAAAAGCTCCCATCCATCGCCCTGCTCCAAAACTTACAGAATTAGAGACAAAGCCTAAGGTTTTCGAAACTGGAATTAAGGTTATTGATCTTCTTGCTCCTTATCGCCAAGGAGGAAAAGTTGGCCTATTTGGAGGCGCTGGGGTTGGTAAAACTGTTCTAATTCAGGAATTAATCAATAACATTGCAAAAGAACATGGTGGTGTATCTGTTTTTGGAGGAGTAGGAGAACGCACTCGTGAAGGTAATGACCTGTACGAGGAATTCAAAGAATCAGGAGTTATTAATGCTGATAATTTGACCGAATCAAAGGTTGCTCTTTGCTTTGGACAGATGAATGAACCTCCTGGAGCAAGGATGAGAGTTGGTCTTTCAGCTCTAACTATGGCTGAGCATTTTCGTGATGTGAACAAACAAGATGTTCTTCTTTTTGTAGACAATATCTTCCGATTTGTTCAAGCAGGTTCTGAAGTCTCAGCTTTATTAGGCAGGATGCCTTCTGCAGTGGGATACCAACCTACTCTTGGCACTGATGTAGGTGAACTTCAAGAACGCATCACATCAACTCTTGAAGGCTCAATCACATCTATTCAAGCCGTTTATGTACCCGCAGATGACCTTACAGATCCTGCTCCTGCAACTACGTTTGCACACCTAGATGCAACAACAGTTCTAGCAAGAGCCCTTGCAGCAAAAGGAATTTATCCTGCAGTTGACCCTCTAGATTCTACAAGCACAATGCTCCAACCCTCAGTTGTGGGAGATGAGCATTATCAAACAGCCAGAAACGTTCAATCAACCCTCCAAAGATACAAAGAGCTACAAGATATTATTGCCATCCTTGGATTGGACGAGCTTTCCGAAGAAGACAGAAGGACTGTAGACCGTGCTAGAAAAATTGAAAAGTTTCTGTCACAGCCATTCTTTGTTGCCGAGATATTTACAGGAATGTCTGGTAAATACGTGAAGCTTGAAGAAACAATTGCAGGCTTCAATATGATTCTTGCCGGTGAATTAGATCATCTTCCAGAACAAGCCTTCTACCTTGTCGGAAACATTGAAGAAGTAAAGGCAAAAGCAGAAAAAATGACTTCAGAATCTAAGTCCTGATAAAAACCATCAGGACTTACTTAATCCTGCCTTTTCAACCTCTCAGCCCGTTTCATTCTTCCCTTAACACCACATTTATCCCATGCCACTCACACTCCGCGTGCTGGCGCCAGACCAAAGCGTTTTTGACTCCAAAGCAGATGAGGTGATTCTTCCGAGTACCACAGGGCTTATAGGAATCCTTCCTGGACACATATCTTTAGTAACAGCTTTAGATATTGGTGTAATGCGAGTTCTTACTGATGGTTCCTGGAATTCAATAGCGTTAATGGGAGGTTTTGCAGAAGTAGATTCTGATGATGTAACTGTCTTAGTGAATGCAGCAGAACTAGGGAACAATATTGATGCAAGTACAGCTGAATCTGACTTGCAAAATGCAAAGAATGACCTAAATAAATTAGAAGGTCAAGATCTACCAACCGAAAAGTTAAAAGCTCAACAAAATCTAGACAAAGCCAGAGCCAGATTCCAAGCAAGTAAGACTGATAATTAGCAAGAATTCAGGTAAAATTTCCACAACAAATTAATTTTTAAAAATAGAAGTAGTGGGTATTAATTTTTTTCTTGACAGTGCAAATCCTAGAATCTGGGAAAAACTTCTTCCAACAGGAATTTTCACAGGAATAACAACCAATCCAACACTTCTACGAGAGAACGATCAACCTTGCGAGCTAAAACATCTTAAGTACTTATCTAAAGAGGCCGAATCATATGGATGCAAAGAGATTCACCTTCAAGCATGGGGTAATAACTTTTACGAAATTGAGAAATGTAGCTTTGAATTAAGTCAATTAGAAACTGATTCACTAAAGGTTTATATAAAGCTACCTATTACAAGAACTGGAAGCGAAGTTGCAAGGAAGCTAATTAAATCACGTCTTAATGTAACTTTCACTGCTTGCTTTCATGCTCATCAAGTATTAATAGCCAGCGCGTTAGGGGCAAACTATGTAGCCCCATACTTAGGAAGGATTAATGACAAGATCGGGAATGGCATTAAAGAAGTTTCTTCGATGCAGATCGCTCTTCAGAACACAAAAAGTAAGTGCAAAATTCTTGCCGCAAGTATAAGAAGAATTGAGGAGCTTCTTATACTTAGTAAGAAAGGTATTGACACTTTTACTCTAAGGCCACAATTAGCTGAAAAATTTTTCCAATCAAATTACACAATAGAAGCAGATGCAAAATTCACACAGGATGCAAATTCACATTAAAACCAAATTTTTCCGATTAAAAATTAAGCCGTACCGCAGAAAGTCACATCAGGGAATTTAAGCTTTGCCTCCTCAAGACTCTTGCCCTTACCCTCCTCCTGCCAATAATTAATCACCTCAGTCGCTTTGTTCAGAACTTCCACACGTTCATTATCTGTAATCCAACTCTTACCCTCTAACGCACTTTTTAAAGTCTCCCAAGCATCTTCCCGAGGCCAAAAGAAATATGCTGTTAATGGACTTGGCCCTCCTCCCACTATTTGGTCAACCGCTAAAGCAACGTTATCTGGTAACCACAAAATTTTAAGAAGAAAACGGCCTTCATCAGCCTTAGGCGTATGGCCAGAAGGCACTCCATCAGCATCTATGGTTGCTGATGCCAAAGCAGCTGCTCCAGCGCTAATTACAGGTCGTCCCGCCACTGGATCACTACCTTTTACAACACTAGAGGCTTCCTCAGTGCTTGCATGTGGTGCTTCCTGATCAGCCGCAACTCCTTCACTGTCAGTAACTGTCATCTTCTAGATATTCAAAAGGTTTAAACATCGATCTAACCTAACAGTTCCAGACACCCTCCTTACCGTGTCTCAAGGTCTTCTGCTATTTGATATTGATGGCGTTGTTCGTGATGTAGGAAGCAGCTACCGCAAAGCAATCCAAGAAACCGTGTTTCAATTTGCGAGGAGGCGTCCAAGCTCAAGTGAAATAGATTCACTTAAAACCGAGGGCATTTGGAATAACGACTGGGAAGCAAGTTATGAACTCCTTAAACGAAGTCCAAATATCACGAAAGATTCATTAAATATCCCAACCTTTCAAGAAGTAGTCGAAACTTTCAATAACTTCTACTTCGGTGGTGACCCCGAAGGCAAATCCTCGAGATGGAATGGATTCATTCGAAACGAAAAACTCTTAGTCGAAAAATCTGATTTTGATCTACTAGATCAAAATAATGTTATCTGGGGATTTGTTAGCGGTGCAGAATTATCTTCAGTTAGATTTGTTTTAGAAGAAAAGTTATCTCTAGATAATCCTCCAATAATTGCAATGGGAGATGCACCCGAGAAACCAAATCCAACAGGACTTATACAACTCGCAACTCTTCTAATTAAAAAAGAACTTGGAGCAGATAGCCCTCCCATAGCTTATCTTGGCGACACAATTGCTGATATCTATACAGTTCAAAGGGCAAAAGATAAAATACCTAATCAGAAATTTTTTAGTCTAGCTGTAGCGCCTCCCCATCTTCATTCAAAAGATCAAGAGAAGAATCGATTCCTATATGAAAAAAACTTAATATCTGCAGGTGCCGACAAAGTCTTACCTTCTACAAAGCAAGCAATTAAATATTCAATAGATTTCTTCTCAAGTCAGGTTTAATTCCGAAATAAATCATAAACTTTCTAAACCAAATTAGGACTTAAGCAAGAAACTCAAGATTCTTATCTCTGCATAGATTTAATTCCACTTAATGCTGCACTTGTCAAAACTTCATTACCTTCAGGAGTTACAACGACATCATCTTCAATACGAATACCGATTCCTTTCCATTTCTCATCAATCTGAGGTTGACCTCCAGAAATCGGCAGGCGATCACTGATATATAAACCCGGCTCAACTGTTAACACCATTCCTGGTTCGAGTGCTATTGAGTAGTCACCTAGGCGATAAGCTCCTACATCATGAACATCCAAACCAAGCCAATGCCCTGTTCGATGCATATATAAATGTCGATATGCCTGTTGTTCTAGTAACCCATCAACACTTCCTTGCAAAAGGCCTAAATCAACCAGTCCTTCGACTAAAACCCGAACTGCTGTTTGATGCACCTCTTCTGCCTTATGACCTGGAGAAACCGAGGCAATTGCTTTTTGTTGTGCCTCCAAAACTAACTCATAAAGCACATATTGTTCTCCAGTAAATTTCCCATTAATTGGGAAAGTCCTTGTTATATCAGCGTTGTAATAATCAACTAGCGAGCAACCAGCATCTACCAGGAGCAAATCACCATCTTTTAAGACATTATTGTTAGCGGTGTAATGCAAAACACAAGCATTATCACCCCCCGCCACAATTGATCCATATGCAGGACCCCGTGCACCCTGCTCAAGAAAATGCTTTTCAATTAATGCCTGAACGGTACGTTCATTTACACCTGGGGCAGTCATATCTCTAGCCAATTCATGTGCCTCAGCAGATATCCGAGCAGCCTCTTTGATACGAACAATCTCATCAGGAGTCTTACGTAAGCGAAGATTATGTAACAGAGGACAAGGAGCTATCAAAGAAAAAGCCGATGCTCCTGTTCTAGGAGCCTGATCAAGTTGTTGGGTCCAAACTTTTAGAACAAATTTTTCTATATGGGGATGCTTGCCTACACGAAAAGCAATCTGATCAGCACCTTCAAGATAGTCACCCAAGCGTTGCGGCAACTCAGATAAAGGATGAGCAAAATCAGCCCCATACAAAGACGTGGCTCCTTCGACACCTGAACGAGCACCATTCCAAACCTCTTCTTCTGAGGAACTGGGATGAACAAAAAGTACAAATCGCTCCCCCTCAGGGCGATGAGCTAAAAACAAGGCAACCGCGTCTGGCTCATCAAAACCGGTGAGATACCAAAAATCACTATTCTGACGAAAAGGATATTCACAATCAGCATGATGCGTCACCATTGGAGCAGCAGGAATCACTGCAGCACTTGCACCTAATGAGTCGAAAAAACGATCACGTCGCTGACTAAACATGCTCAAATCAATCACAATCAAGACAAAACACCCACAGCGGGCGAAGATAGGAAAAGGATATCCCTAATCACGTCCTCTTTTTGCATGTTTCTTATGACCAGGATGAAATCACTCAGTCATTAAGTCTTTAAAGCACTTTACTAACCCCAAAGTTGATCAATCACTTGACCATTTCCCAAATACACGGTTAAACAAGCATGCATTCAGATCTAATAACATTAATAGTACTTATTATAGCTGTAATTACAGGCTCTGCTTTATGTTCTGGAATTGAAGCAGCGTATTTAACAGTAAATCCTTTAAGAGTGCAGGAACTCGCAGCGCGTCCTAAACCTATTAATGGTGCTCGTAGACTTGCAAAGCTTAGAAGGCAACTTGGCCGTACTCTATCCGTTCTAGTTATTGCCAACAACGGCTTCAATATCTTTGGGAGTCTAATGCTAGGTGGCTATGCTTCTTTCGTTTTTGAAAATAGAGAAATAAGTGCAATAGCAATGCCTATCTTTTCAATTGGACTAACTATTTCAGTGATTATGTTAGGAGAAATATTACCCAAATCGATTGGCAGCAGACTAGCATTACCTATCTCCCTAACTAGCGCACCATTCCTTCATATTCTTGGACTATTTATGCGTCCATTAGTCTTACTGATTGAGCACCTTTTACCTTCAATAACAACAGAGAATGAATTAAATACTGATGAAGAAGAAATTAGACAGATGGCAAGACTAGGTTCCCAACAAGGACAAATTGAAGCCGATGAAGCGGCAATGATTGCAAAAGTTTTTCAGCTAAACGATCTCACTGCAAGAGATTTGATGAAGCCAAGAGTAACCGTTCCTACCCTTCATGGATCAGCTAAGCTAGATGCCTTAAGGAGCATCCTACTAACCAATAGCTCCAATTGGTGGGTAGTACTAGGTGAAGGAGTAGATAAGGTTTTAGGCTTAGCAAAGAGAGAGAGACTATTAACAGCTTTACTTCAAGGGCGGGGAGAGCTTACCCCAGCAGATCTAAGTGAAGAAGTTAAATTTGTTCCCGAAATGATTCGAACCGATAAACTCCTATCTAGTTTCCAAGATGACAAGAATGGTGTAAGAGTTGTCGTAGATGAATTTGGTGGTTTTGTTGGCTTAATAGGCGCACAATCGGTTCTAGAGGTGTTAGCTGGATGGCGGCAACAATCAAACTAATGGCAGTCGTTCCATCTACTCCTGAGCGTTGTCGCCAATTGCTCAAAAAGTGGCGAAATAATCTTTACCTAAACAAAAGAGAGCAAAGTCAATTAGCAGGAGATTTAATTTTACTCGATCTTCAATTAGAAAGACTAATTCAAAGGAAAATTCGTATTTCTGTTTTCGGGAGAGTTGGGGTAGGCAAATCAAGTCTTCTGAACGCCCTAATAGGTCACAAAATCTTTCAAACTGATGTAGCGCATGGCTCAACTCGTGTTCAAAAAAGTGTGAATTGGGAACAACCCATCAAAACACTTTCAAAAATAGAATTAGTTGATACTCCAGGAATAGATGAAATAGGTGCTGCAGCAAGACACCGTTTGGCATCCCGAATTGCAATGCAATCTGACCTTGTACTTATGGTTCTTGATAGTGACATAACATCAATAGAACTTGAAGCACTACAAGTTCTTCTCAGAAGTGGTAAACCCACTGAGCTTGTCTTAAATCGTTGTGACCAATGGACTCAAAATCAAAAGAATGAACTCCTTGCAAGTATCTATGATCGATTACCTCGAGCAGCAAAAGGACTAAAAATCCAAACAGTTTCAGCAGCACCCCGCAAAGCCAAGCTTCTAGCGAACGGAAAAGTAAGAAGCTATTCAAGAAACCCTGAAGTAGGTGACTTCAAATCTTTCCTAGTCAACGTACTGACTAAACAAGGAGAACTGCTGCTGGCACTGAATTCCCTAAGACAGGCAGCCCATTTTTGCCAAGCCATTAAAAGAGGGAGACTTGAAAGAAGAAAAGAAGAAGCTCAAAGTTTAATCGGACGTTATGCCGCAATTAAAGCTTCTGGAGTAGCCGCCAACCCATTCGTCATTCTAGATTTAGCCGGCGGGCTTGCCTGTGACACAGCATTAGTACTTCAACTTTGCAAACTGTATGGGATCCATCTTCGTGGGCCGGCTGCAAGACAAATGCTTTCAAAAGTATCAAGCTACAACGCACTACTAGGCGGGGCACAAATAGGCATTCAACTTGTGCTTGGTTCAATAAAACAACTATTAATTTTAGCCGTACCTATTAGCGGAGGGATGACCTTGGCTCCAGCAGCTCCCATAGCCTTAGCTCAAGCTGCACTAGCTGTTCATGCAACAAAACTTACTGGTCGGCTTACCGCGAAAGAACTACTAAAAGGAAAGCAACAATATGGAGTACAACCCGAAGCAATGTTGAGACGACTTGCCTCAAGCGACCCGGAAGTCAACTACCTTCTAGGTAATTGGAGATATTGGCGAGCAAGCTCACGACGTAGCCTTAAAGTCCTACTGCCATGAAGGGATCTATGAAGAAGATCGCCTTACTTGGAACAAGTGCTGATCCTCCAACATTCGGTCATCAGCTCTTATTAGAAGGTTTACTGACTCTGTTTCCAAACGTCGTTACTTGGGCAAGCAATAACCCAATGAAAAAACATATAGCTTCTCTAAATCAACGTGAAGATCTTCTGCAGGCCCTAGTTCAGACTATCGGGGATTCAAATCTCAGCTTTGTGAAGGAGATAAGTAGTCCTTGGGCGATAACTACTCTTGAAAAAGCCGCAAAACTTTGGCCAAGCGCGGATTTCACCTTTGTTGTTGGTAGCGACCTCACTCAACAAATCCCGCAATGGGTAAATGTTAGAGAAGTGCTAAAAAGTGCTCGTATTGGCATTGCTCCACGTCAAGGATGGCCACTTAAAAAATCTGAACTTAATACGCTGAAGTCTTTAGGAGCACAAATCGAATTTTTACCCCTAACAATTCCTGCCACAGCCAGTTCGTCACTTCGGAAAGATCCAGAGCCCCAAAATATTCCTCCCAGTATCTTACCAATACTAATCAAACAAAGTCTGTACGGCTTCAATTCAAATTAATGCTATGAAAATAGCAATAGCTCAAATAAATCCACTAATAGGAGACCTTCTAGGGAATAAGCAACTAATACTGAATGCCTACATAGAAGCTCTTAATCAACAGGCTGATCTATTGCTCACTCCGGAACTTTCCTTATGGGGATATCCCCCAAAAGATTTACTTCTTAGGCCAATACTTTTAAAGAAGCAAGCAAAAGTATTAGATAAATTAAGCGATGAAATTGCCTTAACAAAATCAGATGTACCTGTTTTAGTAGGCATAGCCGAACCAACACCTGATGATCAATTGCCATCACTCTTCAATTCAATTGCAATAGTGCAAAAGTCTGGATGGAAGGTTATTACGCGAAAACAACTTCTTCCGACTTATGATGTTTTTGACGAAAAGCGCTATTTCCGATCAAGTTCTTCGGGCAATACTCTAAAGTTGAAAGTGAAAGGGAAAACATGGAACTTAGGCATAACTATCTGTGAAGATCTTTGGGTAGACGAAAAAATCCAAGGTCAACGTTTAGCAGGACCAGATCCGATTGCCGCTCTCGCATCCCAAAATATCGATGTGTTAGTAAATCTTTCTGCATCTCCATTCAGTCAATCCAAAGATGCTCTTCGTCTAAAACTAGCAAAAAGTGCTGCCGATCGACTGAGCTGTCCTGTGATATACGTCAACCAAGTAGGAGGTAATGATGAACTTGTCTTTGATGGTTGTAGCTTTGCTATCAACGAAAACTCTGATACAACTCTGAAGCTCTCATGCTGTCTAGAAGCATTTGCAGTATTGGATTTAAAAAACAAAGAAAGAAAGATTATTGAAGTCAGCCAAGATCCAACCGAGAAACTATTCCGAGTTCTAGTGCTTGGAGTACGAGATTATGCAAGAAAATGTGGATTTGATCGTGCCTTATTAGGTCTTAGTGGAGGAATCGATTCAGCACTTGTAGCTGTAATAGCTTCTGCCGCCTTAGGAGGAAAAAACTTAACTGCTCTACTAATGCCATCACCTTGGAGTTCCGATGGTTCAATCTTAGACTCACAAAATTTGGCAGATCGACTCGAAATCTGCGCCATACAAGTTCCAATTACTACCTTAATGCAAAGTTATGAAGATGTTCTCAAAGTTCCTCTCGGCAAATGTCCAGAAGGGTTAACAGCAGAAAATCTACAATCAAGAATACGTGGAACTCTTTTGATGGCATTGGCCAATCAAGAGGGGCATTTACTTCTATCCACAGGTAACAAATCAGAATTAGCCGTTGGCTACTGCACCTTATATGGAGATATGAATGGTGGACTATCAGTCATTGGCGACCTCTACAAAACAACCGTTTACCAATTATGTGAATGGCTTGATAGCCCCCTTTCCAATAAGGCTCGCAAAGAATTAGGACTTCCAAATACTAACGAACTAGTGGGGCAACTAATTCGAAAAAAACCACCAAGTGCTGAACTCAGTCCCAATCAACTTGATAGTGACTCATTACCTGAATATTCATTACTTGATCCAATTCTCAAATCTCTCATTGAAAAAAATATGACACCTGAAGAACTTATTGAAAATGGTTCTGAGGCCGCCTTAGTACATCGAATTCAAATGCTCATAAAAAAAGCAGAATTCAAGAGGCGTCAATCTCCACCCTTGCTAAAAGTTAGCAACCAAGCATTTGGCAGCGGTTGGCGCATACCGATAGCTGCTGTATAGATTCCTCACAGTCTGGTCAGCAGCGGAATAGCTCGCCAACCTAAGAATAGCTAGGAAACCTCAAAAAATTCACTTAAATAAATGGCGAACTTTATTCTTTCTGCTCCAATGGCAAGCATTGGTGTCCCTACCGAAATAAAAGCAGATGAATTGAGAGTAGCCCTAACTCCTGATGGTGTTAAAGACTTAGTCAGACAAGGTCTAGAAGTAAGAATTCAATCTGGTGCTGGCGCTGGCGCTGGCATTAATGATGAAACCTTTGCTCTCGCAGGCGCAAAAATTGTCACCCGAGAAGAAGCTTGGGCGGCCCATCTAATTGTCAAGGTAAAAGAGCCTCAAGAAGAAGAGTTTGACCTACTAAGGAAAGACATGATCCTTTTTACATACTTACATCTAGCTGCCTACCCAAAGGTAAGTGAAGCATTGATCAAAGCAAAAACCACTGCAGTTGGATATGAAACAGTTCAAATGGAAAATGGAAGTTTGCCTCTTCTTGCACCAATGAGTGAGATTGCCGGAAGATTAGCCGCTCAAATAGGCGCTCATCTACTTGAAAGGCCTCATGGAGGTAGTGGTGTTCTAATTGGAGGCTGTACAGGAGTTAGACCCGCCAGGGTATTAGTTTTAGGAGCAGGGACAGTGGGTTGGAACGCTGCTCGACTAGCTGCTGCAATGGATGCTGAGGTGATGCTTCTAGATCGTTCACCGGAAAGGTTGAGAAATCTTGAAGCAGATCGACGAGGGCGATTAGTAAGTGTAGTTAGTAGTCGAGGCTTACTCGAAAGACTTGTTCCAACAGCGGATCTGTTAATTGGTGCAGTGCTCACTCCAGGAGGCCGAGCACCAACATTGATAGATGAAGGATTGGTCAAGCAAATGAAGAAAAACTCAGTGATTGTGGACGTTGCTATTGATCAAGGTGGATGCGTCGCTACGAGTGTTGAAACAACTCATACCAAACCAACAGTAAATATTCACGGAGTTCAGCACTATGCAGTAGGCAATATGCCTGGAGCCGTCCCTTTTACCTCCACCGAGGCCCTAGTAAGCGTAACCCTTCCATACATTTTAGTAATAGCAGGAAGAGGCCTAGAAGAAGCAATAACAGAAAAGCCTGAGCTCTTATCAGGACTCAATACAATTCAAGGAGCAGTGTGCCATCCTGGAGTTGCTAAGGCCTTAGGGATACCACCAAGGCATCCAATGGCGTGCTTACGCTAATCAATATCAAATATGCTATCCAGGGCATCAACCACTCATTAAAGTATATATAATTACAAACTAATTTATTGCCTTTGATTAAATGAAATTAATGGCCTATCCAATGAACTTGGATGAATGCCTTCCCTCAATAAAGTAAGAAATCCAGCCGCCTCTAGATAACTCCTTGCATATAGGAAATTCTTTTCAAAAAGTTGGCATTCAGATGAATATTTTCCCATTAAAGAGTCAATATTTACCTTCAAAATACCTGGATTATTTACCACAATAATTTTAACGCCTCTTGATATGCACGCCAATACTGCTTCACCACCAAGCGCACCTTCTGGAACAACAACTGCCTCAACCTGACTACCTAATAAGACCTCTCTTTCCGCCACATGACAATCGCAAAGGTCTATAAGATCAGGCGCTCTACTTAAACCTACTAATACCGATGGGAAGAAAGTTAGACCAATCTCCTCTCCAGCCGCACGAGGGTCCAAACGAGGATCCATAGGAAGTGGTTTGAGCGCAGGTGCATGTGCACAAGGAATCCTCAAATGTCTTACAAGAAGATGACTAATAACGGCCTCAGCACCTGCCAATTCATCAACCCCTTCACCACTACGATAAGAATCCGTTGAATCAGCGAACAAATTATCGGGAAAGCGAGTTACAACAGCAATCGCAGTTGCACCTGCTTTTTTCAGTTCTTCTCCTGCCTTGATCAATTCATCAGGGCAAGCAAAATTGCCCCAACTTGATCCACTTCTCCCTTTACTTAACTTGACCTGCAGAGGGAATTTCGTAGTAACACAAGGACCAATATTTAAACCGAGACTAGCCAAGCAACCATCAGCGACTTGTAAATGACGTTGCCTTAATTCAGTTTCAATTCCTGCATCAAATAGCAATCCTATTCTTTGCTGTCTTACTGGTCTCAACCCAATTTCACCTACTGCAAATCTATCTAGTGAATAACCCTCTACATATTGAATACGCTTATCACTCCAATAGAGAGACCCCGCATTCATTACATTTGGATGTGTAATCAAACAGCCACTAGAAGCAGCCAAAAGTCGAGCAGCGGGAATTGCATCTCCCGCAAAACCTCCAATTGAACAACCGATACCTGTAGGGATCACCATCAAGGTAACCAAAGGAGGTGACCCAAAATCATTAAAGCAAGGCCTCCCTTTCGTCATAGTTTATTTTCTTGCATATAATTTGACCTCACAACGACTGCTTCAAGTTTTAACTCACGAAAATCCCCCTTTGCATCAAAGGCAGAAACAAAAGTAATAGCCCATCTTAATGGATCTCCATATTTTTCGAGGTGCTCTATTATTAACACTCTAAGATCTTCTACTAAAACATCTTTCGGCCATTTAATCTCCAACTCTAAGAACTTTAAAATCACCTCTAAACCCACAAACGAATATAATAAAATTTATTTTACAAGAAAATTTGATCTTATTTAGCAATTCTTTAAATGATAAATATTTCAATAAAGTACAGCAACTTATCTATCAAAGAAAACTTTTAAATATTGAAAGCCAACCAAATTATTCTTTTAAGACAGTGAACCTCCTACAACCTCTAGTATTTCCTGTGTAATAGCTGCCTGTCTTGCCTTGTTATAGTCTAAGGTTAGAGTCTTTGCTAAAGCCTTAGCATTATCACTTGCATTATTCATAGCTGTCATACGACTTGCTAGTTCAGAAGCCGCTGATTCTTGCAAGGCCCTTAGAAGCTGATTTTGCAAATAAAGTGGCAATAACGAATCAAGGAGTTGATCAGGACTTTGCTCAAAAACTATATCCGATGGCAATGGAGGTTGATCATTTGCAGGAGCAGAACCTTTCTCAACTGTCAATCGACTGTCTTTAGTTGTCAACCTAAACATTTCATCATCCGAGCCTGCAATTCCTTGCGGATCAAGAGGTAAAACTGTTTGAACTACGGGATTACAACTTACAAGATTAATAAACTTAGTGTAAATAATTTCAACTCTGTCGGTACTCTGTGAAATGAACTCTGCTAAGACTTCATTAGTAATCAACTCTGCATCATCTGATGTAGGGACCTGCTCTAAGTCCGTAAATGTTGCACGTATTGAATATTTGCTTGACCTATTTTGGAAATACGTAATAGCCTTTTTCCCTATGCAAACTAAATCAGGGTTAAATCCTTGATTTTCCAACTCAGAATATCTTTGCTCTGTACGTTTAATAATATTGGAGTTGTAACCTCCACAAAGGCCCCTATCTCCAGTAACAATTACCAAAGTGATCTTGCTAACATCACGTTTTTTCAGTAGAGGAGAATCAGCCGCTTCAAAGCCAATACGCTTTTGAATGTTCTCCAATACTCGAGCTAGTCGATCTGCAAATGGTCTACTTCTTAGAACTTGCTCTTGAGCACGTCTAACCTTTGCCGCAGCGACAAGTCGCATTGCTTCAGTAATCTTTCTTGTGTTTTTCACAGAGACAATACGGTCTCTAATGTCTTTAAGGTTTGCCATGAATAAATATATGTAAAATTGCGAGGCTCAAACTGAGGCCAACATTGAGGACTTAACCTCATTAATGGCTTCTTTCAGCATTTTCTCTGCCTCCTCATTAAGAACCTTCTCTGAGAGAACAGATGAAATAAAGCTTTCTTTATTTGTTTTCAGGAAATCACGTAATTCACGAGCAAACTGCGTTACCTGGTCCTCAGGGACTTCATCAATCAAACCCTTTACACCTGCATAAACAATTGCCACCTGCTCAGCAAGATTCAATGGAGCAAATTGAGGCTGCTTGAGAAGCTCGCGCAATCTTTTACCTCTACCAAGCTGCTTCTGAGTTGCTTCATCAAGGTCTGAAGCAAACTGTGAGAAGGCTGCTAATTCATCAAATTGAGCCAATTCCAATTTCAATGTACCAGCAATCTTTTTAATAGCTTTAGTTTGCGCTGCTCCACCAACCCTGCTAACCGAAATACCAACATTAATTGCTGGACGTAGTCCTGAATTAAAAAGGTCAGAACTTAAGAAAATTTGCCCATCAGTAATTGAAATAACATTGGTTGGAATATAAGCAGAAACATCACCAGCTTGAGTTTCGATAATAGGCAAAGCAGTCATTGATCCACTTCCCATTGCATCAGATAACTTTGCCGCTCTTTCTAAAAGCCTGCTATGTAGATAGAAAACATCACCGGGATAAGCTTCCCTTCCTGGTGGGCGACGAAGCAAGAGAGACATTTGACGATATGCTTGGGCTTGCTTTGTCAAATCGTCGTAAATAACCAAAGTAGCTTTACCTTGATACATAAAAGATTCAGCAATAGCAGCACCGGTATAAGGAGCCAAATACTGCAAAGCTGCAGGATCAGATGCACTTGCATTAACTACAACTGTGTAATCAAGAGCACCTTTCTCTCGAAGTACTTCAACTACATTTGCTACAGAAGCAGATTTCTGACCAATTGCAACATAAACACAAATAACATTCTCTTCTTTTTGATTGATGATTGTGTCTATCGCTATAGCAGTTTTTCCAGTCTGCCTATCACCAATGATCAACTCCCTCTGACCGCGACCTATAGGTATCATCGCATCAATTGATGTAATCCCAGTCTGCATTGGTTCATGTACAGACTTACGTTTAATAATTCCTGGGGCAATCGACTCAATTAAACGAGTATCTGTGGTTGCAATTTCTCCATTCCCATCAACTGGTTGGCCAAGTGAATTCACAACCCTTCCAAGCATTGCATCACCTACTCCGACTGAAGCTATTTTTCCTGTTGCCTTAACCGTACTCCCCTCTTGAATACCAAGGCCTTCACCCATAAGCACTGCGCCAACGTTGTCGTCTTCAAGGTTTAGAGCAATTCCTTCTGTTCCATCCTCAAATTCAACCAACTCACCTGCCATGACCTTCTCGAGGCCATAAACACGCGCAATACCGTCGCCAACTTGTAAAACAGTCCCTACATTGCTTACAGAAACTGATTTATCGTAATCAGAAATCTGTTGCTTAAGGATGGCGCTAATTTCGTCGGGTCTAATAGAAACCATGGCTAGGTGTTAGGAATTTAAAGGTGAGAGAAAAAAATCAAATGAGAAGAGGAGATGGTGAGCTAGCTCACCTTGGCCAGTGCTAGGCCTAAACGACGCACCTGCCCAGCGAGGCTTGCATCAATGACCTTGGAGCCTACACTTACGACGAACCCACCGATCAAATCAGGATCAACGTTAATGTTGATTTCTAGCCTGTCCGTTTCTGCTATAGATTGAACTTTTTTAAGAAGCTCACTCTGTTGATCATCGTTAAGTTCAGAGGCTGAGGTTACTGTTGCAAGAGCAATGTTTCGCTGCTCACGATAAATCTCAAGCAAACGCTCCAGTACCGCATCAAGAATCCCAATCCTCTGACGATCAGCTAAAAGCTTAAGAAGATTCAAGAAAGAAGGAGTTAACTCCTTAGAAAAAAGCTTTTCCAATGCAGCCTTTTTAGAGTCAACTTCAAGTACCGGCGAAGCCATGGCTTCACTAAGCTCAGGGCATTCATTCCACAATTCAAGTAGTGCTTTGGATTGTTTCACCACTTGATCAACTTCTTTGCGACTTTCAGCAACCTGCAAAAAAGCCTCTGCATATGGGGTTGTGATTGTGTTTAAAAGAGGCATCAGACTTTACCCATATTCTTAATGGACTGATTGATAAATTTTGCTTGAGCCTTTTTGTCAAGTTTCTTAGGCAATGTGGTCAAGGCCTTCTCAATTGCCAATCGAGCGGCCTCTCGCCTTAATTGATCACCAACTCGAGCAGCTTCTGAATTCAAGTCAGAAGCTGCTCCTTGCTTGATGCGAGCCATTTCCTCAACAGTTCGCTTTTCACTATCAAGGCGAATAGCTTCTGCACGAACTTTGCAATCAGAACGAATTTGAGAAGCTTTCTGCTCAGCAGCCGCCAAGTCAGTTTTGGCCTTAGCAAGTGCTTCAGTAGCTAAAGCAAGCCGATCTTCGGCATCTTTAAGATCTACCAAAATAGAAGAACGTCTTCTTTCAAGCATTCCACCCAAGAACCCAGGAAGAAACTTGTAAAGGCCGAAGATTACAAGCGCCAAATTGAGGACATTGGTCTCAAAGATATTTAAATTGAGACCAAAGCCTTGAGAAGCAAAAATCGCAGGAAAATTCATTTAGCTGCAAGTAGACGATCAACAATCAAATCTCCAAGCTTATTCGCATCAGATTTAAGCTGGGCAAGAGCTGACTCTCTTTGCGCATCAATCTCTTTGCGAGCCTGTTCTCTAGAAGCATTAGCCTCAGCAGTAGCCAAAGCCAAAGCCTCTCGATAAAGCTTGTCCGAATCTTGCTCAGCTTCATTTATGAGTTTTTGAGCAGCAAGACGTGCCTCTTTTAATTCAGCTTTCAGCTCAGCCTCAAGTTTCTCAACCTTTGCAAGCTTTTCCTTAGCGTCAGCTCTACTTGAGGTCACATAATCCTCCCTTTCCTCTACAACCTGACCAACAGGTCTAAAGAAAAGAGCATTAAGGATAAAAGTGAGGAGAACCACTTGTACCGCCATAAGCGGAAGAGTGGCATCGAAGTCGAAAAGACCTCCCTCAGCAGCACCCAAAAAGAAAAAACTGATCATTTCAAAGAACCGCGGGCGGATTAATGAAAACTACGAAGCAAAAAGCTCAATAAAGAATTTGTCAGGAATATAAATTTGAGAAGATTTCTAATCACCAAATTCATAAAGCTTTTGGTGATCAGAAACTCCTAAAAAAACCTGACTTCTTTGTTTCAGCTCGCGAAAGGATTAGCAAAGAGAAGAACCAATGCGACCACAAGGCCGTAAATGGTCAATGATTCCATGAAAGCAAAGGACAGCAACAAGGTGCCTCGAATCTTGCCTTCAGCTTCTGGCTGACGAGCAATACCTTCAACTGCACCCTGGGCAGCGCTACCCTGACCGATGCCAGGGCCGATTGCGCCTAGGCCTACAGCCAATCCTGCAGCAACTACAGAGGCGGCGGTGGTAATCGAATCCATGATTGAACTAAGGATGTGTCGCGCTGAAATCGCGCATATAAGGACAGGAGTTTATACCTGCGTGAGGGACATCTCAGAAGTTTTTGAGATGGGCCAGGATTTATCCCGACCTTCGCGCAAGGATTTTGCCAGAACGAGGTTCTCGCCCCGACAAACAAATAAATTAATCAATGATGCTCTTCAACTGCTTCGCCGATGTAGTAAGCGGCGAGAGTAGCGAAGATCAAAGCTTGAATTGCACTGGTGAATAAGCCAAGAAACATCACTGGTACAGGCAAAACTAATGGAACCAAAAAAACTAATACAGCTACAACTAGTTCGTCCGCCAGGATATTTCCAAACAAACGAAAAGATAGTGATAACGGCTTAGTAAAGTCCTCAACTATTTTGAACGGAAGCATGATGGGAGTCGGGTGAACGTAATACTCGAAATACCTCCAACCCTTCCTACTCAAGCCTGCATAAAAATATGAGAGAGAAACCAATAGTGCCAAAGCAACAGTGGTGTTGATATCAGCTGTAGGTGCACCTAACTCTCCACTGGGAAGATGAATCAACCTCCATGGGACTAAGGCACCACCCCAATTACTTACGAAGATGAACAGGAACAGAGTTCCGATAAATGGCATCCAGTCGCGATAAGCCTTTTCACCAATTTGGGTTCTAGCTAAATCCCGAATGTAGTCCCACAAAAACTCAAGGAGGTTCTGAACCCCTCGAGGATCGCGTTCCATCTTCCTTGTTCCTACTAGAACAAGCGCAAGCAAAGCCCCTATAACTATCCAGGACGTCATAAAGACCTGGCCATGGAGCCTGAAATTGCCTATTTGCCAATACAGGTGTTGACCCACCTCTAATTCAGCAAAAGGGATAAAAAATGGCAAAGAACCCATTAGGCGTGAAGGTTGATTTCCG
>QCFN01000005.1 GCA_003280245.1 Prochlorococcus sp. AG-363-J23
AAGAGGAGGACCTGAAAACCTTGTATATCGAGCAGCTCAAAGAGTCTGGAAAGCAGCTGGTCTTGAACCAGTAGGTCTAGAAGCAAGAGTAAGACTAGCGGTTCCTCCTGCTAGAGGATTGGGAAGCAGCGCTACAGCAATTGTTGCTGGTCTGGTGGGAGCAAATGCACTCGTAGGAGACCCACTAAGCAAAGAAAAGCTTCTAGAACTGGCTATTGATATTGAAGGTCACCCGGACAATGTTGTTCCTTCCTTGCTAGGAGGTCTATGTATGACTGCCAAAGCTTTATCAGAAAGATGGCGGGTTGTTAGATGTGAATGGGTTGATTCAGTCAAAGCAGTTGTCGCTATACCCTCTATTCGCCTAAGCACCAGCGAAGCTAGACGAGCAATGCCCAAAGCTATTCCTACAAAAGATGCAGTTTTAAACCTAGGGGCAATAACACTTCTTCTTCAAGGCCTTAGGACTGGCAATGGCGAGCTAATAGCAGATGGAATGCATGATCGACTTCATGAACCTTATCGATGGAAATTAATCAAAGGAGGCAAAGAAGTTAGAGAAGCTGCTATTCAAGCCGGGGCATGGGGATGCGCAATAAGCGGAGCAGGACCAAGTGTTATAGCCCTTTGCTCAGAGGACCGTGGAGAAGCCATCAGCAATGCAATGGTGAGAGCTTGGGAAGCCACAGGAGTAGCAAGCAGAGCTCCAATGCTTAATCTCCAAACCGAGGGCAGTCGCTGGATCCCTGGAGTCGATGAGTAGTTTTACTTACACGCTGAGCCTATGGGCTGATAAATTCAATGGGGTTCTTCCGTCCTAATGGACGCAAATATGCTCCAATCCGCCAGTTTCCCCTGGCTATCGCTGATTGTCCTGCTTCCGTCAGCAGGGTCTCTTTTAATGCCATTGCTCCCCGGGAGCGAAAGCAATAATTCAAATGCAGCAAGAAATCTTGCGCTAGGAGTCCTTTTTATTGACTTCTTATTAATGATATTTGTTTTCGGAAAACTTTTTAATACTCATCAAAGTGGCCTACAACTAATTGAAAGAGTTAACTGGATACCATTTATCGGACTTGAATGGTCTCTAGGTGCTGACGGAATTTCTACTCCTCTTGTTCTCTTAAGTGGCTTAATCACACTATTATCAGTTGCGGCAAGTTGGAAAATCCAAAGCAAAACAAGGCTATATTTTGCTCTTCTCTTACTTCAGGCTTCTGCTCAAGCACTAGTTTTTCTATCTCAAGATTTTCTACTTTTTTTCCTGGCTTGGGAGTTAGAACTTGTTCCTGTATATCTATTAATTGCAATTTGGGGTGGCAACAGACGTCTATATGCAGCCACTAAATTTATTCTTTACACCGCGCTTGCTTCTCTGTTAATACTAATAAGTGGTCTTGCACTAGCACTATCAGGAGCTGAATTCACATTAAATCTTACTGAACTTGCAAATAAATCACCTTCATCAAATATCTCGATTCTTTGTTACCTTGGATTCCTAATTGGGTTTGGAGTAAAGCTGCCAATCTTCCCTCTTCATACTTGGCTTCCTGATGCACATGGAGAGGCTAATGCACCTGTTTCAATGCTACTAGCAGGGGTACTCTTAAAAATGGGCGGATATGCCCTAATAAGATTCAATGTGGAAATGCTTCCAGAAGCACATATTCAACTTGCACCAGCTTTAATAGTAATAGGAATAGTAAATATCCTATACGGAGCTCTTAATGCCTTTGCTCAAGACAATGTAAAAAGGCGCATAGCATGTAGCTCTGTTAGTCATATGGGATTTGTATTACTTGGAATTGGAGCAATCAATGCACTAGGAATAAGTGGTGCAATGCTTCAGATGATTAGTCATGGATTAATTGCCGCAGCAATGTTCTTTATCACGGGGACTTTCTACGAGCGAACGAATACTTTATCAATCCCTAATATGGGCGGACTAGCAAAAGTATTGCCTATAACTTTTGCATTTTTCCTGACAGGTTCACTCGCATCTCTTGCGCTTCCAGGTATGAGTGGATTTATTAGTGAAATAACTGTCTTCTTAGGAATTACAAGCCAGGAAAGCTTTACTTCACTTTTTAGAGCTGCGACAATTTTACTCTCTGCAATTGGGCTAGTACTTACTCCTATTTACTTACTATCAATGTGCAGAAGAGTATTCTTTGGACCAAGGATTCCTGCATTGGCCACTGTTGCAGATTTAAATACTAGGGAATTAAGTATTGGTCTAACACTTTTAGTCCCAACATTAGTAATTGGCTTTTGGCCAAGAGTAGCAATTAATATATACGAAGCATCAACAGACCTTCTGTCAGAAAAATTAGCCGCCTATAGTTTTGCTATAACACAAAATATTCAGAATCTTTCATAGATGTCATTCCAAGAAAAAAATAGCAAAATCCAAATTCTTTTAAATGGAGAAGGGTTGCCTAATTATGCAGAGATAAGTCCAGAGAATATCAACGAAGAAATACCAAAACTTCTTGAAATTCTGAATGAACAATTAATAGAATTAGAAAAAAAAATCAGCGAAAAGCTTCATAAAGAGAAAGCATTAAGCTGGAAAGATGTAATGCCTCGCCTATATGATATAGAAGAAAGAATGAGATGGAGCTGGGGGGCGATTTCCCATCTCAACGGAGTCTCTAACACTGAATCTTTAAGGGCTGCTTATTCAAAACAACAACCTGGAATTATTCGTTTTCAAAATCAAATCGGTCAGAGTCAGATAATATATAACGCATTAAAATATATAAATGATGACGGCAAAGCTAACTTAAATAATACGCAAAAAAGAATATTAAATTCTAAATTAGTTTCTATGGAGCAACTAGGTATAGGTCTTAACGAAAAAACTCAAAAGGAATTTAATAACACTAGTGAAAGAATTGCAAACCTATCAACGACTTATAGTAATAATGTTCTTGATTCAACTCAAAAGTGGAGCTTGTTAATCAACGATCCGGAAGAAATCAAAGGACTTCCTGAACATGCTCTTGGATTACTTGCTGAAGCCGCAAAAAAAGCTGGTGACCTTACCGAAAATGGAGAGAAGCCAACAGCAAAGAATGGTCCTTGGAGACTTGGTCTTGATATGCCAAAGTATCACGCTTACATGACTTATGGTGAAAATAGAACTATTAGAGAAAAAATTTACAAGGCCTTCGTAAGTCGTGCAAGCGAGGGAGAACTAAATAATCAACCTTTGATCAAAGAAATCCTTCAATTAAAGCTAGAACAAGCAAATCGTCTTGGCTATTCAAGTTGGGCAAATTTAAGCCTAACAACAAAAATGGCAAGAGACGTAAAAGAGGTAGAAATACTATTAGAAGAGCTACGTTCAGCTTCATACCCAAAAGCACAGGAAGAACTCAAAGAACTTCAAGTCTTTGCTCAGAAAAGTAGTTCTTTAGCAATTGAAGATTTCAGCCCATGGGATCTCAATTTTTGGAGTGAGAAACTACTAAAAGAAAAGTTTGATCTAAACCAAGAAGCTCTCCGTCCCTGGTTCCCAATGCCTCAAGTTTTAGATGGCCTTTTCAATTTATGTCAACGTCTCTTCGGAATAACTATTGAAAAAGCTGATGGAGAAGCACCTATTTGGCATAAAGATGTACGTTTTTTCAAAGTTTTTAATTTAAATGGATCACACTTAGCTTCTTTTTATCTTGATCCATATAGCCGGCCTGAAAACAAAAGAGGTGGCGCATGGATGGACGAATGTGTTAATCGCAAAAAGAAAAAAGATGGAACAATAGTCCTCCCAATTGCTTACTTGGTTTGCAATCAAAGCCCACCTATTGGTGAAACACCTAGCCTGATGAGTTTCGAAGAAGTAGAAACACTTTTCCATGAATTTGGACATGGTCTTCAACACATGCTGACAACCGTGGATTATCCACAAGCAGCAGGTATCAATAATGTTGAATGGGATGCTGTAGAACTTCCCAGTCAATTCATGGAGAACTGGTGTCGCGATCGCAAAACCCTAATAGGCATAGCCAAACATTGGAAGACGAAAGAGGCCCTACCAGAAGAAGAGTTCAACAAGTTAATTAAGTCTCATACTTTTAACTCTGGTTTATCAACATTAAGGCAAGTACACCTAGCTCTAACCGATCTAAAACTTCATAGCGAATGGCACAAAGACCTTGGATTAAGTCCGGACGAAATTAGGAGGAGCATATCCAGAACAACCTCTGTTTTTACTCCTATAAAAGAAGATAATTTTCTTTGCTGCTTCAACCACATTTTTTCCGGCGGTTATGCAGCTGGATACTACTCTTACAAATGGGCTGAAGTACTAAGTGCTGATGCATTCGCGGCTTTCGAGGAAGCTGGATTAGACCAGCCAGACAAAATAAAAGAAACAGGAAAACTATTTAGAGAGACCATACTCAGCCTAGGAGGAAGCCTTTCTCCAGGAGAAATTTACAAGGCTTTTCGAGGTCGGTCACCAAATACAAGCGCACTTATAAGACATTATGGCTTAAAACAAGTTAGTCTTTAAGAATAGCTTTTACCAAAATATCTATAGATTTCGGATGAGTAATTAATTCACGATGAGTTATTACAGGCATTGAATAACATTTACCTACAGGAAGAGTGGCTTCCCATCCTGGGCAAACCATTAAATCCCAAGCACAAAAGAAACTACTACACTTCAGCGTTTCCAGCATTGCATATTCATTATTTAAATTTTCTATAAGTGAACTATCTCTGCGCATTTCTGATACGCCATCTAGTAACCTTGAAGGCAGAAAATGAGCAGTAAAAGTCCCACGATGAGGACTTCCCACACTGAAAAATCTACATGTTCTTTTAAAGCCTCCAAGTTTCTGAATCCAAATTCTGCCAATTATTCCTCCCATAGAGAAACCTAATAAATCAATTTTTTTATTAGATCCAAATCTGTTAAAAATAAGCATTTCCAATTCATTAGCAAGTTCTTCAAGTGATTTACGTCCAAAATTATGCGGAAGTCTAGGCGTATAAATATTTAAGTCTTCTTGTTCCAATTTTTTCAATAATCTCTGAAATACAAGCGGAGTATCCCATAACCCATGGACAAGAATCAAAGGACACTTCTCTCCTCTCTTATACATCTATACAATCCAATTTCTATACTTTTCAACTGATATAGTACCGCTAAAGCCATCAACAGGAACCTTGCATTTCCGAAGGATAACTCTCATCGGCAACGGTCCATAAAGTGTTTCCAATGCATTTAAAATATGGTCACTAAAACACTCTACTGTCAAGCACCTTGCCTTCATTGAGAGTTCATGTATAGCTTTAATTCCATACGAATAATCCTCAGAAAATTCTATTTTATCTTCTTTAGAAGCTTTATCTAGATCAAGCCATATACTGAAATCGATGTCAAACCATTGACCATATATTCTTTCAGATTCAAAGACACCTACATGTGCCCATATTCGAATATTGTTGACATGAATGGCGTCTTTATATGATTGGTTAGAAAGGGTCACAAATCAACATGAGTAAAGTTTTTAATACCAGAAGCATAATCAGCAGCAATATGTCCATCACCTTGTAACTGATATCGATAAGTAACCAAACCCTCCAAGCCTACAGGTCCCCTAGGTGGCAAAGTTTGCGTACTTATTCCAAGTTCTGCTCCAAATCCATATCGGAAACCATCTGCAAAGCGAGTCGAACAATTATGGAATACACCTGCACTATCTACCGATTTAATAAATACTTTGGCTATTTCAGGATCTTCTGTAACTATTGCTTCAGTATGACGCGAGCCGTAACGTGAAATATGGTCAAGTGCTATCTTTAAATCTGGAACAATCTTAATGGATAATTTTAAGTCAAGATACTCTGAAGACCAATCATTATCACAAGCTGATTCGGAAACTCCATATTTTTGGCTTAAGCCATCTCCTAATAAATAAACGCCTAATTCTTCAAGTTTAGGAACCGCAATATTTAAAAATGATTTTGCGATCTTTTGATGAATAAGTAACGTCTCTACTGCATTACAGGCTGCAGGATACTGAGTTTTACTATCAATAAGAATTCTTAAGGCCTTATCAAGGTTTGCTTTTTCATCAACATACAAATGGCAAATTCCATCTGCATGGCCAAGAACAGGAATTCTCGTATTATCCTTAATATACCTAACCAATTCATTGCTACCCCTAGGAATTATCAAATCAACTAATCCATCCAAGTGGAGTAAGCCCATGCTCTCTTGACGTGTAGTCAACAAACCAACTGATTTGTAATCAATATCTGATTTTAAAATACCCTGATGTATCGCTTTAACCAATATTTTATTTGTCAAGCTAGCTTCACTTCCTCCCTTAAGCAGAACCCCATTCCCCGAACGAATAGCTAGCGAAGCGATCTGAATTAATGCATCAGGACGGGCCTCAAATATCACTCCAATAACACCCAAAGGGACTGAAATCCTTTCCAAAACCAATCCCATATCAAGCTCTCTATGCAAATCCCTTTTCCCTAATGGGTCAGGAAGAGCTGCAACTGTTCGAACTCCTTCTATAGCATCCCCTAACTTAATCAAATCAAGCTTCAATCTTGACATTAAAGCAGGAGAAAGACTCTCGCTTTCAGATCTTTCAAGGTCCTCTAAGTTTGCAGCAACAATTTCATCCTTAAAAGATTCGAGCGCTTCGGCAACCTTGAACAAAGCAAGTTGCCTTTGCTCATTAGTTGCCTGACCAAGAAAAGAAGCCGCCTTTCGAGCATCAGCAACCAACCGAATCAACTCATCAGAAGGACTGGGTATAGAAGAGAAGTTGGCCATTTCGAAAATCAGTTGTTTATCGTAATTAGTCTCTAAAAGAACTATAAGAAAAACCTTGGAAGCGCTTAAACGCAAGAAAAGCTACTTTCAAGCAGTCAGAGCTAAAACCTAGTTGCATGAAATCTAATTCTGCCATTAAAGAGATATCTTGAAGATTAGCAAGTGTAACTTTTCTTTTAATCCTCAATTCCAGCCATTCTGAAAGAGGCACTTCATCCCAACCCGAAAATTGTTGCGCAGTTTTTACAACTCTTCCTAAGGAATCAATGGTTGCTGGAAGAACTATCCCAACCATTAGTGCTTGAGAGTCAGAGTCAATTTCTTCTATAATTTCACAAAGCTGTACAGTAACTGCTCCAGGCATTAAAGGTGGTGTAAAACCTGTTTCCACCATGCTTAAAAGCTCACCATTTTCATCAAAGCGAGCTGCCTTGATAAGACTTCCACACAAATCAATTCCTATTACCTGAGACAAGCATTTATTCAATTTTCTAGAACCTAAAGAATAGCTGTAATTGACTCTGCCAAGTACCTTCTCTATCCAAAGAACCAACAAATCCAGCATTAGGACTTATCTGGAAGTTAAAAGTACCTTGTGGAGGAATATCTTTCCGATTAGGAGTAGCAAGAACCGAAAAGTTAAACCTTTCAGTTAAATCTATTCCAACCTCAGTTACCCAAGCTTGCTGAGGGGAAGTAGAAGCAGGACCAGAGTGCCCAGATGATTGATTATCATCTGTCTTATCAGTTGTTTCCGCGGTTAAGTAAGCTGGATAAAGAGCTACATGCAATCGATCACTAAACGATTCCGAAATACTTCCTAAAACAGGCGAAAGGACAGATTGGCCTAATACACTAGCTAAAACTTCGCTTTGCGCTCCTCCTAAAAGCTTTTCAAAGGAATTCCCTCCGATCAATCCAAGAAGCTGCGCTCGTGGCATAGTTGGAGAGCTACGTAATTCAATAGTTTCGAGAATTCGATCAGCAGGTCCACTAGCCTCAACCATCACCTTTACCAATCGAAAACCACTAGCAAAGCCAAAATTACCAGAACCATTTGTTGAGAATATATTAGGAGATGATGTAGTTGCATCATCTACAACATTTTCCGAAACTCTGCTAGTCATAGCTATATCAACAAAAGGAACAAAACCTAAAGAAGGTGTAAAAATTGCCACATTCGATGCTCGCCTATCAAGAGTAAATGTAGTAGTAAAAAGATTAATTCTTCCAGTCAACAACCTAATAACACCACTAGCTTTAAGAGTTGAATCCAATGGACCATTAAGACGTAAAAAACCTGTGGTTCTAAAATTTGCTAATGGTTGAGATGTGATTCTCAGATCAGGACCTAATCGAAGCATTAAATCATCAAATTTTATATAAGAAAAGTTAGGGATAGATGCACTTAGGTTTTTACTTTTAGATTCTTCCATGTTCTGTCCAAGAAAAAGAATTGGCTCATAAAAATCCCAGTTTTGCTCTGGTAAAACTTCAAGATCTTGTTCTACACTATTTCTTGAAATTTTCGGCTTTCGCTGAAATCTACTCCTACGATGAGAAATAGTTCCTTTGTCAAGGGTTACATTGCCGCTAAAAATTGGGCTAATAAATGCTCCCTCTACCTGTAAATCGCCATCGATATCGACATTCGCAACCTCCTGTTTCAATCTAACGCGATTTATCTTCAAAGATAAAGGTTTTGATTCTGATGTTGAATGTCTAATACCAATAGAACCATCTGCATATATACTTCCTTGAGATTCAATATTTGCCTTTAGACCAAGTACTTCGAGTCGATTAAAGTCAAACAAAATAGATGTTTCCAGATTGCTTACAACTTGATCCTTAAATATAAATTTACCATCACTTACAACCAAAAAACCATTAGCTTTTGGGTCTTCTAGAGTTCCAGAAATAAACAAACGCAAATCAGAAGTACCAGAATTCCATCTAATAACTCCATCAGTAACTCCTGTTAAGAAATCAAGTCCATCTCCATGGCTCTCAACTCTTAAATCAATAGGCAAAGAAGATTTAAATGGTACACTTCCAATTAATTTTACAGGCTCTTTAGATGTAAGACTTCTCAATAAAATATCAACGTTCAAAGATGAGTTTGCAAAAATGAGCTTACCTCTCTGAAGTTCCAAAGCATTATCTGCTAACCTTGCATCTTCAAAAGATAAATCAGCCGTAATTTCCTGGCGACCTTTTCTTAATAAATAATTACCTGAAAGGCCTAAAGAGCCATTAAATGAACTCGGCAATGGCGCCAACAAAGAAAGCAAAGAGAACGGAATATTCAACAATGAAAAGTTTCCTTCTCCTCCTTTAATTGGACCTGTAAGCGATGCAATAAATGGTTTTTGTTTCAAAAGAACTTTCTCGCTTTGACCTTTACGCCAAAGTTTTCCTTCTGCTTGAAGGTTCACTTCTAATCGATTCAAATCTGGTCCTTGAACCTTAAACAAAAAGTCGATATCTCCTCGAAGATCATCAGGGTTCAAAAATTCTCTCTTTTTTTTAATTAACTCAATTGCATTTATTGAGTTCTTGGCTGTCGACAAAGCATTGAACTGACCATCAAGAGAGCCTTTAAAAGGTTGCACCCAAAAAGATCCTAAATCCCCAGCTTTGCCTTTTGCTAAAATATTTTCAGGTCTAATCTGAGGGAGGAATTTTAAAGTACTTAACGTGAGCCATCTAGCACTTACTTTTTGGCCCTCTCCTTTTATCTTCAACTTACCTCCAAGAATCCCATCAACCGAAAGGGCAATCTGACCATTTCGGCTTGGCGAAAGGTTTCCATTAATCATATAGTTCTTATCACGAAAGCTTCCTTTCAGCTCAGCCTTTTTAAGTTGAATCCCCATAAAACGTAGAGAACGCATTGCTATCTCGCCATTCACAGATAATTTCTTTAAATCCAAAAGACCTTTACCACTTAAGAACCCATAAATACCTTCGAATCTCCTCTTAGGAGGCAATGCTAATTCAACACCATCAAGGCTAAATTCATCTGCTTCTAAATGATATTTTTTATTTCTCTTTTTAAGAGATATAGTACCTTCTCCACGTTTAATCAAGATCTTTTTCAGCATCCAATCACGATCCAACTCGGCAGCAAAAGAACCTATATTTCTTTTACCTAGTGAATTCATTTTAAGAACAGTTCCTCCATCTCTATATCCAACAAATTTACCCTTCCAGTCCTCCCTTAATCGTATTCCATTGAACTGTGGATTAGAAATACTCAAATTAAGATCTGGTTGTAAATTTGATAGTGATCCATTGATTTGTCCATCTACACTAAAAACGCCTGCAAAAGAATTACCAAATATACTGGAAGCCCTAGACAAAGGAAAAGACTTGAGACTAATTTCAGATTCGACTTTACCAAGGTTCAATCTACCATTATTAAACTTAAGAGGAAGTTCGACGCTTAAATTTAATACAGATTCCTTAAAACTTTTCAAGCCAACTATGCTAGAAATACCTAAATCAAAACCAGAGGAGTTTGACCTAATCCCGCGACCTTCAAGTGACCCAGTCCAAGCCCCATAATTCCATTCACTTAGAGGCAAGTTTAGCTTTCCATTATTACAATTTAAATTAACTTTTGATGTTGTTAGCTCTTCTTTAACAGCTCCTCCTTTTAAATAAAAATCTCTTAAATTCATCCCACCTCTACAACTCATACGACCCTTCCAAAAAGTTAATTTCAGATCACCAAACAACTGTCCTTTAAGATCAAAAGAAGAAGCCCCAGGAATTAATTTTTTCAATGAATTAAGTCTTATCTTCTTCAAGCTTGCACTGGCTTGCATTTCCAAGAGATCCCACCTGCTTTTTCCCTTTAGCCGTAATCGACCTCGATTAGGCAATCCAACAAGAATATTCCCTACAACTGTTTTTGAAGAAAAGTTCAATAATGTATCACCCGTTGCAGTAACAGTAATATTTGCCTGCTCAAATCTAATCTGAGCAGGCTCTATCAACTTAATTTGCACAGCAAATTTTGGAGTTGCAGCCGTCTTATTTGATACTCCTAATGTCCAATAAGACCCATTTTCATTTTTTGCGAGGGATATATTTGTTCCACGTGGGTTAATGCTGAGTACTGGACGCCAATTTCTCAAGCTGGCAATAGGCGCAAAAGCAATCTTCAAGCTTGCAAAAGTTGCCTTAGATTTATCATTAACGCCTTCAAGGACTTCTGTTGAACCTACAGAAAGACCCCAAGGTCTCAATCCCTTGTAAGGTCCAACTCGAAGCGGATGCCCCAAAGAAACTGATAAATCTTTTTCCAGACTGGATCGAAGTCCTTCGAACCTTGAAGAAACTACACGGTCTACACCGTACAAACCCAGGGCACCGCCAATAATAATGATCCCTCCAGTCAACCACCATTTGGTTTTGACTAAGGGTTTAAGCCTTACTCCCATGAGAGTTCATCAATTTTCAGGGAGTAGGTGAAATATAAGAAATCCATTTGGAATTAACCAGCCAATGCCTTTTCCTGAGCTACTTCAAACATCTACAAAATGGCTTTTATGGTCAGGTATTGCTTTTACTGTAATCACCTTGATCTCTTTCCTGGTCAGGTGGAAACAAAGCTTCCGATTAATTGGTATTTCAAGTTTCACTCTTCTTCTTGCCGCAAGTAGCTGGGCATTCTCTGCAAGCTATACCCCTCGAAAAGCCATTGAAGGAGGCTTGTATCTACCTGTTGTTTTTGACAATGGTGAAGATCTTGTTATTGCTCAAGCACCTATAGATTTTCCGGAAACCGCGATATCCCCAACACTTGAACAACTAGCTGAGAACCTACAAGGTAGGAAGAGAAATGGAGGGGAAGTAACTGTGCGAATAAGAAAACTTGAATCAGTTAGTCCAGGCATTAGTAGACCTGTAGTACTAGGAGAAATAACCCAAGATCTTAAGAGGAATACTCGATCAATAGTACTCAGTCAAAATCCTGAAAACCTTCAAGCTTCTGAACCACCTCTAGACCAAAACGCTGAAAACCTTCAAGCTTCTAAACCACCTCTAGACCAAAACGCTGAAAACCTTCAAGCTTCTGAACCACCTCTAGAAGATCAAGATGGAAACCAGGCATGACCTAAAAAAACTCAAAGATCTACCCAAAAACTTGATTAACGAATATAATAGTCTTCTTAAAGAAGGCATTAATACTTGGAATGAGGTAAAGAAACTCGAGGACACAGACCTGAACAACTTGCTGAAAATTAGCAAAAATTTAAGTCTCAGGAACCTTAAATTTATTAGAGGAATGGCAAGTCTTATAGATGAATTAGATCTTCCTCCAAAAGACGCAGCATTACTTATGCATTCTGGGGTTTCAACGGTTTCATCATTAGCACTATTAAATCCTAATGATCTATTAAAACGAATAGGCAGATTAGAGCGACAACTCCATACTCATAGAAATAATCCTATAAATCTTGCTTCAGCAAAGAGTTTGATTAACCGAGCCAGAAATAGGCAGCTTCTAAACTGACCCAATGAATAACCTATCCAACCTGAATAGACTTGAAATAAAATAAAGCTAATTTTAAAAATAATGCGATACATTGCGACCCTAGCCTTAATAGCTCTTTCCTTTGGGGCTGATGCCAAGGCCCAATCCAAGTTGCTCGAAAGCGTTAAACGCAATCCTAAGGAAGCCAAAGCTATATGTGAAAGATTTCGAGTACTTAATCAAACTGGGATATCAGCCTTATCAGAACAATCAATTGCTGAAATAGCAACAAAGAAAAATCTCAGCGAAACAGATGCAGAGATACTTTCCACTTATGTTTTAGGTCTTAATTGCCCAGATGTTCGTTAATCAAAAATTTAAATCAGCAAAAATTACCTGGAGAGACCAAAACCTTACCCTTCGGGATGGGACCAAGCTAATTGCAAGGTTGTGGATCCCTAGCAACGGTGGTCCTTGGCCCACACTTCTTATGAGACAACCGTACGGAAGAAGAATTGCCTCAACGGTGACGTATCTTCACCCAACCTGGTGGGCAAACCACGGCTACCTAGTCATAGTGCAAGACGTTAGAGGGCAAGGAGATTCTGAAGGGAACTTCAAAGGCTTTACGCAAGAAGCAGCAGATACTAGTGACACCCATACTTGGGTGAGATCATTGCCTGAATGCAATGGCCGATTAGGTACTTATGGCTTCTCCTATCAAGGATTAACCCAACTTCTTGCAGAGGAAGGAAGCCTCCCTCCTGATTGCATGGCTCCTGCTATGACAGGCTTAAATGAACGAGATCATTGGAGTTGTGAAGGAGGTGCATATTGGTGGCATCTTGGAATGGCATGGGGTATTCAACTGGCAGCACTAAAAGCCCAACGACATGGAAACCATCAAGCTTGGATAGAACTAAGAAATAGCCTAGAAAATAAAAGTTATCTAAGAGAAGGGCAACTACTTCTTGAAAAGTATGATCCAAAGGGAATAACTCTTAACTGGCTAAGAGAATCGAACAAAACCGAACAAAATTGGCTTATTCATAAACCTTTGAGAACATGGTTAAAAAATCCATTACTACTAATTGGAGGATGGTGGGACCCTCATTTAAGGGGATTAATTGATCTTTTTGCCAAATCATTACAAGCTGGAGGTAGCCCAGAACTTCATATTGGTCCTGCTACACATTTGAATTGGTGGGAAGAAGTACAACAAATTCATTTAGACTTTTTTGATAGAAATCTAAAAAAAACAGAACTATCAAAAAGCCAAGATTCAATGCAATTGATAAAGATATGGAACATAACATCCGAAGAATGGGAAGAAAGTAACAACACTAAGTCAATTCCTTTTTGGGGCCTAGTGAGCCAAGGAGGAGCATGCCTACAAAGCAAAGAAGGCGTTCTACAAAAGGAAATAGAAGGCAATGGATTTATCTCTTTAGTACACGACCCATGGAGACCAGTACCAGCAATAGGAGGCCATCTGAGCCCTGAACCTGGCCCAACAAACAGAATCGAAATAGACCACCGAGCAGATGTAGCTACTTTTACAAGTGAGCGATTTGATCACTTTCTTAGAATTGAGGGAATTCCCGTTTTAGAAATATCAGCCAAAGCTGATCAACAAAGCTTTGACTTGTGTGTGGCCATTTCAACATTGAACAAGGATCAAACAAAAGCCACTCAGATCTCAACAGGATTTCTTCGCATTGGAGCAGAAAGAGCAATGACAACCAATAAACATTTCGTCACTATGCAGCCCCTTCTTTGCAACATAAATCCAGGGGAATGCTTAAGAGTTTCGATTACAGGATCAGCATGGCCGGCCATTGGAGTTAATCCAGGCAATCCGAGAACAGTAATTGGCGCTCCTTCTACCAATTGTCTTCAAACAACTATCTCAATGAGCCTCATTGGTTCAAAAATTTATTTCCAACCTCTAATTCAAAACCAAACTTTGCAAGACAACCATCTGTAGGCCTAAGCTCACTCAACAAAATCGCTCTTTAGTTATGTCAACCAGTATTTCCCTCGACTGGATGGCAGAAGAAGGGCTGAAGCTAGCCAATTGTCTTCATCCTGATCCTTTCGCAATACTCGGCCCTCAAAAGCTCTCCAACGAATGGGTGATTAGAGCGTGGTTACCTGAAGCAAACGAAGTCGAAATGCTTCTTGATGGCGCTCCAGTAGCCATGACAAACACTAACCATCCCTGGGTATTTGAAACTCAACTTAAAAAGAGCCCGGGGACTTCTTATAAGTTAAGGGTTCAAAGAGGTGGAATTCAGCATGAACAATATGATCCCTGGAGCTTCAGAGATGAATGGATGGGAGCAGTTGACTTTCATCTTTTTGCAGAAGGAAATCATCACCACATATGGCAAAAAATGGGGGCCCACTTAGTTAGTCGGCAAGGTATTAAAGGAACTATTTTTTGTTTGTGGGCTCCTAATGCAAGAAGTGTCTCCATTCTGGGAGATATGAATTCATGGGATGGTCGTCATCATCCAATGCAACAACGCAAAGGGGGAGTTTGGGAATTATTTATTCCAGAATTCGAGGAAGGTTCTCTTTACAAGTATGAAGTTCATACACAAGAAGGGCATTGTTATCAAAAAGCCGATCCATATGGCTTTCATCATGAAGTCAGACCAGCCACAAGTTCAATAGTTTCAGATATAGATAACTACAAATGGCAAGACCAAAACTGGATATCTCAAAGAGATCGCACAAATCCACTAGACAAACCAATTTCTGTATATGAAATGCATTTAGGGAGCTGGATGCATGCTTCTACAGATTCTCCTTTTATAGATTCTGAAGGTAATTCCAGAATGCCAGTCATTGCTGCAGAAATGAAGCCTGAGGCTCGACTACTTACTTATTCAGAATTAGCAGCAAAACTCATTCCTTATGTAAAAGCTAGAGGGTTTACCCATATCGAATTAATGCCCATCTCTGAGCACCCATTTGATGGTTCTTGGGGTTATCAAGTAACGGGCTGGTATGCACCAACAAGCAGATATGGAACACCAAATGAATTCAGAGAGTTTATAGATCTTTGCCATAACGAAGGTATAGGTGTAATCCTTGACTGGGTCCCAGGTCATTTTCCAAAAGATGGCCATGGACTTGCCTTCTTTGATGGAGAACATGTATATGAACATGCGGATCCACGCATCGGTGAACATAAAGAATGGGGAACATTAATATTTAATTACAGCAGAAATGAGGTGCGCAACTTTTTAGTCGCAAACTTGATTTATTGGTTTGAACAATTTCATATTGATGGAATTCGTGTTGATGCAGTTGCGTCAATGCTATACCGAGACTATCTTCGCCCAGATGGTGAATGGATTCCAAACGAAGAAGGTGGTCGTGAAAATACAGAAGCTGTTAAGTTTCTTCAGCAAGCAAATCATGTGCTTTTCCAACACTTTCCTGGAGCGTTATCTATAGCCGAAGAATCAACAACTTGGCCTATGGTTACTCAACCTACAGACATCGGAGGACTGGGATTTAACCTTAAATGGAATATGGGTTGGATGCATGACATGCTCGATTATTTCGAGTTGGATCCTTGGTTCCGACAGTTCCACCAAAACAATCTAACTTTTTCAATTTGGTATAACTATACTGAACAGTTTATGCTTGCACTTAGTCATGATGAAGTTGTTCATGGTAAAAGCCATTTACTTCACAAAATGCCTGGTGATGACTGGCAAAAATATGCAAATACTCGAGCATTACTTGCCTATATGTGGACACATCCTGGCAAGAAAACGATTTTCATGGGGATGGAATTTGGTCAACGATCAGAATGGAATGTATGGGGAGATTTACAGTGGGAATTATTAGATTTTGAACCACATAAAGGCATTCAACTATTAGTAGATGATTTAAATAATCTTTACAAGTCTGATCCCGCTTTATGGAGAGATGATTTTAATGAATTTGGGTTCCAATGGATTGACTGTAATGACAATCGTCATTCAGTTATTAGCTTCATGCGACGAGAGGAAAAAGAAGGAAATTGGCTCATCATAGTGGCAAACCTAACTCCTCAAAGTCATTCAAGCTACAAAATTGGGGTGCCAAAAGCTGGATACTATGAAGAGATTCTCAATACCGATGCTTCAAGATATGGAGGAAGCAATCTAGGCAACATGGGAGGCAAAAAAACTGAGCAATGGGGAATACATGGTTACGAGAATTCTCTAAACCTATGCTTGCCACCTCTTAGTGTATTGGTATTCCGGTATAAAGAAGATTGAGGCTTATGGAAAGAAAATTCCAAATTGGTGTGACGAAGAAGTTCATTAATGTCGACTTTTCACACTTTTCTGGTTCACCCTCAAGTAAGTTTCTCGCTTGATCAGCCTTCATAATGAGCGACTCACTACCTCTATTGCTCCGCGCGGCTCGCGGCGAATCAGTTGATCGTCCACCCGTGTGGATGATGCGACAAGCTGGACGCTACATGAAAATATATCGAGATCTTCGTGACCGACATCCAAGTTTTAGAGAGCGTTCTGAAAACCCTGACCTCTCTTATGAAATCTCAATGCAACCCTTCAATGCTTTCAAGCCTGATGGGGTAATTCTTTTCTCGGACATACTTACCCCTCTTCCAGGAATGGGGATTGACTTTGACATTATTGAAAGCAAAGGACCAATTATCCAATCTCCAATTAGAGATCTAAGTCAAGTAAAAAGCTTGAAGTCTTTAGATCCAAGCTCATCAATGGCTTTCGTTGGGGAAGTACTTGGTCGCCTTAGAGAAAGTGTCGGCAATGAGGCAACCGTACTTGGCTTCGTAGGAGCACCATGGACACTTGCTGCATATGTAGTAGAGGGCAAAAGCAGCAAAAATTACGCAATTATCAAAGCCATGGCGTTCCAAGAGCCATCTCTTCTACATCAATTGCTAGATCATTTTGCAGAGTCAATTGCAGTTTATCTGCGTTATCAAATTGACTCTGGAGCTCAGGTAGTCCAAATGTTCGATTCTTGGGCTGGGCAATTAAGTCCAATTGACTACGACACATTTGCAGCTCCATATCAAAAAAAGGTTGTTGACCTTGTCAAGCAAACGCATCCTGATACTCCCATAATTCTTTATATATCAGGCAGTGCTGGAGTTTTAGAACGCATGGCGGAAACGGGGGTTGACTTTATTTCTCTAGATTGGACAGTTGATATATCAGAAGCATGTAAACGCTTACCTAAAGATATCGGAATCCAAGGGAATATAGATCCAGGTCTATTATTTGGTACGCCAAAAGCCATTAAAGAAAGAATTATCGACTCAGTAATTAAAGCGAAAGATCGTCGTCATATTCTCAATCTTGGGCACGGAATACTGCCTGGTACTCCAGAAGAGAATGCAAGAGTATTTTTCGAAATAGGGAAAAATATAAATCAATTTATTTAAAAAATATTGAAAAAGCCTAATAAAATACTCATTACAGGGGCCAGCGGATGTGTTGGGCAATATACGGCTGCTTGGTTATTGGAGAACTCAAACGCTGAACTTTTTCTTTGGCTACGAGATCCCAAAAAGTTAACCTCTATATCCCCACAACATCCTCGAGTAAACCTTCTAATAGGTGATCTTAGAGATTCTGAAAAATTTAGAGCAGAACTCTCTATAATAACTCGGGTTATACATACAGCAACTGCATGGGGAGACCCTCAACGGGCTTATGAAGTGAACGTAGTAGCAGTTAAAAATCTATTAGCAATGCTCAATCCTAAGTTAATTGAACAAATAACATATTTCTCAACTGCAAGCATTCTCAATAAATCCCTAAAGCCTTTACCTCAAGCTCTTTCTTATGGTACAGAATATATACAAACAAAGGCACAATGCCTTAAAGAGCTTGAGACCCACTATCTAGCAGAAAAAATTGTTGCTGTATTTCCAACACTGGTTTTTGGAGGAAGAGTTGATAACAAATCCAAGTTTCCATCTAGTTACTTAACTGACGGCTTAACTCAAGCATTTAAGTGGCTTTGGCTGGCCAGGTTTTTAAGGCTCGATTCTCGTTTTCATTTTATTCATGCAGCAGATATTGCCTTTATATGTGGCCACCTAGCAACAACTCCCCACTTCATCAATAATCAGACTAATCCTGGAACATTAACAAAATTTGTCTTAGCACAACCAGAAATCAGCATAAACACAGCAATCCAAACCTTGTGCAAATGGAAGGGCCTCAGGGAAACCCCTTCAATTACTCTTTCAAATTTGTTGATTAAAATATTAATAAAAATTCTTCCTATAGAAATAACTGATTGGGACCGATTCAGCATTCATCAAAGACACTTTGTTCACTCTCCAATCACCTCACCTGAGAGCTTTGGAGGGGAAAGTCATGCTTCTACGCTAGAAGATGTACTTCAAATTTCTGGCATCCCAAAATTAAAGCGCTATAAGTCACCCAAAAGCGCTAAAGTGTAGATAGAGATATAGACAACCATGCATTCCATGCTTCGATCAATCGCAGCAGCGTGCTTTTCCCTCCTTTTAGTTCTCGGCCTAGCCATCCCATCAGTACATGCCGCCACTGTTGAGGTCAAGCTGGGGACCGACGATGGCATGCTTGCCTTTTCACCCAGCACAGTAACCATTAGCGCTGGAGACACAGTAAAGTTTGTAAATAACAAACTTGCTCCCCACAACGCCATATTCGATGGCCATGAAGATCTGAGTCATGCTGATCTAGCATTCGCTCCAGGCGAATCTTGGACCAAGACTTTCAGCACTGCAGGGACTTATGACTTCTACTGTGAGCCCCATCGTGGTGCTGGCATGGTTGGGCAAGTGGTAGTTCAATAGTTACCAACTTTACTTTTAAGATTTCTTCTTACACGGCAATAAGACACAGAAGAAATTAAATCCACCTTTATCAAGCCAGGGAGATGTTATTTAGCATCACTCTGGCTTGTTAATTATGAGCAACTAAAACCAAAAGTTCCAAAAATTGCAGAGACATCAATCGAAATTTACACTGCAAAAAAGATTGCCGAAAAAAATGTCAAGGGAAGGCCTTTCTAATTTTGTTCGTGCTATTGAGCACAACTCTTCTCTCAGAAGAGAGCTTATGGAATGCACCTGTATCAACTCCGTCATCTCACTTGCTCAGTCCTATCACTTTAATGTCACAATAGAGGACATTAAAAATGAAGAAAAACTTGCAAAAGTAGAAAATTGGTTTAAATCAAGCAAAATTTCACCATTAAAGAGCCTATAAAGTTAATTCATCAATCTTCAGAGAAAGCATATGATTATTTTTTAACCCTCAATAACAAAATTCCATTTCTAATCGAAAAGCCATAGTAAATACCGAACACTTAAGGGAAGTCCGAATTCTTTGATCGGATTTCCATATATGCAAAAGTATTTCCAATGCATAAAGTTCTTATAGAAATATGAATACTAATGCAACCTACATCAGATAAATTCACAGACAAAGGATGGGAATCAATAATCACTGCTCAGCGAATTGCAAAAGAGTACATGCACCAAACGCTTGAAACAGAACATCTCCTTTCGGCAATATTAAAACAACATGAAGGACTAGGAGTAAAAATCCTTCAGGAATCTGGGATATGCTTAGATTCTCTAGAAAAAAATTTAAATCAATTTATACTAAAACAACCAAAACTAAAAGGAAGATTTGAGGAAATTTATATTGGAAGATCATTAAATCAAACTTTTGATCATGCAGAAAAGATTAAAGAATCTTTTCTCGACGAATTTATTTCTATCGAGCATTTATTAATTAGTCTTACCAAAGATGCTAGGTGTTGCAAAGATCTCCTACAAAAAGAAAATATCACGCAAAACACTCTAAATGATGCTATTAAACAAATACGAGGGAATCAAAAAGTGACTAATCAGAATCCTGAAAGTACTTATGAATCACTTAAAAAATACGGAAGAGACCTCACCGCTGCTGCTCTTGAAGGGAAGCTTGATCCAGTAATAGGAAGAGATGATGAAATCAGAAGAACTATTCAGATCCTTAGCAGAAGAACAAAAAATAATCCTGTTTTAATAGGAGAACCTGGGGTAGGAAAAACCGCAATTGTTGAAGGCCTTGCGCAAAGGATTGTAAATAGTGATGTTCCTTCAGCTCTCCAAAAAAGGGAATTAATAGCCTTAGACATGGGGGCGTTAATTGCAGGGGCTAAATATCGAGGAGAATTCGAAGAGCGTCTAAAAGCAGTACTTAAAGAAGTAATGCATTCTGAAGGAAAAATTATTTTATTTATAGATGAAATTCATACCGTTGTTGGAGCAGGAGCATCAGGTGGATCTATGGATGCAAGCAATTTGTTAAAACCAATGCTTGCTAGAGGTGAACTTCGTTGCATAGGGGCCACAACACTTAACGAGCATCGTCAACATATAGAAAAAGATCCTGCATTAGAGAGAAGATTTCAACAAGTCATTGTTGATCAGCCCTCCGTAGAAGACACCATATCAATACTCAGAGGTTTAAAAGAGCGTTATGAGGTTCATCATGGAGTTCGAATTTCTGACAATGCAATTGTTTCCGCTGCATTGCATAGCAATAGGTATATTTGCGACCGATTTCTCCCAGACAAAGCAATTGATCTAATTGATGAGTCCGCTGCAAAATTAAAGATGGAAATCACATCTAAGCCTGAAGATATTGACGAAATAGACCGTAAAATTCTTCAATTTGAGATGGAGAAGCTTTCTTTAAAAAGAGAATCTGATTCCATAAGTAAAGAACGCCTGGAGGGAATCGAAAGAGAGCTCTCTGAGCTTACGAAGCAACAAGAAGTACTAAATTCCAAATGGGAAAGCGAAAAAAGTTTCATTGAGGAAATCTCAAAGATCAAAGAAGAAATTGAACGTGTACAACTACAAATTGATCAAGCCAAACGTGACTATGATTTAAATAAAGCAGCAGAACTAGAATATGGAACCTTAAATGAGCTGCAAAATAAACTTGCAAACCAAGAGAAAGCTTTATTAGATCAAGAAGAAAAAGAAGGGGAGAAATCCTTACTTCGCGAAGAAGTTACTGAAGAAGATATTGCCGAAGTTATTGCCAAATGGACTGGTATTCCTATTTCTAAGGTAGTGCAATCCGAAATAGAAAAGCTTCTAAATCTAGAGAACCAATTAAAAGAAAGAGTTGTAGGGCAGGAAGAAGCAGTCAAATCAGTTGCGGAAGCCATACAAAGATCAAGAACTGGAATGTCAGACCCAGAAAAGCCAATAGCCTGCTTTTTATTTCTAGGCCCTACAGGTGTAGGAAAAACAGAATTATCAAAAACCCTAGCCTTTCAAGTCTTTGATAGCGAAAAAGCACTAATACGAATAGATATGTCGGAATACATGGAGAAACACTCGGTAAGTCGCCTAATAGGAGCTCCTCCAGGGTATGTAGGTTATGAAGCTGGTGGTCAACTCACAGAAGCTATCCGCAAACAGCCTTACGCAGTAATTCTTTTCGATGAAATAGAAAAGGCTCACCCTGATGTATTTAACTTGATGCTCCAAATCCTTGACGAGGGACGTGTAACCGATGGTCAAGGTCGAACAGTAAATTTTACCAATACAGTAATAATTATTACAAGCAATATTGCAGGAAAAGATATGACAGAAATCGGTCATTATGATGAAAACTCTTCCGAGTCAAAAGATTACGTCAATAAAGAATTGGCATTATATTTTAGACCTGAGTTCCTAAATAGGCTAGATGAAATTATTATCTTTAAGAGTCTAAAGTTAAATAGCCTCAAAGATATTGCAGAAATTCAGATTAATCGCTTAAGAGAAAGGCTTAAACTCCAACAAATAAATCTATTATTAAGTGATGCAGCTATAGAATTCCTTGCAAAGTCATGTGAGAACTCAATATATGGAGCAAGACCTATAAAAAGAGTAATCCAAAAAGAGCTTGAAACACCTATATCAAGAGCAATATTATCTAAAAAGTATAAGAATCACCAAACCATAAAAATTGAAAAAAAGGATGAGAAATTAATTCTTTACTGAGATTTTGATACCAAAAAGTCCAACAAGAAATAAAAACCCTATTCAACTCATCTCGCAAATATTATTCTCCTAAAAATAACTTAATAGTTTAAATACGATAAAAATAACCAACACCTCTGATGCGAAACAGATCAGGAAAAAATCACAGACCAAGGTCAGCTTAATCATTTTGCAATCAAGTTTTTATAGGTTTAAAGAAGAAAGTTACAAGAAAGGACTCCAGCAGATACAAGCAACCCAAAGCCAACAGCTCTTTTGGAATGTCTTTATAAAACCTTCTGAAAGAAGGAAGATTCTTATAAATCTACCCTCGTTCAGCTGGACGGGAAGAAAACCACTCTGGTGTCAATTCAAAACAAGCCGCATTAAAATCATTCTCACGAGCTTCAACTCGCCAACAACAAGATCTACCACCATCTCTATCATTTAACAGTTCATTACTCCATTTCCACACCAATTCTGCACTCGATTCCATTCCTACATTTTCCATAACCCTTAAATCCAAAGCTTGCAACTGATGAAGCTTTTTCCATTCAGGTAAAAGTGGATCATCAGAATTAACCAAAAACGTATGGTCAAATTGATCTCTAAGTCTTTTCTCAAGAGTTCTCAAACTCGAGAAATCAACTACAAAACCATTCTGATCTAGCTTCTCGGCAGCAAAGAAAACTAAAAAACTTCGGCTGTAACCATGAACAAACCGACAATGACCAGGATGCCTCCACTGTCTATGGGTACAGGGATATCCTTGAAATAATTTGGAACAACTATAAACAAAGGGGTTGATGGACATGAAAACCTACATGGAGGAAACTAGAAATAGAACCACTCTCAAATCCTAAAAGCTGGAGAACCGAATGCAGCCCTGGAACACTGCCTTCATTGAAGATCTTCGTTTTAATGAAAACGGTCTTATCCCTGCCATAGCTCAAGACTGGCTTGATGGAACAGTTTTAATGTTCGCCTGGATGAACCGAGTTTCTATTGAAAAGACTCTTAAAAGCAAAGAAGTTCATTATTGGAGCAGATCAAGAAAAGAAATTTGGCATAAAGGTGCGACAAGTGGACATACCCAGATTCTTAAGGAGCTTAGATATGACTGTGACGCCGATGTTATCCTCCTTCGCATTAAGCAAACTGGTTCAATAGCTTGCCATACAGGTGCACGTAGCTGTTTCTTTTCTAATTCAAGTAATTATGCTAAAGAACAGGGAGACGTTTCTTATGCAAGTGACACATCTAGTGAGTTATTTGAAGTAATTAAAAATAGAGTAAATAATCCAGAAGAAGGGAGTTATACAAATAAATTATTAAGAGAAGGTGACAATAAGATCCTAAAAAAAATCGGAGAAGAAACTGCTGAATTCATAATGGCCTGTAAAGAGGATTCAAAAATCGAAATCGCCAATGAAGCTGCAGATCTTATTTTTCACCTTCAAGTAGCCCTTGCTCATCATAAAGTCAATTGGAGAGATGTCCTTGAAGTTCTTGCTAATAGGCGTAACGGACCTAGGCGAGAATAATATTCATTAACTTCATCAAATGGTTCATCTTGAATAAAATCCTTGATTTATTTTGTTATTCCTTAAATTTAAAAAACACTACACATTCAAAAAAGATGAGAAAGTAGTATGCCTAGTTGTTTAAGAACTTTTCTTGATAAGATCAGAAGAAATCAGCTCTTAAAACATGAGCAAGAGCTCATTATGGAAACCAAGTTCAAGCCATGATTACTATTGCGACTGATGAAAGCACTCAATCTGGATGGCATATGCTAAATCTAAGTCAACGAATGATCCACTTGAAACTATCCAGATGGAGAACAAGCAAATCACAGGTTGATAATGTAAATTTGATTTAAGAAGGCCTGATTATTATTTAGCTGAGATTCGACATGAACCAATCCGGAAAATGGAAATCCCTTACAGAAATTTCAGGGCAAATGAATTGTAGTCCTGCATACATACAAACATGTAGTACAACAAACCTTGCGAAAGCTTCTCAAAGCTGTTATCCAGAGTGGGTTAAAAGAAAAAGTTCTTATAGTTAAAAAAATCTTTTATCCCTTTTTATTTTATTTGATTACTTCTAAGTTTAACTCTATGGATTATCAGAAATCATCTAGTAATAAAACCGTTGATACGGAAGTAGTTGACAGCTCAGTCATTGATCAAAGTCTCCTCAAGAAAATACTTATCAAAGCTGGCAGATCAATTGCATTGCCAGCACTGGAAGCTTTGGAATTAATGCTTGACACCTCAACTCCTATGCAAGCAAGGCTAAGCATGCTTGCCGCATTAACCTACTTAATAATGCCAATTGACCTTGTTCCTGATCTAATTCCTATCACAGGATTTAGTGATGACCTTGTTGCTCTAACTGCAGTCATAACTCTATGGAGTAATCACATAACTCCTGAAATTAAAAATCGTGCTAGAAAAAAGCTTGACTCATGGTTTAGCTTAAATCACTTATGAAAACTTGGTCCGAAAAAATTGAAGAAGAACTAACAATTCTTTTAAAAGATTGGCTTAAGCAACATGGACGCACTCAAGCTGACTTACGTAAAAGTTTAGGGGCCATTTCTACAAGAATGCCTTCTTTACTAGAGGTTCTTGAGAATGAATACAACAAAGGAGGTATGCCTAGGCTCGCAGCGCGTTTATGTTCAATAGAAAAAGAATGGACTACATCTAAGGTCGAATCAAAACTAGAACTCAAAAGTCAAGATCCATTTGGACAATTAGATCTTCTACTGCAGGCAATTCGTGATGACTGTCCTGAAGAAAACAAACATTCTTCTTATTAGGGGCTTTTTCTTCGCAAAAGATTTGGCGAGAAGAATTCCTTTGCGATTTACAGCCAGGTCAAAGCCAACCAAGCTGTTCCAGGAGCAGAATCAGTTCTCAAAAGACGATGAGGTCTATTAGGAATTAAATGCAAGTGACTACCAACACTTAAATCAATTACCTCATCAGGACTCTTAAGCATCATGGAGGCACTACCTCTTAAAAGTAATATCCACTCATCTTCAGGTTGTTGATTCCAAAAATTTTCATCATTAGAGAGAGCGCAAGAAACAATCAACTCCAAACGCCAATTCAAAGCTCTTTGGATCAAATATCTTCTCTCTTCTCCTGATGGAGGAAAAGAGCAGCTGAGAAGATTTTCTCGAACCGATGATTTAGTAACAAGGTCAGGCTCACCCCATCGACGTCCAATCTCAAAACCCCATTTCTTAGCCAAGCTAACAACTTGATTGTGATTGCTACATGCCGATAATTCATGTCGTCTTTCAGGGAAAGACTCCAAAGATTGGACTAATTGTTGAAGCTGTTCAACTTTATGAAGGAATCGCAAAAGATCAGCATCAGCCATCCGGTCCTCCTAATCAAAGAAAGTGACTCTCAAAAATAAGCTTAAAAAAGCAAATCATCGAAAGCAGGGAATTATTTCAAAACCAATGGATTCTGACTGCTTCACCAATGTCTACAAGAATGAAATATGCCATATACCTGTGATGAAAAACAAAGTTTAAATTTTAGATTATCCACTATTTATTAACAAAGCAAAGACAACGGAAGAAAGGTTCAATATATTTTATAGATATAGTGAGGCTTAGCTAATGCTCTTCTTAATCAAAAGTTTTCGGCTATTAGCTCTACTAATCTTGACTACTGTCTTAGCATTAAGTCCAATTAAGACCAATGCGCTAAATAACAACCCTACTGGTGAGAAACTTTTTCTCGAACACTGTTCTGGATGTCATATTAATGGTGGAAATATAGTTCGCAGAAATCGCACTCTTAAGCTGCCTGCTTTAAACCGACAAGGATTAGATAGTCCAGAAGCTATCGCAAAAGTTGCCCGTGAAGGTATAGGTTCAATGTCAGGATATGAAGAGGTTCTTGGGCAAGGTGGAGATGAGCTTGTTGCTAAATGGATATGGAATAAGGCTCAAAATGCTTGGACCCAGGGATAAACCTCTAAAGAAGTCCAAATCCCCTCTTTCCAATAAACGTCGTCTTCAAGTAATTCTCTAACAAGCTGAAGACTTTCAGATTCAAAGATCCCAAATACATAGCTACTACATTTTGTTGGACCCAGAGTGATCAAAGTTCCTTGCTTCTTAAGAGTTGCCAGTCTATTTAGGTGCCTCTCACGAAAAGGAACACGCTTTTCAAGAGCATTATCACAGTATCTCCCCCAAAGAACGAATCGTGTCATAACAAGATTTGGATAGATTGTGATAATTTAACTCACAAAAAATCACACAAATCGGTTAATAAACGCTATGTTACTGAAGTAGATATTTAGTTACTCATCATGCTCACTGGTAGCGATCTTCTCACAAAAGTCAAAGAACTAGGAGATGTCAGCAAATCCGATCTAGTTCGTGCTTGTGGTTATGTCTCAGACAAGAAGGCTGGTGGCGAAAGACTCAACTTCACTGCTTTCTACGAAGCGCTCTTAGAAGCTAAAGGTGTCAACCTAGGTGCAACAGGTGTAGCAGGCATAGGAAAAGGTGGACGGAAGTTAAGCTATATAGCAACAGTTCAAGGCAATGGCAATTTGTTGATTGGTAAGGCTTATACAGCTCTGCTAGATCTGAAACCAGGTGATGAATTTGATATCAAGCTTGGTCGTAAACTAATAAGGCTTACACCAGCTGGTGCAGGCGATGATGAAGATTAGTGATTTATCTTAAATGGTCCTAGTAAGTAAAATCGACTTTAATTTAAGAGACACAAATAAAAAAAGCCTCGGATAAAATCCGAGGCTTTTTCATTTATACAAAAACTGTTGATTAAATAATCACTTGAAATCAAAATCAACCTGCAGCTTCACGGAGCTTAATGCAAAAATGTTGTGCTTCCTGAACTTCACTTCCAGGCTTAGCTAAAGCAATCCTATTGACAAGTGCACTTCCTACTATTACGCCATCAGCACCCCAGCTTCTTACTTTAGTGACTTGTTCTGGGCCTGAAATACCAAATCCAACTGCAACTGGGCTAGGACAATATTTCTTGAGATCTTTCACAAGGTCCTCAACTCGACCTTCAACTGCTGATCGTTCACCAGTAACGCCTGTGACACTAACCAAATAAGTAAAACCTCGGCTGCTATTTGCAATTCTCTTCATCCTGTCATAAGGAGTTGTTGGAGCAGTTAGAAGTATCAGATCCAAACCTCTTTTAGCAGCAATTGGAGAAAGTCTTTCTGCCTCCTCAAGAGGGAGATCAGGTACAACAAAACCAGAAGCTCCTACTTTTGCCGCTTCTTCACAAAAAGATTCCATGCCAAACTTAAGCAAAGGATTGCTATAGGTAAAAAGAACAACTGGAACAGTTAATCTATCTTGCAAATTATTCAAGAGCTCTAGTACTTTTAAAGGTGTAGTTCCACCTTTCAATGCCCGAGCTGCTGATGCCTGAATTACTGGGCCATCTGCTAGAGGATCACTATAAGGTATGCCTAATTCAATAATATCTGCACCGGAGTCTTGAAGCATAAGTAAAAGCTGTTCAGAGGTCCCTAAATCAGGATCCCCTGCCATAAGAAATGGCATTAATGCAATCCTCCCCTCTTGCTTCAATTGTCTAAAACGAGAGCTGATATCAGCCTTTGGGCATGAATTAGAAGTCAAGGAATCATTCTTGTCGAATATTAGTTAGAAATATAAAAGAGAAGAATTCTAGAGGGGTATTAAGTGGCAAATATTTAATCGGATGTTTTATTCGAACTCGATCCACCTTGCAGATCTTCCATTAATCGAATTTGCTCTTCTTCTGAAAGAGCATCAAATCTCTTACTAAGTTCAGTTTCTGTCAATTTTTCATAAGCGTCTCGATATCGTTTACGTTGCTCTATGAAAGTCATTTTTCCGGTAACTACTCGCAACAAATAAGACCCAATCCAAGCAAGTACAACAAATACCAAAATCCCAGCGGAGGCTATTCCTGCAAAAGGTTCATTCAAGCCACCTGCTAAAAACCCCCAGTAGCCAATCGCTCCTAGAAGAAAAACAACTAATCCAAGTTGAAGAACCCTTGCCCTTGTCAATGTCTTAGCCCTCACCCTGTCCATTCAAGCGGAGGTTTAAAAAGGGTGCGAACACTATCAGGCCTGGGAAAAACAAGAAAACCATTCCATAAACTGTCAAACGTTCGTATTTCCCCATAATGTGCCATCTCCGACTCATCCAAAAGTAAAGAAACAATGGGACTAATACTAAATACAGAAAGCCCAAAGCTAGATATAGAGAAGGTACCAGCAAGGAACTGGTATCAATTTGACCACTTAAAGCGTTCAAAATCACACTGGCCAGAATTACTCGCTTAAATCTAGGATGTAATTATGGGTATTAGCCCAACAAAATGCGGGAGCATGGCGGAATTGGTAGACGCAGCGGACTTAAAATCCGTAGGTCGTAAAAGACTGTGGGGGTTCAAGTCCCCCTGCTCCCATAAACCTTCAAAAATACATTCTTAACCAATCTCAACTTCCAAACCTTTATCAAAACTGCTCTCTACTCAATAGCAAGAGGCATCCACTATCAATAATTGCAGTGGTTGATTTTTACTCAAGCTCCACCATCCAAGTCAGATAGTCTCCGGCATGGAAAGGAACAAGTTGTTCGACTAGATCACCTCTCGGATTTCTAATCTCAATAGTATCTCTTACTAAATGCCTAGTCTTTATTAAGCTTATCGTTTTAGTATTTAGGGACAATCCATAAAAATCTGCCCCATTTTTACTCGCAAAAGATTCAAGTTTATCTATAGCCCCCTCCTCCTCAAAAACTTCTGCATAACTCTCCAAGGCATGAAGCGCGTTAAAAATACCAGCACACCCACATGCATTTTCTTTAGCACTTCTTACATGTGGTGCCGAGTCAGTGCCAAGAAAGAAAGAAGATTTTCCACTAGTCGCAGCTCTTCGTAAAGCAAGGCGGTGATGTTCTCTTTTAGCAACTGGAAGACAATAAAAGTCACTTCTAAGTCCACCATTGAAAATTGCATTGCGATTAATATGCAAATGGTGGGGAGTAATAGTGGCCCCAAGTTTGGAATGACTAGCTTCTACAAATTGAACAGCTTCTTCCGTAGTTATATGCTCTAAAACAACTCGAAGATCAGGAAAATCTCTTATTAATGGTTCCAGGTACCTCTCAATAAATATCTTTTCTCTATCAAAGATGTCAACCTCTATATCATTAATTTCACCATGAATTAGCAAAGGCATACCAATTCTTTCCATGGTTTCCCATAAAGAATTAATAGCCCTTATGTCAGTAACACCATCATTAGAATTAGTTGTAGAGTTGGCCGGATAAAGTTTAGCCGCAGTAAAAACCCCCTGAAGAAAACCAGCCTCTAAGACCTTAGGAGAAATCTCATCAGTTAAATAAGCAGTCATGAGAGGTGTAAATGCAATCCCCGGTGGGACAGCATTCATGATTCTCTGACGGTATTTCAAGGCTTGATCAACACTCGTAATAGGAGGGTGAAGATTAGGCATTACAATTGCCCTTCCAAATACTCGAGCTGTTATTGAAGCAACAGCAGAAAGAATTTCACCATCTCTAAGATGAACATGCCAGTCATCAGGCTGGATTATGGTCAATCTGTCAATAGACACTTCAAAGGAATCGCCCTTACAAGAGGATTTTAATAAGTTGAGCTCAAAGGAAGCAAGGGCCCACACTTACTCCTAAAAGTCCCGAAATTCAACTTCATCTCTCTAACAACCACTATTTAAAAAAAAGCAGCATCACAAATAAAGTGAAAATCATAAAATTATCACTAAGTCTATTTACTATGATCTGGATTTAAGTAAAGAGACTACAAAGAACGATAAAATAGTTGAGAGGAATTTAAAATCTTTCTCAAACTATAAAAGTCTCTATGAAAATGAAACCCCACTTTTCTGTAATTCCAAGGGAAGGATCCTTTTCAAAAAAGTAAAGATGATCAATTTCTAAACTCGCATGCCAACATTTATTCTTTCAATCCTAGAAGTACTTTTAGGAATAGTGCTCTTATTTTTCGGAGGCGAGTTATTCGTTCAAGGATCAGTTGCTATTGCTTTGATTTTTGGAATACCTCAGCTTGTAATAGGTCTCACGGTTGTATCATTAGGAACTAGTGCTCCGGAGTTATTTGTAAGTCTTCGCTCAGTTATTGCTGGATCTGATGCATTAGCTGTTAGCAATGTTATAGGCAGCAATATATTCAATGTAATGGTAGTACTTGGCAGCAGTGCACTAGTACTACCCCTCAAGGTAGAAAGTCGCCTAGTACGTAGAGACGTTCCTGTTCTTTTAGCCGTTTCAACAGCAGTTTGGGGGATGGCCTCCACAGGTCGCTTAACTTGGCAATCAGGATTGGCCCTCTTCGTTGCTTTAATCATTAACTCAGTTTGGGAAATACGAACTGCCCGAGAAGAGCCTGAAGAGGTAGAAGATGCAGAGCCTGAAATTAAAAAGGAATCTGCAAATTTAGGATTCTCAAAAGCAACTTTTTTTCTTTTAAGCGGAATTCTAGTATTAACTATTGGTTCAAATTTACTTGTTAGTGGTGCCAGCTCAACCGCAACATTTCTAGGAGTTAGTGAAGCCGTAATCGGTCTTACTATTGTTTCTGCAGGGACATCAATGCCAGAGCTGATCACCTCATTGGTAGCAGCTTTGAAAGGAAGAACAGATCTAGCAATTGGGAATGTTGTAGGCAGCAGTTTATTAAACCAACTTCTGGTTCTGGGAAGTAGCGCTATCGCATCAGGTATTAATGGCCTAACAGTTGAAAAAATACTTATTCAGAAAGATTTACCAATAATGGTACTAACTACTCTGGCTTGTATGCCAATTTTCTGGACGAGAGGACGAATTAGCCGGGTAGAAGGTGGAATTCTTCTGACTCTTTATCTCTTATACCTAATAGATCAAGTCCTTCCTGAAACTCTACCTACTTGGCAAGACGAATTTAGATTGATAATTATATGTATAATTATTCCATCAGTAATTATTTTAATGTCCATTCAAATGTTAATTTACTGGAAACATTTGAAAAGAACCTCCAATAAAAATTAGATGAAATTTATAATATAAAATATTGTCCGCCAATAAGATTAATTCATCGTCACAAATTCTTCTGAAATTGTAGGGTGGAGAGCCATTGTACTATCAAAATCCTTCTTGGTTGCTCCCATTTGCAGAGCAATAGCTGCCATTTGAATAATTTCCGCAGAATGCTCACCAAGCATATGGCAACCAATTATCCTTTCCGAGTCTTTATCAACTAATAGTTTCAAGAAGCAACTTGGACCTTGCTTCGACAAAGCATGTGACATTGGCCTAAATTTTGTTCTATGTATATCAAGATTTTCCTTCCCATAAGCTTGTATTGCCTCCTCCTCTGAAAGCCCTACCATAGCAATTTCAGGCTGACTAAATACAGCCTTAGGCACAAAATCATAATTCACATTCCTAGGTTTGTTTCCATAAAATCTATCTGAAAATACGCGTCCCTCTTCAATTGCAACAGGGGTTAGATTTATTCGATCAGTAACATCTCCTATAGCAAATATTCCTTGGGAATTTGTCATATTATTGGAATCTACTGAGATTTTCCCATTCAAAGTCAAAACCCCTGCATCTTTTAAATTTAGTCCATCAATAAAAGGCCTCCTACCTGTCGCAAGAAGAATTGCATTACATGAAAAATCTTCCCCAGAATCAATTTTAACGGAAAGTTCTCCATATTTACCATCAATCCTAACTGGATTACCCTCAAAAATAATACTAATATTTTTATTTTGCATTTCTTTTTGCAAAACAGATGAAACCTCCTTATCAAATCCTCTCAGAAGGTAATTTCGACGAACAATCTGAACAATCTTAACTCCAAGAGAATTCAAAATACATGCGAACTCACAAGCAATAAATCCTCCCCCAACAATGACAATCTTTTCCGGGAAACTTTTTTGAATAAAAACATCATCACTTATCCAAGCTTTTTCTGATCCTGGTATATTAAGCCTAACAGGTTTACCTCCAACAGCTATCAAAATTCTTTTGGCTCTAATATTTTTAATGACCTTTTTGTGTTCATCTAATATAGAAATAGTATTAGAGTCACAAAATCTTCCCCAACCATAAAAAAGCTCAACTCCGGACTTGGATAAAAAATTAACATGAAGTTCATTTAAACGTGACACTTCCTTTCTTACATTCTCCAACAACTTTTGAACGTTAATTTGAGTATTAGAAAGATTTACACCAAAACTTTCTGCTTCATCTAAATTATCATAAAACTGAGAGCCATAAACCAGAAGTTTCTTAGGAACACAACCTCTAATTACACATGTACCACCCACCTTATCACCTTCAACAACTGCAACTCGGGCCCCATAAGAAGCAGCCCTCTTAGCAGCAGCCAAACCACCTGATCCAGCCCCTAAAACTATCAAGTCATATTCGTCTTTCAAAATAATTACCTCGAAATGAATACTACTAATTCTCGACTAATAAATTAAAAAAGTCTAGAAATTTTAGAAAATTTTCAATTGTATCTTCATAGATAATCATTGATTATCTAAATTTGTATGAAATACAAAGGAATATATATGGTTTTTATGACATAGTTTAGAATTAGGAGTGAAAGCAATCCAAGCGCAAGCCTTTTAGGTGAAAATTTAAATTCTAAAGTTTCCAATGAAATTCCAACAAACTACAAACACTGCAATGAGCTGGGAAGAGTTGAGAGACTTAACTAAAGATATAGAAGAAAATCGAACGAATGGTCCCAACAACCCCCACAGCACATTAAGACTTTTTGGAAAATCAGAAGACGAGTTAAGAATTACTTTGTATAGAGATCATCATGCATGGTGCCCCTACTGTCAGAAAATCTGGCTTTGGCTTGAATGCAAAAGAATCCCGTATAAAATCAAAAAAGTAACCATGCGTTGCTATGGCCGAAAAGAATCGTGGTACACAAATAAAGTCCCATCAGGAATGCTTCCTGCATTAGAAATAGATGGCTTATTAATTACAGAGAGTGATTTGATTCTTCAAAAATTGGAGCAAGAGTTTGGCCCCTTAGGAAAGGATTTTAATAGCCCTGATTCTATAGCTTTAAGGAAAGTTGAAAGAAGACTTTTTCAAGCATGGTGTCAATGGTTATGTAATCCAATACAAACAACAAGTCACAATCAATCTGCCAAAAATAAAATTCTATTTATTTTTCAAGAAATCGAAGATCAGTTGAAAGATTCTAAAGGTTACTGGCTCCTAGAAAATAGTTCGAACTCACAACCAAATCAAGAATTACCAGGAACTATTGATATTATTTTTATACCTTTTTTGGAAAGAATAAATGCATCTCTAGCTTATTACAAAGGATTTAATCTTCGCAAAGAATATCCAAACATCAACAATTGGTTTAATTGTCTTGAAAAACTTGACGTTTATAGAGGAACCCAAGGAGATTTTCATACACATGCACATGACTTACCACCTCAATTGGGAGGTTGTTACTTATTCCCCTCAAGTGTCCAGCAAGAAATCAGCACTAGCATTAATTCTGGACAAGGCCTAGGAAAATTTGAAACTTCCTGGGAGCCAGAATCCAATTCTCAAGTAGAAAAAATTGCCCTTTATAGAGTGATTAAACATCATGAAAAGCTTTTAAGATTAAATCCTCTTGGTCCTAAAGATTTTGATCAACCATTAAGAGTGGCATTAACAAATATGATAACCGAAGATCATTGTTCACCTAAAAAAAATACAGCGGCAGGACTCCGCTATCTAAGAGATCGCATCTCTGTACCGAGGGATATGCCCTTACTATCAGCAAGAAAATTACGTCAATCTCTTGAAAAATCAGCCTCTATGGATAGCAAAAAAGAAGGTCCTGCTCTCGCAATCCATAATCGCCTTGATCAAAATCCTGAACCTTTTTTTAATTCATCGTCTTAACAACCAATTAATAAAAACTAAATTACTCTATTTTAATCAAAGTGAATCGACTATTTAGACTTTCTTGAATCAATTTGAAGAAGATCTTTTATTTTCTGAACTTGACTCGCAATCTGAGGATCACTAGAAAGTTTCTTCTCAACTTGTTCTATTGCATACATGACAGTGGTGTGATCTTTCCCTCCAAAAACATCACCAATTCTAGGTAAGCTCAGGTCAGTTCCTTGCCTCATTAAATACATTCCAACTTGACGGGCTTGACTAACTGGACGCCTCCTACTACTGCTTCTCATTTCATCAGGAGTAACTTCAAAAACTTCTGAGACCTTCTCTAAAACTTGCTTTGGAGTCACCTGAACACCTTGACTATTCGGATCAAGCATTGGAGCTACCGATTCAACGGTCATTGGAAGACCTGTAATTGATGCAAAAGCTACGGCTCGAGTCAAAGCTCCTTCTAGCTCACGAATATTTGAAGTAAATCGACCAGCTATAAACTGGATTAAATCACGAGGAAGTCTCATTCGTTCCTGTTCAGCCTTCTTCTGAAGAATGGCCATTCGTGTTTCAAGATCTGGCGACTGAATATCCGCTATCAGCCCCATAGAGAACCTCGATATCAACCTCTCTTGAAGTCTTGGAATTTGACTAGGTGGCCTATCACTAGCGATAACAATCTGCCTACCAGCCTCATGAAGCGCATTAAATGTATGGAAAAATTCTTCTTGAGTATATTCTTTTCCTTCTATAAATTGAATGTCGTCAATCAAAATTAAATCGGCAGCACGATATCTATTACGAAAAGCCTGCATACCATCCTTTCTAATTGCCAATATCAAATCATTAGTAAAAGTTTCTGTCGAAACATATGTAACTTTCGCCGCTGGATCAATCTCCAATCGATAATGACCAATAGCTTGCATCAGATGTGTCTTCCCTAAACCCACACCTCCACAAATAAAAAGAGGATTAAACTCTCTGCCAGGGGACTCTGCAACAGCCAAAGCGGCTGCATGAGCCATTCGACTATTTGGACCAACCACAAATCTATTAAAAACATAACGACGATTCAGACCCGTTTTTTTCTGATTGACTTCAGGAGTAGATTCTTGCTGTAAAAGAGAAGGATTTGATCTAATAGGAACTTGATAACCTTGAGTTCCCCCAGAAAGGTCTTCTGACGAATCAAGCTTATTTTCTTGCTTAACTTGAACTATTACTTCAACCTTTTCTCCATAGATTTCATAAGCCACCTTTTCAATAGTTTGAACGTAATTCTTTCGAAGCCAATCACTAGAAAAATCATTTGGAGCCAATAGCCTTAGTACTCCATCAGAAAATTCATCGCATACGGCTGGCCTAATCCAAGTTTCGAAGGTTGGTTTGCTTAAGTTGCTTTTCAGTGTTTGCTGAATCTTGCTCCAAAGCTCGCTTCCAGCCGAGGCCACATCTTTTACTTCCTGGAAATTAAATTTTCGCACCTCCTGGACCAAGGTGATTAATTACTTCAAACCTGAAAACATAACTTCTTGCTCATTAAAAACGACTTAGCTTGCAAAGACAGTGAAGTTATTGATTCAACAGCCTTCGCCAAGCAAAAATCATGAATCAATCGATACTTTCGCGCAAAGAAGAGTTACTTAAAATGATTTTCGTTTCCAGAAAAAAACCTCTATACCAAGGAAAGACTGAATGTTTCGGCCAGCCCTTGTAGTTTTGAGCCGTTGGCCTGGCCCTGGGCGCTGCAAAACCCGCCTTGGGGCCAAAGTTGGCCATGTAAAAGCCGCATGCATCCAAGATCAACTTCTAAGACATACACTTAGCGTGATAAAACCACTAGAAGAAAAATCTTTAGTTGAAATAAAGCTAGCAATTTCAGGAGTAGGTCCCCGTGCGGCATCAAGGCTTGCTAATTGTTATGGAATAAAAAAAATCACGAACCAAGGAGAAGGAAATTTAGGAATGCGGATGCGGCGTCAATTCCTAAAAGCACAAACAAACAAGTACCCAACTAAAAATCAAGGTCGTCCTACTATTTTAATTGGAACAGATGTTCCCACTCTGTGCGAAAGAGACCTAATTGAAGCTATTATTGCCTTGAAAACTTCTGAAATGGTAATTGGCCCTGCAAGTGATGGAGGCTATTGGCTGATTGGACTTTCCCAAAGATTAGTTCATCCTGTCATCACTTGGCCATTCAGCGATATTCCCTGGGGTACAAATTACGTACTAAATAAAACTCTTGCAAAGGCTAAGTCAGCCAAAGTATCAATAAAATTAATTCAGGAGAAAAGCGATCTTGACCATATTGAAGACTTAAGCTCTTGGGCTGTATGAACAATAAAATAACTCTAAGTATAATAATACCAACCCTTAACGAAGCAGACAGATTGCCTTTACTATTAGCAGATATTTCTGTTTTAAAGTCAAATGTAGAAGTACTAATAATTGATGGAGGGAGCAAGGATGTAACCATGGAAATTGCGAAGTTATCAGGAGCAAAGGCTATAAACTTTAATCGGGCAAATAGAGGGGCTCAACTGAATTATGGTGCCTCAATATCTAAAGGAGAATGGATCCTCTTCCTTCATGCTGACAGCAGACTTCCAAATGAATGGACTAATTTTTTAAAACCTATTATTCAAAACCCAATAGAAGAAAATAATGCTTGGTACTTTGACTTTAAATTATCAGAAAAGGGCTTTTTAAACCGCTGCATGGAGTTTCTAGTTAATATTCGCAGCATCTGGCTTCAAAGGCCGTATGGGGATCAAGGTCTACTAATAAGAAAAGATTTGTATAATTCAATAGGTGGCTACAAAGATCTTCATATTATGGAAGATCTAGAATTTATTGAAAGAGTTTCGAAGACAATTAGGCTAAAAAGGATTGGAACATATATTTATACGAATTATCGCCAATGGAAAAAGCATGGAGTAATTAATCAGGCATGGACAAATCTTCTTCTTAGAAATGCATGGAGAAGAGGGGTTAAAGCAGAAATTCTCTCCAAGAAATACTACAAAAGCAAATAATATAAAAGCTTATACGTAATAAAAAAATCTCAATCATTAGCAAAGAGCATCAAAAGTTTATAAATAAACATCAAACAGTTGGCTTCAAAATGAAAATATTTTATTGAGTTGAATACCAAAATGCACAGCGATTACCAGAAGGCTCAAGCAACCATCCTTGCCGCAAATAAAAGTCAACCACTCCAGGATCTGCAAATAAAGTAACTTCCTCTATACCCATCTTGGATAATTCTTCAAGAATGTAATTCATCAACTGCTTTCCTAAGCCTGTGCCCTGATAAAGAGGATGAACAGCAACATCCCAAACTGTGGCCTCCAAGACTCCATCGCCAGTACAACGAGCAAATCCAACCAATCGAGGAAACTTTGGATCATGTCTCCATAATCCAACCTTTAGAAGACTGTTTTCAAGTGCCCTTCTAACCCGACGAACTGGTCTTCTGCTCCAACCAACTGATGCAAGTAACTGTTCAAGCTCAACAAGGTCAAAAGGCTTGGCTTGACTAAAAACAAGAGAGACTTGATCGTTTGGAGAAGGACACTGACGAGCACCCCTGCCATAAAGCTCTTCAAGTATTTCTGGCGTTAAGGAGCAGAAGCTAATCAAACCTCTTAAATGAACTATTCTGATCCTGCCTCACCACGATCACTTAGTCATCAAATTAAATCAAAGTTTCGCGAGGCCACGCTCTTGAAGATCAGCCAAATGGGAATAAAGACCACCTCTAGAACGGAGGTCCAAATGGGTTCCCTCTTCAACAATTTTTCCTCTCTGTAAAACCAATATTCGATCAGCAGATTCAACCGTAGCAAGGCGATGAGCTATCACAACAGCTGTCCTTTTAGTTAAAAGCCGTTCCAAATCTTTCTGCAGAGTTGCTTCTGTTGAAGGGTCCATAAATGCCGTTGCCTCATCCATAATCAAAACATCAGGATCACGAATTGCGACTCGCGCAACTGATAGCAGTTGTCTTTCTCCAGAGGACAAGTTCCCCCCTCTTTCTCTAAGTTCTGTTTGCAAACCTTTGGGAAGTCGCCTTAGTAATGGATTGAGGCCAAGATCACTACAAATATCCTTAAGATCCTGATCATCGACTGACAAATCAAGACGAATATTATCAGCAACATTACCGCTAAACAAAAAGGTGTCTTGCAAAACAACACCAAGTTGTTTTCTTAAACGCACAATAGGAATATCTCTTAAATCTTCACCATCAAGAAGAATTCTTCCATTTTGGGGCTCATAAAGTCTACACAAAAGCCTAATTAATGTAGTCTTTCCAGAGCCTGTTGGTCCAACAAGTGCAATATTTTCTCCAGGTGTAATCCTTAAGTTAAGGTTTTCTATAATTGGCTCATCAGGACGATAATAAAAACTAACATTATCAAAAATCACCTCTCCACGACTACTGGAAGGACGAAAATCATCTCCAGATATTTGCTCATTAGAGTTTTTCTTTGCGGAGTCAACAATTTCCAAAGGCTGCTCTAATAGCTCTCCAATGCGCTCAACAGCAGTCAAACCTCCTTGAATCTGAGTAAACCGCTCAGCTAATTGCCTAAGAGGGTCAAATAAACGCTGCGAATAGAGAATAAAAGTAGTCAATGTACCTAATCCCATAAAACCAGTTGAGACCATCCAACCTCCTAGAGAAAGAACCAAAGCAACCGCAAATAATGAAATCCATTCTATAAATGCAGATATGCTGCTATCAAAGAAGATCGTTCCATTAACAGCACTTCTATAGGAAAGTCCTACACGATTAAAATTCTCACTATTTAGATTTTCGCGTCGAAACATCTGAACGACCTCAAGTCCTTGGAGATTTTCTTGGAAATCTGCATTTAACTGAGAAAGTTCTTCTCGAACACGATAATTTGCCCTTCTATATCTTTTTTGAAGCCAAACAACAAAGAAAGTAACCGGAACCTGAGCGAGCAAAAGAAAAGCCCCTAAACGCCACTCGATTAGAAGCATTGTGATAGCAATAACTAAAAGAGTTACTAAATCAGCAAGCACCCCTACTGCACCACTTCCAAAAACTTCAGCAAGAGCATCTACATCACTAGTAAGTCTTGTAAGTAATTTTCCTACGGGCATTCGGTCATGAAATCTTAGAGATAGTGACAATGCATGATCAAAAAGATCATCTCTAATGCGAGCCGTCAGCCTTTGACCAACTGCCTGAATAGTAAAAGACTGGAATCCTTGCAAAAACAGCCTCACTAATACAGAAACAAGAAGGATTAAAACCAAAAATCTCACTGCAGCGGCCATAGGAAGAGTTTCCAGCCATGAGAATGTTGGTTCGCCCCTGAGGATGCTTATGGCTTGGCCAACCAAAAGAGGCTGAATCGCTCCTGCAAAAGCAACTGGAAGAAGGATCAAAAAAACTATCCCCAAGCTCTTCCTATCTCTTTGCAAATAGCGTCCTAAGCGCTTAACACGTTTAAGGTCGTTAACTAGCATCAGACTGTTTCTCTTACCATTTTTGTGTTTAAACGCATTTCTTCAGTAATCGAGTTTAAGGCGCCGCTATCCAACCTCAATGAAAGAGGATTTCCTATTAAACGAGCTGATGATTTAAAAAGGTCTTCAACAGCAACCAATCCATTCTCTTGAAGAGTGCGACCAGAAGCCACAAGATCAACGATTGCCTCTGCAATCCCTGTTAAGGGTCCTAATTCGACAGAACCTGTCAAATGTACAAGTTCAACGGGAAGATCTAAAGCATCGAAAAATTCTCTCGCGCATCTAGTAAATTTGCTCGCGACTCTGCAATGTGGAGGCAAATCAGAGGCTCTTTTGTAACCACTACTCTCCTTCACAGCAACAGACATACGGCACTGCCCAAATCCAAGGTCAAGCAAATGTGCTACAGGCATCTGATGCTCTCTAAGCACGTCATAGCCCACAACTCCCAACTGAGCTTGTCCATATGCCACATAAACAGGAACATCACCATTCCTGACCAAAAGAGCGCGAGCCCTCCCACAAGAGGAAGGAACCATTAACTGTCGATTATTAGAAACAAGCACTGCAGAAAAATCAAGCCCAGCGGCAGCAAACTGAGTCACCGAATCTTTAAGCAATGCTCCTTTTGCTAGTGCAACGGTAATCATAGAAAAATCACTCAAAATAGACTTTACCGATGTCCCCACATTCGAAAGAAATTTCGACCTGCGAAACAAGCACCAGAATTGATGGACTGCCGGTATTAGAAGACAACATCATCTGGATTTGGATCCATGGGGGCAATGCTGTGGTAGTTGATCCTGCAGTGAGTGAGCCTATTCAACAATGGCTGACAGCTAGAGGACTCAATCTTCTTGCAGTTCTACAAACACACCACCATTCTGATCATATTGGCGGAACAGAAGGCTTACTCCAAGCATGGCCAAAAGCAGAGGTAATTGCTGCAAAAGCTGATCTAGAACGAATTCCTTTCCAAACTATTTCCGTTAAGGATGGCGACATCATCAAATTAATGGATCACCAAATCAACGTAATAGAAGTTCCTGGACACACAAAAGCTCATATTGCTTATTTTGTTAATAGTAATCAAGGTAAAGGTGGTACAAGGGCGCTTTTCTGTGGAGACACACTTTTCAGCGGTGGATGCGGTCGACTATTTGAAGGTTCTCCAGTAGACATGTTTCTTTCTCTAAAAAAGTTAAATACACTTCCTGAAGAAACACAGGTTTTTTGCGCTCATGAATATACAGAATCTAATCTATATTGGGCCAGATCAATTAATCCGAAAAACAATTCAATCAAAAAAAGGCTAAAAGAAGTAATAAAGCTAAGGGGCAAAGGTTTATTGTCACTACCAACCACTATTTCACTAGAAAGATCAATAAATCTTTTCCTTATGGCAAAAAGTCCCAAAGAATTAGGAGAGTTACGTAACCACAAAGACAACTGGAAAGGCTAATATTGCCCATAAAAGATCATAGAAAAACCTTTAGAAAGCCAGAAATGAGTAAGATCTTAGAAGAACACTTTCACAAGAGACTTCTTCACTAAGAAACCATGAGCAACTCTTCTATAAAAGCAATCAAAACTTTATCCGCACCTGCTCCAGTTGGACCTTACAACCAAGCTGTTATCGCCGGTGACTGGCTTTATTGTTCCGGCCAAATTGCATTAGACCCAAAAACAGGAAATATGACTGGCGAAGGACAGATAGACGCAGAAACTATGCAAGTGCTTTCCAATCTAAAAGCTGTTTTAATTGCAGCAGGGGCTACCCCAGAACAAGTAGTTAAGACAACGATATATCTTGTCGATCTCAAGGATTTTGACGACGTCAACAAAATATATTCGGAAACTTTCGGAGTAGGCATAAGTCCTGCGAGAGCTTGTGTCGAAGTGTCAGCACTCCCTAAAGGTGGACGAGTTGAAATCGAATGCATTGCATGGCTGGGGTAATTGAGAACTTCAAAAAGCCTGCAGAACTCATCAAAAAGCTGACCTAGCTGACAACGGGAACAGCAATTGTCTAAATTAAGTCTTGAACTGCGACCGATCATGTCCGCAGCAAAACTAACTATTGGTGAACTAGAGGCAGGCTACCCTCTGTACTGCAAGGCTCTTCGGCGACTGCTGCAGGAAGGTCGTAGCCCAAAAGAAATTCAACGAACCGTGTGTTGGGGCCACCTTGAAACACTAAACAGATGTCTTCCTGGGAGATATAAGGCTCCCTCTTATTTACTTGCGCTAATCAAAAGAGACCTTGAACAACCCAAAGGAGAAGAACCTTCTTACTAAACAAGGAAAACAATAGAAGCCTCTAATCAGACTTTTCTACTTCTCCTTGAAAAACCCTACTAGACAATATATCCATTTCTTCAATCGTCATTAGTTCATCTCTTGTCAGAAGCTCACCCATACGATTAAATAGTCTATTAGCATGCCTTAAACGTGTTCTATCCAAAGCATTTCTAATTGATCTTGCATTAGCAAAAAAAGGCAACTTTCTCCTCTTTTCTATATATTCTTCAAATACCTTTAATGCTCTAGGATTAAATTTATAACCCTGCTTTTTTAGAAATAATTCTGCAATTTGAATTAATTCTCCATTAGTATAATCAGGAAAATCAATATGATGAGCAATCCTTGAAGAAAGTCCCGGATTAGATTCATAAAAAGTATTCATTAAATCTTTATATCCCGCAAAGATAATGACAAATTCATCTCTCTTGTTCTCCATATCTTGAAGCAAAATTTCTATTGCTTCTGCACCATAATCTCTTTCATTTCCCTGTTTATGTAAATAGTATGCTTCATCAATAAAAAGAACACCTCCCATTGCTCGCTTTATCATTTCTTTTGTTTTTGGCGCAGTATGTCCCACATACTGACCAACCAAATCATCTCTAGTTACAGTTACTAAATGACCTTTTCGCAAATAGCCAAGTTTATACAAGATCTGTGAAATTCTCTCTGCAACTGTAGTCTTTCCTGTCCCTGGTCTCCCAGTAAATGACATATGAAGTCCTGGCATAGTCCTTGGTAATTCAAGTCGAGTCCTGGCCTTTTCGACAAGCAATAAAGCCGCGATTTCCTTGATTCTTTTCTTGACCGGCAAAAGGCCAACCAGATCACACTCCAGCTGCTCAAGTACTTTTCCTACTCCAGACTCCTCATATTCAGCTGAAAGGTCAATCGAGAAGCTCATCTATCTCTCTAGCGAAATGGTGATCAACATCAGACAAAGAGTCATCAACATCACTTTCTGGGCGAAGTGTGATATTGACATATGTTCTACCAAAACTTATGTCAGGAAAACGCTTTAATTTTTCACTATGATCACCCAGACGATCAAGAAAATTTCTTGTCTCCTCATATGTTTTAAATTCGAACCTCTTTTCTAGGCGGCATGGACGGTTACGCAGTTGCCAATTTTCCATAGCTTTAACAAATTAAGTTTATCGAACTTAGATTAAAGCCTTCACTTTGGACCTGCTCAAATAGGCCAAAAAACAAGCTTAAAAGAATTCATCGACGAGTCTGATTAGTAGAAATCAATACTGGCTCTATTTCATTATGAGGCCTAGCAATTATATGTGCAGCAACAAGTCCATCACCAACTCTTTCACATGCATCTGCACCTGCCCTAACAGAAGCATTGACCGCTCCTGTCTCACCACGAACCATAACTGTCACATAACCACCACCTACATATTCTCTCGCAACAAAACTCACTTCAGCAGCTTTAGTCATTGCATCAGCAGCCTCAATAGCAGGAACGACACCTCTAGTCTCAATCATGCCCAAGGCAATTCCAGCCAAGAATGAATCATATTTCTCCAAAGAAGTTGAAGATCCTTTACGACTGCCAACATTCCCATTAGATGAGTTTTCATGAGAAAGGCGCCTTACACGGGTGGAATTTAAAGGTGAAGAAGAACCTACCTTTGATTCCACATCTACAGAGGAAACATCAATCGCTGGTTGTTCTCCTTTTGCAGATGAAGACATTCTTGATGCGGATGATTTCCTCCCTGATGATTGCTTAGCAGCATTGGTGGGAGAAATTTTTCTAGGAGAAGGTGTTTCAGCCATTAGTTAATTGGATATTCAGTCAATAAAGTCAAAGACCTATCAATCAGGAGGCCAATAATCAATTATTCCTCCAATTGTTAAGTCAGTTTGAACAGAAGGGTTAGGGCATGCAAAACGAGCAGCAGAACCACTCGCAGTAAAAACCCAGTTACCTTCTCGAGCGCCAACAGGATCTACAGCAACTAAGTCCTTCCCCTTGTTATTTCTCAAAATTCTTAAATGCATATGCCCCAATCCTTCCACTCTTTGTGTACAAACAAGACGGCCTTTAACTTGCATTATTTCCATCAACCTGCTCCCCCAGAAGACTTCGCATTTTCAGGATCCCAATGATCAATAATTCCAACAATTGTCAAATCACTTGGGTAAGACTTACTTCCAGCGGCCTCTCTAGCCGCAGAGCTGCCTACACATATAACCCAATCATCTGGCTTGCAACCCACAGCATCTACAGCGACTTTTTTTGAACTTCCATCAAGAACAACTTGCAAATGTTTGTGTTCAAAGCCAGGTATTCTATTCGTAGAAACCAAGGGTTTTAGAACCTTGCAAATCAACATGTCAGTGCTCCTCCTGTAAAACAGGATCGAGAGAAGATCCTAATACTTCAGCAGGTCCTTTTTGATCTCGATCTCTAATAGTAAGGAAAGTGTATAGCATGCCATCATCCACTAATTTTCGATATCTTGATAGAACTGCACTATTAACTCTTTGGCAATCAGCTATTGCTCTTTGTTTTGCCTCAGGAACTCTTCCCGAATAATCAAACCTAATTACTATTGGTATAGGTAAATCCTTCGAAACATTTAATCCCTTAAAAATTTTTACGCCTACATCAAGGTCAGGCGCACCTTCTTCAACAGTATCAAGATGAGCAAAATAAGTAAGATTCCTCAAATGAACCTCTTTAAAACCAATTCCTACTCCAATAAATCTCTCAGCATGACCATTATCGGCATAAGCTCCTCCATGAAATTCACGGACGTAATCAATTTGTGAGATGTTATTAACAAGAATCCGAGTAATAAATTCAACCATTCCATGCTCTATTCTCCCAGAAGAACTACTCTCAACCTTTCTTCTAATTGCTTGAACAGCCAGGTCTTTCTCAAGATTTTTAGTCTCTTCATAAATTTCCAAAGCAGATATCCATTTATTAAGATCAACATTCCCATCATTTGAAGGGACATGAACACGTATTGAATCTGTATCGGTATCCAATCCTATTAAAAGTAAATCTACCGAAGCACCACAACAGAAACTATTTTCCACTGCTTGCCTAAAATCCATAAGTCTCCTAAGACCTTCCAAAGCAGCAACTGAATCATCACTGCCATGAGCTGCACAGCCTTGATGAGAAGGATCAACAGAACTGAAATGATAAACAACTGTTTTTAAATATCGAGTATTAGATGTAGGAACATTTGGCGAGCCTTCTCTATATCTCCTATGCTCTGTCTTCACCCATCTATTAACTGTCTTTTCTATATCAAAAAGAGCCCCAGCATGTGATCGCCTCCGAACCATACTAAAAGGAATCCTAAGTGCATACGCAATGGTGTGCGCAAGTCTTCCATCGGCACATGGTGTGACGTCCAAAAGGTGAAAACCACAATCACTTAAGAAAGTTTCGAATTGACTTGACTGCTCACTTTCCTCTGCTCCTCCAAGAGGGTCTAAATTAAAAAACTCTTCACTAAATTGCTGATAAGTCTGAAATACACACCAAGCGAATAAAGCCCGCATATCAAGAGGTCGCACCCAAACATTCTCAATTAAATGTTTAGGCAATTCAAAACCAAGTTCTGAGAAAGCTATTTCTCCAGCCTTTTCAACAAAATATTCTTCATTCTGGAAAGTTGAAATTTTCTTTAAAACTGGAACAATTCTTTCAAACTTGCCCTTAACATCAGATTCATAATGATGAAGAGAAGTATTAGCCGACAAATTACTAAGAGAATGTCTTGGACTTGAGACGCCTCTCCTCATAGAAATATTAGTCCGAGGAGTTACTATTTCCTCACTAGTTTCGAAACGTTTTCTGGGTGCTGTAGGCCCAAGAAAACGTTTCGTGTTTTTGGCCAGATTTCTATAGGCCATTACCTATCTAACCTCTTGCTCCGCCAGAGAAAGTAACCAACTGGCCATCTCTAGTATTCCCACTAGATCCTGTTATTAAGAAATTTGGCTTTGCAAGCTCTTCATTCCGCTTTGGCTCAAAGGCAGGCATTGCACCCATATGGCCAGGGCGAGTTGGATTTCGTCTTCGAGCTGATGTACCTTCTGTACCTGTCACTGTTTCTCCTCGGTCCCAGTCATCTCCAGTAATATTTAAACCGGATGATTGACCTTCTCCAGTAATCCTTGAGACTGGTCTTGAAGTAGCTTCTTCAGTCATCTCTTCGTTCAATGCAACAGGCTTAAAATGCCTCTGTCTTGAATCAAATCGAAATTGCTCTGTACCTGTAACTTTATTATCTGCCATATCAAATGGACCCGTTATTCTTGAACCTTGTTCATAGCTTATTCCAGTCACCGCTGAAGATTTTTCACGTTGAATCTGAGCTGATCTAGCAGGGGACTGAACAGTAAATTCAGTTCCAAAAGAATTATTTTGCGAAGTAACACTTTCAACTGTCGCTTGATTCCCACAAGCCTCAGCCAGATGGTCTCCTCCAACATAAGGAGTGCCTGTCAACACTTCGCAAGCTCCTTTGTCTGCACCAGTCATACTTCCACCCAATCCTGGTTGCTGGCCAGTCATACGAGGACCAGGAGTGCCCATTTTTTGAGGTGTTCGCTTAAGGACTTCTTCTATCGATGGCTTATCACACCATTGATTAGATTGTTCAACTCCTGCATATGGGGTCCCTGTTACTGCCTTACACGTACCAGGCTCATCTCCTGTTACCAAGCCTGAGCGTCCAGTGAGAGTTCCACTTACTGTTTGAGACTTGTTTGTAAGACTCAAACCAACCTTGGCCGCCTCAGGTGAAGGACTTCCACCACAGAAAGATTGAAACTGCTGGGTACCAACGTATTCGTCACCTGTTACTCGTTTACAACTTCCAGGCTCATTTCCAGTTACTGACGATGCTCGAGACACATTTGTACCTGTAACAGAAGAACCTCGAAGAGTACTAAATGAGCCGACTTTTTCAGCAGGTCTACCATCTGGTAGTGGATCAGACCCGAGATACTGATCTCCAGTCAATTCACGATTAGCACCAGCCTCATCGCCAGTAACATGGCCAGAGCGTCCTACCATCACCCCGCTAACCTTTCTTCCATCCAAAGTCAAGCTATGACCAACTTTGCGTGGTGATGGATTTACACCTCCACAAAATTCAGTCGATTGATTAGCAGAAATATATTCAGTGCCTGTAAGAGACTTACAAGTTCCAGGTTCATCTCCGGTGACTTTTTCGGATCGTCCTACTTCATTTCCTGTGACCTTATTTCCATGAGTGGTATTTGTGACTCCAACCTTTGATGGTTGGCTAGGAGATGGGGAAGACTGACAAAAAGTATCAAAAACTTCTGAACCTAAGTACTGAGTCCCTGTTATCGAACGACATGTACTTGCCTCATTCCCAGTAGTTTTTATAGATCTATTAGCTTGAGTTCCTGTAACAACCTGGCCAGAGCTAGTTTCACTAACACCAACTTTCCAAAAAGCATCAACGTCAGTCTGCTTGGATCCATTCCTATTTGGTCCGCAAGGACGTGCAGTTGAACCCTTCTTATTGGTTGCACCACTTTTACTGCGAAGCTCTCGAACTCTTTGCGAAATTTCTCTACTTGTTAAATCAGGATCACCTTGACGAGCAACAGATGCTGCTGATGTTGGTTGTTTTCCAGCGGTCTTCCCATGTTTAGACAATGCTTCTCTGCGAGCCAATACAAGAGCTCTGCTTGGATTTTGAATTGATCGACGTTTAGAAGTTGTCCTGCGAGAACTACTTTTGTTGTCTGATTTTCTAATGCTTTTAGAAGATAACGAAGATAAAGGAGAAGTTGAAGAGGAAGAGCTAACACCATCCCTTTCTTGGCATTCATCACAACAATACTTAGTTACTGAAGACGTTCCTGAAGTAGAAGGAGACATCTTTTTCTCAACGTCTACTCTTGTACGGTCTTTAGTTGTATCAGCCGACTTACCTCTTCGTGACAATGCATCCCTACGAGCTAAAACAAGGTCTCTACTAGGTTGACTTACTCGCTTTACTTCCCGAGTAATAGGAGCAGAACTTGAAACAGAAGAGGAGAAGGAATTTGAGGAAGTCTTTGAAGGCTGGACAAACGAAGCTTCAGTTCTAGTGGCACGTGCATCAGAAGCTGAACGAACCCTATTTGGGGAAGCACTGTCTAAAACAGCAGCTTTCTTTCCACCTTGACTGAGAGCCTTCCGGCGCTCAAGGACTAACTCTCGACTTGATTGTTTTGCCATGTCCGCCTATAGAAACGTCGTAAAAAGAGAAAAGATGGATCCTCTCCAAGAAAACTAAATAGCCTCGATTTTTTTCGAGGCTATAAAACACGAAGCTGATCAGCGACCTTCGAATACAACGAACGCTGTTCCCTGACTTTGGGTATAAGCGTCGTAGCCAACCATACGAACATGGTGATCAGGATAAGCTCGATGACAAGCCTCAAGCTCACTGACAACAACATTCAGATCTTTCTCTCCGAAGAAAGGTAGCTTCCAATAAGACCAATAGGTCTGCATAGAGCCACTTGGATGAACGTGCTCGATGACAGGGCTCCAACCCTGAGCAATGATGTAGGCAATTTGATCGTAGATTTCGTCCTGGGTCATCGGCGGTAAAAAGCCGAAGGTTTCCAGGGTGGCGACTGTTTGATAGTCACCAACTGTGCTCTGGAAAGGCATGGTGAACCTGGGATTAAGAATGTAGGTAAAGTCGGAATAATTACCGACTAATGAAATTAAGTAAATAAATGGAGGAGGCAAAAAGCCTCCTTTTTTTCACTATGACTGAACGTCTAGCTTGTCTACTGTGTCGAATTCGAACTTGATCTCCTTCCATGTTTCAAGTGCAATTGCTAGCTCAGGGCTATGCTTCGCAGCTTCCATAAGGATGTCGCGACTTTCTTTTTCTATCTCGCGACCTGCATTACGTGCTTTCACGCAAGCTTCTAGCGCTACTCGGTTAGCAGCGGCTCCAGCAGCAGATCCCCATGGGTGCCCATGAGTACCACCACCAAACTGCAAGCAAGAGTCGTCTCCAAAAATTGCAAGCAACGCTGGCATGTGCCAAACATGTATACCGCCAGAGGCAACTGCAAATACACCAGGCATAGAACCCCAGTCTTGGTCAAAGAAGTTGCCACGAGAGCGATCTTCCGGGACAAAAGATTCACGCAAGTTATCGATATAGCCAAGGGTCGTCTGACGATCACCCTCAAGCTTTCCAACAACTGTTCCTGTATGGAGCTGATCTCCACCTGACAAGCGTAAACACTTGGCAAGCACCCGGAAATGAATACCATGCTTAGGATGGCGGTCAATTACAGCGTGCATTGCACGGTGTATATGAAGAAGCATTCCATTCTTACGACACCAATTAGCTAAACCTGTGTTAGCTGTAAAACCACCAGTGATGTAATCGTGCATGATGATTGGCATGTCGAGTTCTTTGGCGAACTCAGCACGCTCATACATCTCTTCAGGAGTGGTTGCAGTGCAATTGAGGTAATGACCTTTTACCTCTCCTGTTTCTTGTTGAGCAAGCTTGACAGCTTCAGCAACAAATTCGAAACGCTCACGCCAACGTTGGAATGGCTGGGAGTTGATGTTTTCATCATCCTTAGTGAGGTCAAGACCACCACGAAGGCATTCATAAACAACTCGTCCGTAGTTCTTACCAGAAAGACCTAGTTTTGGCTTAATAGTGCAACCAAGTAAAGGGCGACCATACTTATTTAAGCGGTCACGCTCAACCACGATGCCATTAGGAGGGCCTCCGCAGGTTTTAATGAAAGCCATTGGGAAGCGAATATCTTCAAGGCGCAGATGACGGAGAGCCTTGAAACCAAATACGTTTCCGACCAAAGAAGTCAGAACGTTAGTAATAGAGCCTTCCTCAAAAAGATCTAGAGGGTAGGCAATAAATGCATAAAAGGACTCCTTATCTCCGGGGACATCCTCTATGCGATAGCAACGACCTTTGTAAAATTCAAGGTCAGTCAACAACTCAGACCATACAGTGGACCAAGTACCAGTTGAGGATTCAGCCGCAACAGCAGCTGCAACTTCCTCTCTAGGAACTCCTTCCTGACCTGTACATTTGAAACATGCTAGAAGGTCTGTGTCGAGGGGAACGTAATCAGGAGTCCAGTAGGTGTCTCTGTACTCCTTTACGCCAGCGTCATACTTTTTACTCATTAGATAACTCCTGTGGGTCGGTATTAGGAAATTGAGATAGCGACAACCTTATAAAAGGATTCGCGGAACCTCTCAGTCCTTTTGACCAAGGAAGTTGCCATTACCTAATGCAGGCTCAACTTCACGATGAGGACGAGCAATTATGTGAGCGGCAACAAGTCCATCGCCAACACGCTCACAAGCATCTGCTCCTGCTCTAACAGCAGCATTAACAGCGCCTGTTTCTCCACGAACTAAAACTGTTACGTAACCGCCGCCTACGAATTCGCGACCGATCAAACGTACTTCTGCTGCTTTGGTCATCGCATCAGCAGCTTCGATTGCGGGAACAAGGCCCCGTGTCTCAATCATGCCGAGAGCGATACCCATAGTTTCGTTAGCCATTGCCTGCCTAAATAAAGGGATGGAATGTTCGCAATGGACAATGATCGTTAGCCCCCATCCCGTCAAGCAAAATTTGCCAAAATCACTATCACCGTCATTACTAGCTTACATAAGGTCTGCTTATCATCCTTGGTACCACTGTTTTAAAAGACTGTTGTCACTTTCGTCAGTGCCTCAAAACAAATCACCTAAGGATTACTAGAAACATTTATCTTTGTACTTGAGACGGGTCCCAAGCCTTTGCTTAGGGATGGAATGTTCAACCTAAACCTGTCTCAAATTTTCTCTCAATCCAAATATAGATTTAAGCTGCATAGCACTTTTTGGAATATGCCCCTCTTTTGTCTAGGCCAAAACTAATAATCGCCAGCAACAACCCTAATAAAGTTGCTGAAATACAAAGCATGCTTGGACCTTTACCACTCCAAGTCGAAAATCAACCAAGCCAACTAGATGTAAAAGAAACAGGATCTACTTATCTCCAGAACGCCTTGCTCAAAGCCCAAGCAGCAGCAAAATTAACAAACTGCTGGACAATTGCAGATGACTCAGGCCTAGAGGTAGATGCATTAAATGGAGCTCCTGGAATTTTCTCGGCTCGTTACGAAAAATCCAATGAAGCGAAAATAACAAAAATCCTCCAAGCTCTTGAAGGCAACCCATATAGAAGCGCAAGGTTTCGCAGTGTGATTGTCTTATCTGATCCAGAAGGAAATCTCATTAAAGAAGCAGAAGGAATTTGCTGGGGAGAAATCCTCAAAGAGCCTGCATACCAAGGAGGGGAGTTCGAATCTCTTTTCTGGGTAAGAGAAGCAAATTCTGTCTATGGCGAATTAAGCCAAGAGCAACTTACAAGGCTGGGTAGCAGAGGAAAAGCCGCTCGTGCTATGGCACCTTATTTACGAAAAGCATTGAAGATAGATATTAATTAGCGATTTATTTGATCTATAGCTCTCATAGCGGCAGCAGCAGCCTCCTCCACATCTCCTTCTCTACCAGCAAGAGTCAATCTTCCAAAAGCACCAACCCCTTTGACATCTACGACGGTAATATTCGAAGCCTTCTCTGCTTCGTTAGCAGCAATGAGCACATAGCCAGCAGGCTCAGTTTCAAGAATAAACATACTCATGCCAGCCTCAATCATCGAACCCCGTCGATTTTGACGATTAATCAACACAGCATGATCTGGAGTAATTGCTCGAATCACTTCTGTCCAACTCACTTCACAAGAACTTCGTCGATCAACACGGCTTCCTATAGCGTCTAAAACTACATCGCCAGAATGTAGGACTGTACTTTGATCTCGGTGATATAGGGCCAACGAGCCAAAAGCTCGCTCGACAACCATTTGCCCAAGCCTGACATTACTAGCTTTAAGAGCGATATCCGTAACCCTATGCACTGCCATGCCAGGTGAAACCTCCATCCACAGACATGCATCGCCAGGAATAGGCAAAAAGCCTTGGCTGACCGTGCCCATATATGCAGCCAACTGTGGCTGAAGGGAATCAAGAAAAACGTATGTTCGAAGTTCTATTTGCTGAACATGACTGTTTTGTCGAACTAATCGAGAAGCCTCCGAATCAGTTGTTATGACACAACTAGCCCCTGAAGTACTGGGTTCTTGAACCTCAGTACCTGTAACCAGCGACCTTCCATTAAGTCGTCGCTCTCTAATTTCTAAGCTAGAGAAACTGTTCATTCGGCGGATAATACTGGAAAGCATGCCCAGCCAAACAAATCCACAAAACTTGCAAGCTAGTCAAGAGCCGATAACTTCTACGAAATAGGTATGCTTAAGAATGTCTACTTCCAAAGACTCAACAGCCCAATCGCCTGCTCTATCAAGCGAACTGAAAGCAGAACAAGCACTTGGTTTAATCGGTCTTGGACTAATGCAAAAGATCTCACGTGATGGTGAGCCTGGTTGGGATTGGTCCACTCGAGAAGATAGTGAGAAAGCAGACCTTCTTGCTCTCCGACAAAGACTTGAGCTAACAGCTTTGGCCATAGAAACAGGTGCTCCCTTAACTACATCTGAAGTCACTCATCTCCTTGGAGCAAGACCAGGTTCTGCAAAAACAGAAAGAGGTGGTCTTGTAGCTCGACGAATAAGCAGGAATGTTTGGAAATTAAATCGAAATGACAAAGATTCCAATTATTGGAGAAATTAAACTCTATTCTTAAATCAAGCATCCATCTAAGGAATATTCTCGAAATTAATTTGAAGATAAAAATTATTTTTTTAAGCTCATCAGCAAAAAACCAAAGTCGATCTCCTGAAAGTCAGCAAATTCCTACATAACTGCAACAAAAAATACCCAATTCCAAAGAGTTTCCGTTGCTAATGGTTCTTTAGTTAAAAAACGACCAATTTAAATAATAGTCGAGGTATTAAACATGGGCGGCACATCGCTGCTTAAAGAAAGTGGTCCAAGGGAAGTCTTCTGCGGACTGACTTCCATTGTTTGGCTCCATCGAAGGATGCCAGATGCTTTTTTTCTTGTGGTGGGTTCACGTACTTGTGCTCATCTAATACAAAGTGCAGCCGGTGTAATGATTTTTGCCGAACCAAGATTCGGTACTGCAATTCTTGAAGAAAGAGATTTAGCTGGACTTGCTGACGCCCATGATGAACTAGATCGAGTCGTCAATGATCTACTAGTAAGGCGTCCCGAAATCAGGACTCTTTTCCTCGTAGGTTCTTGCCCTAGTGAAGTAATAAAACTCGATCTAGCAAGAGTTGCTGAAAGACTCAATGGCCAATTGAATGGGCGAGTAAGAGTCATTAATTATTCAGGAAGCGGAATTGAAACAACTTTTACCCAAGGGGAAGATGGCGCCTTATCAGCTCTTGTACCACTTATGCCATCAATCAAAGAAAAACAATTATTGTTAGTTGGGACACTTGCAAATGCAGTTGAAGATAGATTAATAACTCTTTTCAATCGTTTAGGGATAAGCAAAGTTGCCAGCTTCCCTCCAAGGAATTCCACTGAATTACCCGCAATCGGCAAAGGAACGCATGTACTATTAGTGCAGCCTTATTTAACAAATACAGCTCGATTACTTAAAGATAGAGGAGCAGAAATAATTAAGGCTCCTTTCCCTCTGGGAATCGAAGGGAGCCGATTATGGATGGAAGCTGCTGCGAACGCATTTGGGATTAATCAAAAAATGGTAGATGCAACTTTAGGCCCATTAACTTTGCGTGCAAGAAAAGCCTTGCAACCTCACAAAGATCAATTGTCAGGCAAAAAGATTTTTCTGCTACCTGAATCACAACTTGAAATACCAATCGCACGCTTTCTTAAACGTGAATGTGGAATGGAGCTTATAGAAGTAGGAACTCCATATTTCAATAAAGAGATGATGCAATCAGAAATAGATTTGCTTCCCGACACTTTACGTTTAGTAGAAGGACAACATGTTGAAAAGCAACTCGACCGAATAAGGAAAGAATTACCTGATTTAGTCGTTTGTGGAATGGGATTAGCAAATCCGCTAGAAGCAGAAGGTATTTCAACAAAGTGGTCAATTGAACTTGTCTTTAGCCCAATTCATGGAATAGATCAGGCAGCAGATCTTGCAGAACTTTTCTCAAGACCTTTGCGTCGTAATGATCTACTCAATAACAAAAAAACCGCAAAAATTTAATCATGGAATTGACACTCTGGACATATGAAGGCCCTCCCCATGTAGGAGCCATGAGAATTGCTTCCTCAATGGAAGGTGTTCATTACGTCTTACATGCTCCCCAAGGCGATACATATGCAGATTTACTTTTCACAATGATTGAGAGAAGAGGGCGCCGTCCTCCAGTTACATACACAACTTTTCAGGCAAGAGACCTAGGAGGAGATACCGCAGAGCTTGTAAAAGGACATATCCAAGAAGCAGTAGACCGATTTCAACCCGAAGCTCTATTAGTAGGAGAAAGTTGTACTGCTGAATTAATTCAAGATCAACCAGGATCACTAGCTCAAGGTATGGGTCTAAATCTTCCCATTGTCAACCTGGAACTACCTGCTTATAGCAAAAAAGAAAACTGGGGTGCAGCAGAAACTCTTTATCAGTTAGTTAGGGGGCTTCTACACGAGCAACCTCGTCCAGAAAAACCATTTTTTCCAACTGAATGGAAAGCTACTGGCAGAAGACCAAGGGTCAATCTATTAGGACCTTCCCTGCTTGGCTTCCGATGTCGTGATGACGTAATTGAGATAGAGAAACTATTAAAAAATCACGACATTGAAATCAATGTTGTTGCTCCTCTAGGAGCAACCCCTGCAGATCTAATTCGTATACCAAAAGCTGATTTGAATATTTGCCTCTATCCAGAAATTGCTGAAAGCACATGTATTTGGCTAGAGCGAAATTTCGGAATGCCCTTCACTCAAACAATCCCAATTGGTGTAAATGCTACTCAAGATTTTCTAATTGAACTGCATAACTTATTGGAAAAGGAGCCTCCAAAAAAGAACGAGTTAATAAACGAATCAAGGCTGACATGGTATTCCCAATCTGTTGATTCCAACTATTTAACAGGAAAGCGTGTTTTTATTTTTGGAGATGGAACTCACGCAATAGCTGCAGCAAGAATTGCGAAAGAAGAACTAGGGTTCGAAGTCGTTGGACTAGGAACTTATAGCCGTGAGATGGCAAAAAAAGTTCGAAGTACTGCAAAAGAGCTTGGCTTAGAAGCTTTAATCACCAACAACTACCTTGAAGTAGAAGCCGCAATGAATGAAACATCTCCAGAACTTGTTCTAGGGACTCAAATGGAAAGACATAGTGCAAAACGTCTTGGTATTCCTTGTGCTGTTATTAGTTCACCGATTCATGTACAAGACGTACCTGCGCGTTATAGCCCCCAAATGGGATGGGAAGGAGCAAATGTGATCTTTGACGATTGGGTACATCCTTTAATGATGGGCCTTGAAGAACATCTCATTGGAATGTTCCGGCATGACTTTGAATTTATTGACGGACACCAAAGTCATCTAGGCCATTCAGGAGTATTGCAAGATCGATCAGATAATCAGCCAGAGAAAATCTCAATGATTTCATCTGACAAAGTTTCTTCAGATGAAGCCACGCCTATTTGGACAGAAGATGGGAAAAAAGAGCTAGCTAAAATTCCATTTTTTGTTAGAGGAAAAGTACGCCGGAACACAGAAACTTATGCGCGTAAAGCAGGATGTAAAAATATTAATAGCGAAACCCTTTTCGATGCAAAAGCTCATTTCAGCGGCTAGGAAGCCAGTAAGTCCCAAACTTTCAATAGAATTAAGTATATTTTCCTAGTGAAGCTAATGAATTTGTTTGCCTAACCGCAGATTTACAACAAAAAACACAGGCTATGTGTCGAATTTCGCAAACAATCTGCAAGGCAACATTTTAAGGCCTTAAATGAAAATACTTACCAAACCTTGGGACATAAATGACCTCAACCCTTACCAAGCCAGCCGATGGAGAAGGAAGCGTACAAGTTCAACAAGATCCATCTGTAAACATTCGAGAAGGAGCTCTAGTAATAGCGGTATATGGCAAAGGAGGTATTGGCAAGTCGACTACCTCCTCAAACCTCTCAGCTGCTTTTTCAAAATTGGGGAAGAAAGTTCTTCAAATTGGTTGCGACCCTAAGCACGACAGCACTTTTACGCTCACACACAAGATGGTTCCTACCGTTATTGACATCCTCGAAGAGGTTGATTTTCACAGTGAAGAGCTAAGGCCTGACGACTTTATGTTTAAAGGTTTCAATGGAGTCATGTGCGTTGAAAGTGGCGGGCCTCCTGCAGGTACAGGATGCGGGGGCTATGTAACTGGGCAAACCGTAAAACTCCTAAAAGAGCATCATCTTCTAGAAGATACAGATGTTGTAATTTTCGATGTACTAGGAGATGTGGTTTGCGGAGGATTTGCCGCTCCACTGCAGCACGCTAACTACTGTTTAATAGTTACTGCTAACGATTTTGATTCAATCTTTGCAATGAATAGAATTGTTGCAGCAATTCAAGCAAAAGCAAAAAACTACAAAGTTCGACTAGGAGGGGTGGTAGCCAATCGCTCAAAAGACACAGATCAAATTGACAAATTCAATAAAAGAACAGGACTACGAACAATGGCGCACTTTCAAGATGTCGATGCAATTAGAAGATCTCGACTTAAAAAATGTACTATCTTTGAAATGGAACCTTCAGAAGAGGTATTAGCGGTCCAAAATGAATATTTAGAGCTGGCCAGGAAAATGTCGGAAAGTGTCAAGCCATTAGAAGCAGAGCCACTAAAAGACAGAGAAATCTTTGACTTATTAGGGTTTGATTAACTAAGTTAATTAAACTTTACTGTCTACATTATTTCAATCCTACCAGCCTCATTGATAAGTCCCAAACTCGATTTGAAGTAACAGGATCAGTCACTCTTTCAGACAATTCTTGAGAAAATTGTCTTCGATTTTTTTTCTGTCGATTACCCCAACTCCAATGAACTCCAGAGAGTCCAAAATCTGGATCCGAAACAACTTGAGCAACTCTTTTCCCAGCAAGAGTTTCACTAACATAACCACCTGTAATAAGTTTTTGAAACCAAGGAAACAGAATCTGAAAAATTCTAGGAGTGTTTCTAAATAGTTTTGTATTTGCAACGCAGCCTGGATAAAGAGAACTAAATAAAATTGGGGAATCCTTATATCTTCTATGTAATTCTTGAGTCGTAATCATATTACATAGCTTACTATCTTTATATGCCTTACCTGGCTTAAATTTCTTTCCATTAGCCATACTTATTGGCGCAGAAAAACCACTTTCAAAGCCTGACAAATCACCCAAATCTGCTGGGGCTGGAATAGGAATTTTCCCTCCTAATTCTTTATAATTTGCTGTTACTGTACCAAGAATAACAACTCTTGGGTTTTCCTTCCCCCAAGAGGAGCCCTGCCAAACAGGGCGCCTAGAATTGCGCAAATTATCCAAAAGAAGATGAATTAAAAGAAAATGGCCAAAATGATTTGTAGCCATTGAAATTTCATATCCTTGCGCCGAACGAATAGGAGATTTCAGCCTAGGTAAATAAACAGCTGCATTACAAACAAGTGCATCCAAAGGCTCTTCTAAAATATCAAATAGTCTTAACACCCCTTCTTTAACACTTTCAAGATCACCCAAATCCATATAGAGATGCTGCAACTGCCTCGGACATCCTGACGGCAATCCAAGTTTGATAGCGGCGGCTTCTGCGCGCAAAGGACTCCTATTAGCAGTTATGACCCTCCAACCAAGTTCAACAAGTGCCTTAGTGGCATACAATCCAACTCCTGAAGTGGTACCGGTTATAAGAACTGTACCTGGAGCAGCTTGAGAAGATGCCATTGAATCACAGATGCAATAGGTTGATATTGTTAATCAACTATTTCCAAATTACTCTGAGGCGATTGGGGGCTATCAACTGATCTTGCTCATCCATAAGCCTGTGGCCACCGCCAATAGTGAAAAGATGATCGAAGCGTTTGTTCAGTGAATTTAACTTAAGTGACTCAACCTCTAAGACTGCTGCCAATTCACTATGTCTTACTAGTCTCTGAGAATAGGCAAAAGACAATTTAATCAAGCTGACCGCCCCTAGGGATAGCAATCCTAATTTAAGGAAAAAAGCTAAACAGCTATAAATCAACTCCCTTCGTTGCTCTTGCAACTGGAATGTTGATGCAATAGATGCAGCAGCAACCCTTTTATTAGAGGGAAAGCTCCGTTTTTTTGGTTTCATGCGAGGTCTAGGGCTTCTTAAAGCTCCGGACCTGGCTTGAATCAATGAGGGAGTCAAGGCCTACTAACATTTCTCTGCTTGTATCGCAGAGAAGATGAATTGCCAAGCCCCCTTACATGAAAGAATTAAGCTCTTTCAAGAGTTACTCCAAGACGAAGAGCAAGTATCCCTGCATGAGCTACCACTACTAAGAGCATGCCAGCGAGATCAATAGTGGAATCCATATTTTGAGAAAGCCAAAAGCAAACTTATTCTCCTAGCAAAACCACTAAATAGTCACTCTTTTGCAAAACCCTGTCACACCTGTAAATAAGGGCTTCGATAATTCGACCAACCATTTCTCGGAAAACCCTTGCAAATACTTGCCTTAATCAAAAACCTCCAGAGAACAATCTTAATGAAATACTAAAGATGGTAGAAATTTTCAACCAAAATCACCTAGCTATACAGTCATAGAAAGAAAATCAAGCTTAAGCGTTGAACGACACAAGAGAAGGTTTATTAATTCCTTCACTGGAGCTCATAGGACCAGAGCAAATGGCGTTAGACATGTTTTTACTAAAGAAATCAGTCTGCACAAAAAATCAATCCCCAATTCTGAGATTTTATTCCTGGAAAGGAGTTTGGTTATCAATAGGTCGAAATCAAAAAAATATTCCAAAACATTGGAAAAAATTAGCACATGAAAAAAAAATAAATCTTGTTCGTCGACCCAGTGGAGGAGATGCTGTACTACATGGAAATAATTTAACTTACTCTCTAATATGGCCAACTCCTCCAAGAAGAAAGCATGAGGCCTATATTAAGATTAGCGAATGGTTAATAAAGGGATTCCTAGAACTAGGTATTAGCCTACATTTTGGAAATCAGTCAATAAAGCCAAGAGAATCAAACTGCTTTGCTACATCATCAGCCGCAGATTTAGTAGATAAAAGTGGACAAAAGCGAATTGGTAATGCTCAAAGATGGCTTAAAGGTCAAGTTCTCCAGCATGGAGAAATTCTTCTAAATCCTCATATGAAGTTATGGGAAGAAATCTTTCATAGTCCTGTCCCATTAAATACAAAAATGCCAATCCAACGTAAAATACTAGAACAGAAATTATTAGGAGCATTAAAGTCAGAGTGGTCAAACATTTCCTGGTCAACAGATAATCTAACTGACATGGAGTTTGATGTTATCAGGGCTGAAGCCTCAAATTATGAAGTCTCTTTAAATCTATCCGGCAATTCAATTATACGTGATGCCAACATTGCATCAACAACTTGAGGCAATGCCATCCCTAATAGATATATATTTTGAATTCTTGCAGAATTAATAATTGGTTCTGGAATAGTTAAGCCTAGCTTTTTCAAAACAGCCTTACTTAAATCAACCCTATCTAAAGTTCCGCAGGGAAGACCCGCAAGATTAAAAACCAAGAGTCTTCCATCAGAAGACCTTTCTAAAGCAATCACTGCCTCCCAAAGAGGGGCTTTCTCTCCAATCGATGGCAAATCCGAAATTGGTAAAACAAATTCTGCTAGAAGCCGCTCATCCCATTGTTGAACTGGAATTTCATTAAGAGGTTGATCATTTATGTATCCAATCCAACGTCCTGATCTACAAACTAATACCCACTCAGCCAATTGTTTATCAGAAGCCGACACCACTCGCATTTGACTAAGTCTTCTCAAGCTTTCATCTTCTTCTAGGACTCGAAAACGTCGGCCACTAGCTTGACTCACAACCAAATCACACAAAGTCTTTTGCAAAATCAACATTTGATTCTGAGACCTTGATGATGCGAGTCCAAACCAACCAAGCATTAAAAGCCAAAGCCCTCCAAACCCTCCTCCCTTTATGCAAATCC
>QCFN01000006.1 GCA_003280245.1 Prochlorococcus sp. AG-363-J23
ACTGAATTTGATGTGGCTGGTATCTATTAGTGCGTTTTTAGCGCCTTGAATTAGAAAACTGTTGTAGGTGGTGCCATTTCGAAGACCAAATTCAATGTCAAAACGACTTCGATCCCAGTCCAGAGACCTAATTGCAATTGTATCTTTGCTGATAGATTGACTCTGAAGGGAGAGCTTGTTTTGAGGAGACCTTACGCTTGTTTTAGAGTGTGATTCCAGAGTTGACATTAATTACCTCGTCTTAGGGCTTTAATTCTTGTTTTAGGATAGGTTTGGCAACCAGTTTACGAGACCTGGAGAAATTATGATAATGATTAGAACCGCAATTTGTAGTGCCACAAAAGGCAAAGCTCCCAAATAAATTTCTTGTGTGCTAATTGATTTTGGAGCTACTCCACGTAGATAAAAGAGTGCAAATCCAAAAGGAGGCGTTAAAAAGGATGTTTGTAGGTTGGCACCAATTACTACTCCTAGCCAAAGTAATGATTCAGTACCTAGTAGTTCTCTAGCGGCTGGAAGAAGAAGTGGGACGGCGATAAAAGCGATTTCAAAAAAGTCGATAAAGAACCCAAGAGCAAAGATGATTAACATGCTGAATATCATGAAGCCGATTTTCCCTCCAGGCAGGTTGAGTAAGACATTGGAAATTAATTCATCACCACCCACACCGCGAAAAATTAAACTAAAGGCAGTTGATCCAATTAATATGGCCATTACCATCGATGTTGTTTTTAAAGTTTCATCACACACTTTTGCAAGTGCAAACCTACTAAATCCTCCATGAATTGCCCCTAAGGCTATTGCTCCTATTGCTCCTAATGTTCCAGCTTCGGTTGGCGTTGCTATTCCAAAGAAAATACTTCCTAGAACTAAGAAAATGAGACCAAGTGGTGGAATAATTACTCGTACGAGTTTAATGAATTGACTAGTTGATAGCTTTATGGGCGTTTGCTTAGGAGCTAACTTTGGCTTAAGACTAGTAATGATGACTACGTAGAGTGCAAATGCACTGGACATAAGAATGCCTGGTATTAATGATCCCAGGAAAAGATCGCCTACTGAAATACCTAATTGGTCTCCTAGGACAACTAATACAATGCTTGGAGGAATAATTTGACCTAATGTTCCTGATGCTGCAATAACGCCTGTTGCAAGCGAAGGGTTGTAGCCAGCTTTAAGCATTGCTGGTAGAGAGATTAACCCCATAGTTGTTACTGTTGCGGCAACGACGCCAGTAGTGGCTGCTAGAAGAGATCCAACGATGACGACCCCGAGTGCTAGCCCACCACGGAGACCTCCCAGGAGTTTTCCAATACTTTCAAGTAGACGTTCTGCAATACCTGAAGTTTCAAGCATTGCTCCCATAAAAATAAATGCTGGTATTGCAAGCAACGTAAAATTACTCATTATGCCTAGCAATCTTTGAGGCATTGCAGTGATAAATACAGGTTCAATTTCACCGAAGAGAATTCCTAAAATTGAAAAAAGAACTGAAATACCACCAAGACAGAAGGCAACTGGATAGCCACTTAATAATGCGAATACAAGGGCTATAAACATTCCAGGTGCAAGTATTGTTGTTGGATCAAATCCAATTAGATATCCCAGAAATTCAATTTCAATCACTTGCTTTCTCCAGCTTTAGTTAGCTTGAGATTCTTGAGTGTTGATAATTTTTTAATTGCTTCAGCTAACCCTTGAAGAGCTAGGAGAAAAAAGCTTACTGGAATTAATGCTTTGACTAGATAACGTGGCAACCCATTTGGATCTGGTGAAGCTTCGTTTATTAACCAGGAATGCAGTGCCGGCTCTATTGATATCGCCATTACTCCGAAGGCAAAAGGTAAAAGGAGAAATAAAGTTCCAAGTAGTTCTATTCGGGCTTTAGTTGCCTTACTCCATTTCCCTTGAAGAACGTCTACGCGAACATGACTTTGTCTTTGCAGTGTCCAACTCAAGCCTAGTAAGAAAACTAGGTCAAAGAGATACCACTGACTTTCTATAAGTGCGTTAGAACTAAGATTACGTCCTATTGCTACGCCAAAGTGTCTACCAATGACATTCCAGCCGCCGAGACCGAGCATTAATAACACTGCCCATCGCGCAATTTTTGAAATAGCTTGATTTAAGCTATCAATTTGATTAGACAGGGTTAACCATTTGTTCATAGCTAATTCGAGATTTTCTGAAAACTGAATCGTGAGAGGGAGAATTCATTAACCTTGTTCCAGCCAAAAACTTGAGTTCTGAAATCTTTCCATTGCTCAAAGAGTTGTCGAAAATCAGAATTTTTAATAGCGATATCTTCATAGAGTTGAAAGGCTGCTTCTTCCGCGGCGTTAAGGATTTCCTCTTGGTATGGAACTATTGTTGTTCCACTTTTTAAGAGCCTTTGCAAGGCATAGCCATTCAGGCTTTCATATCGACTAACCATTGTTAAATTTGCTTGGAAGCAAGCAGTTATAAAAATTTCTTGATATTCCTTTGGAAGCTTCTCCCATGCACTTTTATTTACAAGACTAGTTAATGTTGGACCAGGTTCCCACCAGCCAGGGTAGTAATAGAATTTAGCTGCTTTGGACAGGCCAAGTTTTTCATCATCATAGGGTCCGGTCCATTCAGCGGCATCAATCGCACCTCTTTCTAGAGCAAGAAAAATCTCACCTCCAGGTAGGACTTGAACATTCACACCAAGTTGAGCCATTACCTTTCCTCCAAGGCCTGGAATACGCATTTTCAGCCCTTGCAATGATTTGAGCCCACTGAGCTTTTGTTTAAACCAGCCTCCCATCTGGGCTCCGGTGTTGCCTGCTGGGAAACTAATAACTCCGAAATCGGAGTAAATTCTATTAAGAGCATCAAGACCTCCTCCTTCATATAGCCAAGCATTTTGTTGTTGCGCTGTTAGACCAAATGGGACGGAAGTGCCAAAGGCAAGGGTTGGATTTTTCCCTATGTAGTAATAGCTAGCCGTGTGGCCACATTCTACGGATCCAGTCTGAACGGCATCTAAAACTTCGAGCCCAGGAACTAATTCTCCTGCGGCATATGGCTTGATTTGGAAGTTGCCTCCACTGAGTGCATTGACACGTTGCGCTATTGTTTCTGCTCCGCCGTAGATTGTGTCTAACGAAAGAGGCCAACTGGTAGCCATTCTCCAACGAATTTTTGGCAAAGCAAGCTGAGTTGCCGTTTCCTCTTTGCGGATCGTGCAAGCACTTGCTACTCCTATACCGACACCTGTTGCAAGTGCTTTTGCACTATTGGTAAGGAGTCTTCGACGATCCATAAAGTTTTGATTGTTAGATTGATTTTAAGAGGAAATAGCAAAGACAACAGATATTTATTTCGCAAGGTAATCGATGAAAAATGAACGAGATTTTTGTTAGGAGTTAAATTTCTTCTTATCAGTAAAGTTAGTATTTATTTTTTGTTGTCAAAGGTATTCCCAGTTTGTAAATGTTGCTGCTTGACCAATAATTAATCTTTTTTTGTTCCAGATAGTCCAGATCCGAGCATTTTGTATACGAAATCTTTCTCCTTTGCTGTTAATCCTTATGCCTTGATAATTTTTAATAGCATGCTGTTGATTCGCGTTTTTGAGAGCACGCTGCCTTTTTTCCTGTTGATCTAATGGAGCGGTATTTCTAGAGGGCATTCCTATCATTTCCACCCAATTCTTGCGCCAAAGCTTCAAGGCTGTTGCATTTGCGTACGTGAGAAATGGGTCATAACTAATTTCATGAGCAAGAATTGGCCATTCACTCAAAAAGACTTGTTCACTTAGGAGTCTTTTGTTGCCATGACTTCGTTTGATTGTTAAAAGTGGCTCTCCGAAGGCAATAAGATGTGATTTCACAATTAGAGAAACAAGGTTGTTTGTCTCTGTGGTTAGCCAGGGAGTATTACTCACCAGTTTCCATTGCTTGAAGCATTGCTTGTTGAGCAAGCACTTGACCATGCTCTATGAGATTCTTAAGAAATAGATTTCGTGCTTCAGGAAAGCGCGGATCTTCAGCTAGGGGAAGATCGCTAGCGGCGTCTAGGCCTGTATCACCTTCTAGTGCTGGTGTAATGACAACTAGATCTGAGTTGAGGTTTGCTTTATAACTCCACCAAAGACTTGGATCTAGCACTGCAGGATGTGGAGAAATAGCTACCTCAGAGTTGTTATGCGAATTGTCTTCAGATATTGTTTTAAGGATCTCTAGTCGTTGTTCTGCAAGATCCGAAAGCAATGCTTCTCTTGTACGCCCTCTTAATTGGAAGAGGACAAAAGGATCTTCACTAAATCTTTCGCCCATCAAAAAATATATAGCACTGATGTGCTTACAAGGATTAGCTTTGTCTGGGCAACTACATTCGCTTCGCACCTCTTGAAGCTTGAAAGGAAATAACCTTCGACCACTCGCTGCAAAAGCCCTTTCGATGTCAGCAGGCATAATCCCTGCAAGTAATTGTGCAGACCATCTCGCTTTTTTTGTCAGTGCTTCAAGCACATATTGCCAATCTTCGTCACTTAGTACATCAAGCCATAGCTTGACTTTATAAGGATCGTCTCCTGTACCTTGGACACGTGCATGAACACGTCTACCTTCAAATCTAATAGAAGTTACATGTCCATCTCTTGCATAAGTCCATGCTCGCTCAAGGCGCTTTTTAAACCGGTATGAATTAATGAGTTCCATCCATTGTTCAACCCACCATGGCTTTTTGGCTAGCCCATCTTCAGAAAGTGCTGTCGTAATGCTTGCTTGCTTGGTGTTTGAGGGAGTCATTATTGGTGAGCTATTTAGGTTTCTTCTAATGCTACGAGTTGACGTAGTTGATTAACTTCTAGGCCTCCAAGCCAGTCTTCTCCCGACCCAATAATATCTTCCGCAAGTCTTGATTTTTCTTTAATCATCAAATCTATTTTTTCTTCTACTGATCCACTTGTAATGAATTTGTGCACCATGACTCTATTGGCTTGACCAATTCTGTAAGCACGGTCTGTTGCTTGATTTTCAACAGCTGGGTTCCACCATCGGTCAATATGAAAAACATGACTTGCACGCGTAAGGTTCAGCCCTATTCCCCCTGCTTTTAGAGAAAGCAGAAATAACTGTGGACCTCTGGGATCTTCTTGAAAGCGATCGACCATTGCTTGGCGTTCTCTTTTAGGAGAACCTCCATGCAAGAAAGGTACTTCGAATCGCCATTTTTGTTGAAGATAGGATTGAAGCAGATGCCCCCATGCAGCGAACTGTGTAAATAAAAGTGCTCTATCACCAGATTCAATTACTTCTTCGAGAATTTCCTCCAGTCTTTGTAGTTTTGAAGAACGTTCGATGAAATTCTCGTTCACTACTTCTTCTTTAAGTGCGAGTGCAGGATGATTGCAAACTTGCTTTAGTTTTGTTAAAAGTCCCAATACTTTTCCATGACGTTGACCTCTTGGTGCTCGAGCGATTGAATCGAGAGTATCATCTACAATTTTTCGATAAAGGGCTTGCTGTTCTTTGGATAAACCTACCCATTCACTAAGTTCAACTTTTTCTGGTAGGTCTGAAATGATTGCTTTATCAGTTTTTAACCTCCTTAGGATGAATGGGCTTACTCTAGCTTTTAGATCTTTGAGAGAGGAGATGTCTCCATATCTTTCAATTGGCATTCGATATCTTTGACGAAAGAAGTCTTCCTCCCCTAGTACTTTGGGATTAAGAAAGTCCATTAAAGCCCACAATTCACTAACTCTATTTTCAACTGGGGTTCCTGTGAGAGCTATTCGGAAACGATTACTTTTTGCTGGGTGAGCAATATCTCGAATGGCTTGACTTTGCTTGGCATTGGGATTTTTTATTGCCTGGGCTTCATCAATAACTACCCCTTGCCAGTTTATGGTGTCAAGTAACTCGCTGTCTCTTTGCATTAGCCCATAACTTGTGAGCATAACATCTATGTTTTGGAGCCTTTGCTTTAGTTCAGTTGTTGTTGTAGGCCTTCGTGGTCCGTAGTGTTCACAGACGTCTAACTTTGGTGTAAATGATTTAGCTTCACGTTTCCAGTTCGTTAATACAGATGTTGGTGCAATAAGTAAAACCGGTCTTTTTAATTCTCTTTCTATTTTTAGATGTTGTAAGAACGCAAGTAATTGAATAGTTTTTCCAAGTCCCATGTCGTCAGCTAGGCATGCTCCTTGATCGAAGCGATGCAAAAAGGCCAGCCAACCAAGCCCTCTTTCTTGATAAGGACGTAATTGTCCTTCAAATCCTTCTGGAGCGGGTAATGGGTCAGGAGCTTTCTGTTGGTGATATTGCTCTAAGACTGACTGGAGCCTCGGTCCTGCTTCAAATTGATGAACAGGGAGTCGCATAAGAGTATTGCCTGAAGTCGCAGTAAGTCGCAGTGCGTCATCCAGGCTCATGTCAGGGTTAGCGCTGCAAAATTGCTCAGCAATTTTTAAATCATTGGGACGTAATTCGATCCATGAATCTTTATGCTTGACCAGTGGACTCTTTTTCCCCGCAAGTCTTTCTAACTCTTTTAAATTCAGAGTAACTCCACCAATCATTAGTTCCCATGCCCAATCCAGAGTGTCGCCAAGAGCGAATCCTTTAGACCTTTCGGAAAGCTCAGCTTTAATTGATAGTCCAAGTCGACTGGCTAATCCTCCGGAAAGACTTGGGGGAAGTTCTACTCCTACTCCAGCATCTCTAAGTTGAGCAGCAGCAGTGCGCACTAGAACAAAAGCTTCTGCAGGGGTGAGGTGCATTGTTTCTGGGGTGGCACTATCTAGTCCTCTTTCAATTGCTGAGAAAACAGTTAATGCTCTTCCTAATCCTTCCAGGAGAACTTCCCCAGGACGATCTACTCGCACTTCGCCTAATTGAAGAATATTAGAGCCACTTGCCCAAGCAGTAGAGGCCGGAACTTTAACGCTTGGGTCGGCTTCAGCTTGTAGCGCAAATCGTAGCTCCCATAGCTCTTCTCCTTCTGCTGGTGTAAAGAGTTCTAGGCAAGCGCGTGCAGGAGCAACATTTCCCGCAACTCCTTCTCTCCAGTGGTGACTTGCTGTGGCAAGTCTTTGTGCTTCTTCATCTTCTAAAAGAACTCTTCCATCGTCGGATCCAAGCGCCTCTTGCCAAATTTTTAAAAGGGGATCAAGGCCTTCAGGTTTTGAAGTGAATTCTTTTCTAAGTTGAGCATCAACGAGTTCTTCAAGAAGATTGGCAACTCGAATTCGACCACTTCGTGGTCGGCATGAAGCCACTGGATTAGCAGCTCTCATGGCTTCGGGACGCAGGCGTGTAATCCTGTTAATGCGTCGTCCCGCTGGTTCTCGCCAAGGCAATGCGCATGTTGCTACTAGGGGTAACTCACCGGCGAGCTCTTCTAGACGGCGTCGATCATCTTCACGATTTAGGAGCGGTACCCACCGAGCTCGATGTGGATAACCTTCGCCTCTAGAAAGTTCTAGTTGAGGTAGCCAACGTCCTCTAGCAATAATGCTTAGAGCCCAACGTTGTAGATGGCTCCACCAACGGAGTTCATCGCCAAGATCTGAATTTTCGCCAGATAGTGGGAGCCTAGAAAGCCAAGTGGCTGCAGCGCTGGGTTCTATAGCCAATCCTTGCACTTGCCATGGCCACCATTCAGATTTATTCGGGATGGGTTCACCAGCTTGTAACGGGAGGCCTGTCCAGACAGGTAGATCGATTTTTTCAGTAGAGTCTGCAGGGTGGGTCTTAGATGGTGGTTTTTTTATTTTTAATGCTCGACTTGGGAGGGTTAGGCATGCGGTTGCATCAATACTGGCTTCTGGTAATAATTCTCTTTCACTTAGCCACGTTTTGAGCTGCTCTGGGGTCAGAGCAAATGGATGAAGAGCAGGAGTCGTACTTGGTCCAGATGGGCTTGCTACTCTCCAAGTATCTGCCCACACAAGAAGTGCTGCGCGACCAGTACTGGTAGGCGTTCGAATTGCTGGAAGCCAGGTGGCGTGCAGCAGACTCATAGCCGCGACACGTAAAGCATGCGTTGGTTCCTCTTGTTACATCCCGACAAGGGACATCACGAGACTGAATTGCGCAAAACCCATCATTAAGAGATGCAGCTTTGGTAACAGTCTACGTAAATTTTATATCTTATTTCTTGAGATTTTTTTTTCGAGGCACATTCATTACTATTAGTAGTTCATAACTTTTTTTCAGAGATAGTTTTTGGGCTTAGTCTGCTGTTTTAGTGTGATTGAAATTATGGTCTTTTTAGCTCAAAGGCCATCTTGGCTTTAAGAGGCTCTCTTTCAAACTCGATCAGTTATGACCGTTGAACGATCGTCGCTTTTGAATGATTTGCGACCTCGTACTGGAGATCAGATAAGGAATGCTTTCTTGGCATTCTTTAACGCGCGAGGTCATCAAGTTTTGCCTAGCGCATCTTTAATTCCACAGGATCCAACGGTTTTGTTGACCATTGCCGGCATGCTTCCGTTCAAGCCGATTTTTCTTGGGCAGACTGTTAGCCCGTCGCTGAGAGTAGCTAGTAGTCAAAAATGTATTAGAACTAATGACATTGAGAATGTAGGCAGAACTGCGAGGCACCAGACTTTTTTTGAGATGCTTGGAAATTTCTCTTTTGGGGATTATTTCAAGAAGGAAGCAATTCAATGGGCTTGGGAATTAAGTACTGATGTTTTTGGATTAGATCAAGATCGGCTAGTCATAAGTGTTTTTCGAGAGGATGATGAGTCTGAGCAAATTTGGAGGGATGTTGTTGGTGTTGATCCCAAGCGAATTATTCGCATGGATGAAGCCGATAATTTTTGGGCTGCAGGACCAACAGGTCCTTGTGGACCTTGCTCTGAAATTTATTACGACTTTAAGCCAGAGATTGGCGATTCTTTAATTAATTTAGAGGATGATAGTCGTTTTTTAGAATTTTATAACTTAGTATTTATGCAGTATAATAGAGATGCTTCTGGAACTATTACTCCTCTTGCTAATTGCAACATAGATACAGGGATGGGATTAGAAAGAATGGCCCAAATCCTGCAGCAAGTTCCTAATAATTATGAAACTGATCTTATTTTTCCTTTGCTGCAAAAGGCAGCATCTTTGGCGTCAATTGATTACCATCAAATAGATGAAAAAGAAAAAATATCTTTGAAGGTAATTGGTGATCATTCTAGAGCAATTACGCAGTTAATATCTGATGGAGTATTGGCTAGTAATTTAGGACGTGGATATATCTTGAGGAGGTTAATTCGACGCGTTGTTCGTCATGGCCGATTAATTGGAATTAATAGACCTTTTCTTATGGAAATGGGTGACACTGCGATTCAATTGATGCATTCTGCATATCCTGACTTATTGAAAAGACGTGATTTAATTTTAAAGGAATTAGTTATAGAAGAAGAACGCTTTTTGTCAACACTAGAAAGAGGGGAAAAGTTGTTAACAGATTTAATTGCAAGTAAGCCTCTAAATATTTCAGGCGAAAAGGCTTTTGAGTTATATGATACCTATGGATTTCCTTTAGAACTTACGGAGGAAATTGCGGAGGAGAATCATTTGCAAGTTGATATTGATGGATTTAAATATGAAATGGAACTCCAACGTAAGCGGGCGAAAGCTGCATCTGTAACTATTGACCTCACAATTCAGGATGTGCTTGACAAAATAGTCACAGAACTACCTCCAACTAATTTCGAAGGATATGCGAATTTAGATAAGACCAGCTCAGTTCAAGCTCTAATTGTTAATGGCACCTGTCAAAAGAGAGCTGTTGCTGGTGATCAGGTTGAGATTTTGTTAGACGCAACACCATTTTATGGTGAGGGAGGTGGTCAGGTTGGCGATAAAGGTATCCTCCTTTCAAGTAATTCTAAACAAGATAATTTAATGGTTCAAGTAGATACTGTTACTCGAAATAAGGATATTTTTGTGCATAGCGGAAAGGTTCTAAAGGGATATATTAATCAGGGAGATTTAGTGCATAGTCGGGTTGATCAGATGTGTCGTTGCCGTGCTCAAGCAAATCACACCTCAACACATCTTTTGCAAGCTGCATTAAAGCAAGTAGTTGACCCTGATATTTCTCAGGCTGGATCACTTGTTGATTTTGATAGATTACGTTTCGATTTCTACTGTTCAAAAGCAGTTAATAATAATCAATTGGAGAAGGTTGAGGCTTTAATTAATCTCTGGATTTCTGAATCTCATTCTCTTCATATAAATAACTTGCCTATTGATAAGGCAAAGGAATTAGGTGCGATTGCAATGTTTGGTGAGAAGTACGGAGATGTTGTTCGGGTTGTTGATGTGCCTGGAGTTTCAATGGAGCTTTGTGGGGGAACACATGTTGCTAATACTGCAGAAATTGGGATTTTTAAAATCGTTGGTGAAAGTGGTATTGCTGCTGGTATCCGTAGAATTGAAGCAATTTCTGGTCTTTCAGTGTTGAAATATTTGAACGAGAGAGATGAAGTAGTTAGGCAACTTTGTACTTCTTTTAAAGCAAAACCTTTTGAAATAGTTGATCGGGTTAGCTCTTTGCAAGAAGAAATGAAAATGGCCAGTAAGGAGTTGTCAATTGCTAATGAAGAATTGGCAAGAGCTAAGGCTCGAAATTTAGTTAACGATGCCATAAGAATTGGAAAAAGTATAATTTTAGTTAAACGACTAGATGGATTTAGTGGCGCAGCATTGCAGGCTGCTGCTCAAGATTTACTGAATGAATTAGGTACAAATGCTGCGGTTGTATTGGGAGGTGTTCCGGAGCCCTCAGATCAAACGAAAGTTTCTATTGTTGCTGCATTTGGAGCTGATTTAGTGGCGAATGGATTAGCAGCTGGAAAATTTGTTGGTTATATTGCGAAGATCTGTGGTGGAGGTGGAGGTGGTAAGCCTAATTTGGCCCAGGCGGGTGGCCGTGATTCTAAAAATTTAAATAAGGCTCTTGATTTGGCTATGGATGAGCTTAAACGATCTTGTTCTTAAGAGAAATTAACTCAACTTTGCAGGTATGTACTTTGCCTAAGACTATGTTCGATATGATCCATTAATCTTTGAGCATCTATTATTTTAAGCTTATCTTTTTGTATTGCCGTTTCAGTTGCAATCCGCAGTCTTTCTAGTAACTCTTCTGGATCATGATCCATGGCTTTGAGTACATCTGATTTGGTATTGCTTCTTATGACATGATCTAATTTATATTTTCCTCTAGAAGTTAATCGAATGTTAACAGCATTTGTGCTTCCAAATAAGTTATGTAAATTTCCCATAACTTCTTGATATGCACCACCTAAAAATAAACCAATAAAATAATCTTCGCCAGGGTGAATCTTATGAAGTTCTAGCAAGGATTTGATATTTCCATTATCAATAAAGCTGCTTATTTTGCCATCTGAATCACATGTTAAATCCGCAAAACTACCTAATTTAGTAGGCTCTTCATCTAGCCGATGTATGGGCATAATGGGGAATAATTGATCAATTGCCCAAGTGTCTGGTGCCGAACGAAATACCGAAAGATTTGCATAATACACTTCGGCTAATGATTCATGAAGATTATTTAGCTCTTTTGGAATTTCTTCGTGCTTAGGTAGGCGCTTTACAATTTCCTTTGCACATGACCATGATAATTGCTCGGCTTTTGCTCGCTCAGGAAGTCCTAAATAACCTAGACGAAATGCAGTGAGTGCATCATCTTTAAATTTAAGCACATCATTCCATGCTTCTTGCAAGTATGTATGGTCAGAAAGTTTAGAGTGCGGTATTTTTTTAATATTATCTAATGTCTCTCTTAGATTTTTAACAATGAGAGCTTCATTTTGGCCTGTATTTGGTGTATTTGAAGGAACGGAACTACTTCCAAGTATATTGAAAATTAAAATAGAGAAATGACTAGCAATGGCACGGCCACTTTCTGTAATTAAATTAGGCATTTGTACATTATTTGATTTGCAACATTCTTGTATGGTTGCGACGACATCATTGGCGTAATTTTGTAAGGAATAATTAGTTGATGCTGGCGATACAGTTTTACTTCCGTCATAATCGATACCTAATCCTCCTCCAACATCTAAATAGTTTATGGGAGCACCTAGTCGCCGTAATTCTGTATAAATTTGACCCGCTTCTTGTAATGAATCTTTCAGAATACCTATATCATTTATTTGACTTCCAATATGGAAGTGTAGAAGCTTTAAATCATCAATTAGGTTGGCAGTACATAATTTTTCAAAAGTAATTAAAATATCGGGAATAGAAAGTCCAAACTTTGCCTTTTCACCTACTGAGTTGCCCCAGCGTCCAATACTGCGACTTGATAATTTAGCCCGAATTCCAATAAGAGGTGCTGCTCCTAATTTTTTACTTGCAGTGATAATTCTTTCAATCTCTTCAGCTTGTTCGATAACAACAAAGGGCTGTCTTCCTACTTGCCTGGCTAAAATAGCTGTTTCTATATAACGCTGATCTTTGTAGCCATTACATATTAAAAGTGCTTTCGGATCATTGAGTAATGATAAAGCAATTAGTAATTCAGCTTTGCTGCCTGCCTCTAAGCCAAAATTCCACTTATACCCACAAGAAACAAGTTCCTCTACTACGTGTCTTTGTTGATTACATTTGATAGGAAATACACCTTGATAGCTGCCTTTGTAATTGTAATATTCAATTGCTACTTTGAATGCATTGTGTAATTTTTCTAGTCTGTCTTCAAGTATATCATCAAAACGGATTAACATAGGAAGGGTTAAATTTCTGCCTTTTAATTCATGAATCAATTCAATTAAATCGAGCTTGTTATTCGAGTCTCCGTTAGGTGATACGTCTATATGCCCACGATCATTTATGGAGAAATAGCAATCTCCCCATTGGTTGAGGCCGTATAAAGCAGCGCTATCTTCAACGTGCCAGTTTTTTTTGTGTTTTGAAAGTTTTCTATTCATTAGAGCGTATGCGGCTTTTCATTGTTTAAATCCTGGAACCTTGAAGCAGTATTTAAGGAAGGCTGATATTTTTTTAATGCTAATTCATTGTTTTACTTGCCAAGAGGGCCTCTGGCCTATAACGATGACCTGACTATGCATTTTTAGTTTTCATGGCAAGTGAGAGAACTTTCGTTGCTATCAAGCCTGATGGGGTACAACGAGGCTTGGTTGGTGAGATTTTGGCTCGGTTTGAGCGCAAGGGCTTTAAATTAATTGCCCTTAAACAGCTCACGCCTAGTAGAGAGTTGGCTGAAAAGCATTATGGCGTTCATCGTGATCGTCCTTTTTTTAGTGGATTAGTTGATTTCATAACTAGTGGTCCTGTGGTCGTAATGGTCTGGGAGGGTGATGGCGTGATTGCTAGTGCCAGAAGACTTATAGGTGCAACTAAGCCGTTGGAGGCTGAGCCAGGAACAATTCGTGGAGATTTAGCTGTAAACATTGGTCGAAATGTTATCCATGGCTCAGACGGGCCTGATACTGCTTTATTTGAGATAGATCTTTGGTTTGAATCTGCTGAGCTGAATGTTTGGATCCCTTCAGATCAAAGGTGGAGAGTTGAATGAGATTAGATGAAACTTTATTTCCATATTTCCATATTAAGGCATAATTTATGCGGAGAAGTTTTCATTAAAGACTTATTTGCTCCTTTTTGAATTTTCTTTGCCAGCTAAAAGCATTCAATAAGTTTATTTCCTTGTCATTCATTGCTTGGTTGCATATTGCTTTGCCAAGTAATTTTGCAGTTATTGCGGCTAAAAGAACACCATTACGGTAGTGGCCTGTGGCTAGCCATAGGCCACTAATTGGCGAACTTCCTAGGAAAGGTAGTTCATCAGGAGTACATGGCCGAAATCCCCACCAATGTTCCATTTGTGGCCATTTAGTAGCTAATGGCATTAATTCATTGAGATTTTTGGAGAGTTGTTTATAACCAAAGGGTGTTAGTCCATTGTTAAATCCAGAATTCCTTTCTAATGTGGCGCCAACAATGATTAGCCCATCTTTGCGTGGAACTAAGTAGGTATTTGGTCCAAAAATAATTCTTTTGAGTGCATTTTTTGGTGCTTGGATAGAAAACATTTGACCTTTTACAGGAAATATGGGCACTGCTTTTAGTAGCTGATTGCTCCAAGCTCCACAGCACAAAACTGCAGTTTCACAATGGAGAGTTCTTGTCTTATTTCTTCCACATTTAATTTGTACACCAGTCAATCGCTGGTCTTTTTGTATTAGCTTTATAACTTCTACACCTTCTCTATAAATCACGCCTAGTTTATTGCATGCTTGTTCAAGTGCTTTTATGAGATATCGACGATTATCTATTTGCCCATCTTGTGAAAAAAGGAGTCCAGTTTTCCATTGTTTGCCTAAACCAGGAACTTCTTTCTCAAGTTCATTGCGATTTAATATATTCCCTGAGGTTGCATTTGGGTGCTTGTCTCGTTCAGTCTCATTAATGAACGGAACTACTATTCCAGAGAATTTTAGTTCACATGAAATTGAACTTGTCTTTTCGATTTCATCTATCCAATGAGGAATGTTTTCGAGACTTAGTTTTGCAAGTTTTAAGAGATCTCCCGATAGCCCCTCTGCATGGGGAGCGAGCATACCTGCTGCGACTAGTCCAGCGGCCTCTGCTTTTTTTCGACTCAATATTTCAACTCTTCTCCCCTGACTGGCTAGTTGATGGGCTACAGCAAGTCCAATCAACCCTCCACCAAGGACTATTACTGGATCGTTGCTCATTGATTTCGGTCCTTTGGGGGATGTCTTTTAAAGGGCCTTTTCATAAAATCTAGAGAACTATTTTGTTGTGATGTCTTCAGGAGTAGCTGATTGGGAAGCTGTCATTGGTTTAGAGACTCATGTTCAGCTTGGCACTAATAGCAAAATTTTCACTTCCGCTTCAACGAAGTTTGGGGATGATCCGAATACGCATATAGACCCTGTGGTATGTGGACTGCCTGGGACTTTGCCTGTCTTGAATCAGAAGGTTTTGGAATATGCAGTGAAGGCTGCAATGGCATTAAATTTGAAAATTGCTTCTCATAGCAAGTTTGACCGAAAGCAATACTTTTATCCAGACTTGCCAAAGAATTATCAGATTTCACAGTTTGATGAGCCAATTGCTGAGGATGGCTGGATCGAGGTTGAGGTCGCTGAGAAAGGTAAGGAAACTTATGTCAAGAAGGTCGGAATCGAGAGGCTTCATATGGAGGAAGATGCTGGCAAATTAGTGCATGGAGGGAGTGATCGATTAGCAGGTTCTTCGCATTCATTGGTTGATTACAACAGAGCCGGTGTTGCACTTGCAGAAATTGTCAGCAAGCCAGACTTACGTACAGGTCGAGAGGCAGCGGAGTATGCCTCAGAGATTCGAAGAATAATGAGATATCTTGGGGTTTCAGATGGGAATATGCAGGAAGGGTCTTTAAGATGTGATGTCAATATTTCTGTGCGGAGGGGACCTAAAGCTCCTTTTGGAACCAAGGTTGAGATTAAGAATATGAATTCTTTTTCTGCTATTCAAAAGGCTTGTGAATACGAAATTAAACGCCAAATTAATGCATATGAGTCTTCTGAGTTGGTTATTCAGGAAACACGTCTTTGGGATGAGGGAAAACAATTAACTAAAAGTATGCGTTCCAAAGAGGGGAGTAGTGACTATCGTTATTTCCCTGACCCGGATTTAGGTCCGATTGAAGTAAGTCCTGATGTGCGTGAAAAGTGGCGTTCTGAGCTTCCTGAATTACCTGCTGATAAAAGAAATCGTTATGTCAGAGATTTAGGACTATCTGCTTATGACGCTCGAGTCCTTAGTGATGAAAGGTCAATGGCCGATTATTTTGATGAAGTTGTCAGTTTTGGTGCTGAAGCGAAAGCTGCTTCAAATTGGATAACAGGTGATATAGCTGCACATGTGAATTCGAACCGAATTACTTATGCTGATCTTCCTTTTAAAGCTGATCAATTAAATGAAATGCTTACTTTGATTAATGAAGGTCAAATTAGTGGCAAAATCGCTAAAGAAATTTTGCCAGAACTTCTTTTGAAGGGCGGTTCTCCTAAATCCCTTGTGAAAGAAAGAGGCCTTGGAATGATTAGTGATTCTGTACTGATTACAAAAATGATTGATGAACTACTGATGCAATTTCCTGATGAAGTAGAAGCATTTCGAGGAGGGAAGAAAAAACTTCAAGGCTTTTTTGTTGGACAACTTATGAAAAAAACAGGAGGAAAAGTTGATCCAAGATTAGCAAATCAGATTCTGAATCAGCAGCTTAAAGGGTCATAGCTCAATTGATATTCAACTTGTTTTTTCCATGATTGTCTTTTACCTTTATTATTTATAATTAAATCAGCAAAAATATGCTTCTTATGCAATGGTATTTGTGATTTAATTCGTATCTTAGCCTCATGATTATTCAGGTTATCGCGCTTCATTAATCTTTTTAGTTGTTGATCTTCGTTACAATCAATCAGCCAGATTTCACTGCATAGTCCTGTTAGGTTTGCTTCAAATAAAAGTGGAATCATAAGAATAAGGATTGGAGAATCGTGCATAGAAACTAAATCATCTTGAAGCTTTTGTTTTACAAGAGGATGTAGTAGTTGCTCAAGCCAAATCCTTTCTATTTTGTTAGAAAAAATGATATTTCCTAAAGCCTTTCTATTCAGAATTTTGTTATCATTTGATTGAAGAATAGAATTCCCGAATTTTTTGATTACTGTTTTTGAACAAATAGTGTCTTTGGCTAGCAATTCTCTTGAATAGTTGTCAGCATCAAGAATTGGCAGGCCTTTTTCTTTGGATAGAAATTGTGCAACACTACTTTTGCCACTAGCAATTCCTCCTGTAATTCCTATGCGACGTTGAGTGCCACACCATCTGCGCTCCTTGGAATGCAATGACTTGTCTAGAGTCATATCAGGCGGCTTAAAATTACTTTGCATCTTTCAGGACCGTGAAATTGTTGGCTGCCTCATCATGGCGACCAATTTGTGGGGGCATAACGGCTCCTCAGGGGTTTAGAGCCTCTGGGGTGTCATGTGGGTTGAAGGATTCTGGGAAGAAAGATCTTGCGCTTATTCTTGTCCCTGAGGGTTCAGTTTGCTCGGGATTTTATACGCAATCTTTTGTTCGAGCTTCTTGTATTGATTTATGTGTTCAAAGATTAAACTCAACTAAAGGTAGGCCTCGAGCAGTATTAATTAATTCTGGCCACGCTAATGCCTGTACTGGTAATCAAGGGTATCAAGATGCCTTACTAGCTACCAATGCTCTAGCCCAAAAACTTAATCTAAATGTTGAAGAGGTTTTGATGTGCTCTACTGGAATAATTGGAGAGTGTATTCCAATGGAATATTTGTTAGAAGGTTTGAATCAGTTAGTTCAATCTGTTGATACTAATGGTGGACCAAGAGCAGCTAAGGCAATTTTGACGACTGATTTAAAGTCGAAAGAGTTTGCTTTTGAAGCAGACTTGGGAGGCCGCTCTGTTCGTATTGGCGGCATGGCTAAAGGCTCTGGCATGATTCATCCAAATATGGCAACAATGCTTGGATTTCTTGCATGTGATGTTGGTATTGAACGTGATATTTGGCTTTCAATGACTAAAAGAATTGTTGATCGCTCTTTTAATGCAATTACAGTTGATGGAGATACAAGTACTAATGACACGATGCTTGCATTTGCGGCGGGTCAGATGTTGCCTAAAAGATATTGGGATGATCTTGAGGAGGGTTTGCTTTTATTAGCTCAAAATCTTGCACAAAGTATTGCTAGAGATGGAGAAGGTGCCAATTGTCTTTTGGAAGTTGAAGTACAAGGTGCTAATAGTGAAAAAGAAGCTCTTTTGATTGCTCGAAAAATATGTGGATCTTCTTTGGTGAAGACAGCAATCAATGGCGCCGACCCAAATTGGGGTCGAATCATTGCAGCTGCTGCTAATGCTGGTGTAAGTATTGATCAAAACATGTTGGATCTTTGGCTGGGTCCATATCAGCTAATTCGAAACGGTGAGCCATTAAAGTTTGATCGCGCTCAAGCCTCGAAATATATACAGAACCATATTCATGAAGAAAATACCTTCGATAAAAAAGTGATAATTAGACTGATGATTGGATCAGGTTCACAGTCTGCAGTCGCATGGGGATGCGATCTTTCTGATCAGTATATTCGGATCAATGCCGATTACACAACATAATTGAAGCAATTTTGAGCTAATGGGAAAGCATAACTTGATAGATAATCAATTTACTTTTAGCAAATTTGCGAGATCTGTTGATATTAAATATGACATTCATGATGCTATAAAGTATTTATACTTTAATAGTAAATTGCATATTAATGCATCTAGGGATGAATTCATGAGGGCTATGAGGCCTTCTACAGTATGTAATCATATAAGGATGATGCATGCTTATACCTGGTTTAAAGATGAAAATTATTTTCACCTCATATTAGATGCTATTAGTGAATGTAAGTTAGCTGTTAGCCTTCTTAGGTATGCTAAGCATGATCCAAAGTTTGATAAGGGATGGTGGCAATTTAAGAAATACGAGATCTATAAGAAATCCGATTCAAGAGATACGTTTCTATCTTCTGTAGAACCAAAATATGTTTCAGCTGATTTTTACCTTGATGAGCAAAAAATTGCAGAAAAAATTTGTGCTTATCCTGCCAGTGAATTGCCAATTGTATTTCAAAATTTTAAAGAAATGCTTGAGTTGCTAAATGGATTAAAAATATCAAAATCAGATAAGGAATTTGTAAAATTACTGATCTTAACAGCAGTATATCAGCGCTATAGAATTGATAGAAGAATTATTTTTCATGAAGAAAAAGGGCAAGCATAAAAAGCTTGCGATTGTTATATCATTGCTATTAAGGAATGGAATTATTGAAGATTGAAGCAGTTATGAAGCACTTTCTCAAGCTCTACTTCTCCAACACTTAGATAGGTGACCTGAGCAAAGACATCTGTTTTTTTTCAGACATGTCGTAGATGACTCCTGATATGAATTTATAGGAGAAATTACTCTCGTCATCATCGCTATATACAGTTTTGGCAATTGTTATGTCGTGGCTCCAGTATCTTCTGTTGCCTCATCAATATCTCTTTGATGCTTGCTATAACCAACTTCTACTGTAGTTTTCCGAAGCCTTAACCAAAACCTGCTTGATATTCAGTACCTGTATCGAAATCAATCTCGCTTTTATAAGAGGAATCATGAATATCCCAATCGGCATCTCCTGTAATTGCTGGTGTAGCAGTTAATGCACTTAGCACAACAGCTCTTTTTATTTTTTTCAATTTTATGAGATTAAGCCTCAAGATTATGTTCAATAGGAATTCTAATCTTTACTTAATAAGGCATATATGGTTAGTTTTATGTATTTAAAATCTACTTTTGATGAGATATTAAATGTCATATTTCTCAAAATATTTTTTTTCAATAATCAATAATTGCTTACTGTATTTGAGTGATTTTACATCATTCTGCATTTGGTCGGCGGATCTCATAAGTAAATCTATTAGATCCATAAATATTGACCTTGTATTGGCAAACTGAGTTTTAAATGTAGCATTAAACTCTTTGGTATATTTTGAATTGTATGTACATGCTACGTCTTCAATAACATAAAATCCTCCAGGTTTTAAGCAATTCCAATTTTTTTTGAATGCAAATACTATTTGTTCAGAAATGTGACTTGCGTCATCAATAATTAAGTTGTAATAATGATTGCATGCGATTTTATCTTTGGTTGGATCTTTGATAATGATAGAGACATTATCAATATCGCTACATAAGTTAGAGCAATCTTCACGTAGATCAAATCCATCAATAGAGGCTTTAGGAAGATATGATGACCACATTTTTAAGGATGCACCACAAGCGATACCAAATTCTGCGAGATTAATCTTTAAAGAATTCTTGTCGACTCCTTCTACGTTAAGTTTATTAATTAAATTTTCATATGTCTTTGTAAAATTGTGCTTGAAACTACCTTTATCAGTTCCAAATAAATCTGCCAAACCTGTCAGTGAAATCTCATTCAGATTGATGTCTCTGAGGTCAGGCTTAAATTCTTCAGGTGGCGTTGAATCGTGATAGCGTCTTTTACCATTTTTATATAGAGGATTGCTATTCATATCAAGGAAGTGGTTCAATGCCCATCTATTTGATTTAGTTTATATGAAAATCTGTTTTTATACTGCTTTATTCCGATCAATAATAAATTGGATCAAATTCTATGTTTTGTATTTATATTTAGTGTCAATTTAATCGTCAGCTTTGTTTTTATCTTAAGAGTTGCCATGTAACAAATTTTTGAATAAATCTTTTATCATATCTATTGATCGGCTGCTTTAGAGTGAAAAATAATACAAGTAATTTTCCTAAAGTCAAAATTGATTAATTGTATATAATATGTGCTAGATTTATTCTCTTCTGATTTAAATTTTTACTGCCAGGAAAAGCTTGCGCTGCTTTTCGGAATTAAAAATCCAGTTAGAGAATGGGTTTCTAAATTCCATTTTTGAAACACATCTTTGGGAAATGGAGAAATAAATGCATGTGTATTTATAGCACGTTTTAATAGACTTAAATTTACGTGACCTTTTTCACACCCTTCACAGTCATCTAAAGCAATTAGGGTTGTGTCGCTGATAAGCTGGGATAATAATTCTGTGTCATTACCATGTTTTAGGAGCCTTCCATCTAGGTGCAGCATATCAATTGGCTGATTACTCTTTATTAATTTTTTAAACATATCAGTACTTGAGCCAAGAAATACCTCTGCTTTGCTTCCTTCTGGAAGCTCAATACCTTTAAGAGGATTTTGATTACATGGTTGATTATCACAGGTAATAATATCCAATTTTCTGTTATGCAGACTAGCTCCGAAAGCGATAGATGATATGCTATTACCTATATATGTTCCAACTTCTACTATGTAAGTTGGCTTCCATGTATAAGAAGTTAAGAAAAGACTTAGCAGACTACCTACACTAATAGTTCCTGAGTCTTCTCTCTGTAAATTCTTATCCAGCACTCTAGAGGTATAAATTGGAAGTAAAGTCTCAAAAAATAGAGACCGTAAATGAGCGCTTTCTCTTAACAATTGATTGGATAAAGTTGAACTTAAAGCAGATGGTGTTAATCTCAGCACTTTATCTAACGTAAATGTTGTATATTTATTGTATCTCAATATTAAGCCATTAGAGAAGAGATTATATCAAAATATATTAGCGATGCTTGCCTTGATCTAAGTCCCTAGAATATTTGTATATTTTTCTTTGAATTTATAGACTTGCTTTAGAGCAAGAAATGAAACATTCTTTTGCTTACTTTACGCATACATAATATCCATAGGTAAATTTTCAAATTTTTCTATTTCTTGTAAGCAATACTCAGTTAACTTTAACTTTTCTTCAGCAGCCAGCTTTAGCGTTAATCCTTCAATTTTAAAATCTTCTTCTGAGGGTAATTCGGCCGGACATAATTTTTTTATGTCAAAAGATTTGCATATTTTTTGGATGCTACTTTCATGACTTTTTAAGAGTTCTTGGTATGTAACTAATATCATAGAGTTGTTTTTTTGGGCATATGTACAAGCACTTTCAACATGTTTTGCCCATCTTTCGAAATATGATGAGTAGCTTTTGATTTGATACCGTTGTGACCTTCCTGATGGAACATGACGGGCTAAATCTAATGGTGTTGTTGTTTTAGGTCCTTCAAAATATTTTTGATTATTGAGAAACTTCCAAAAGGAAATAAATACATCGACTGGGTTCCTATATATATATATAATCTTAAGTGATTCTGGTGGCTTTTCTCCTAATATTTCTACTGGAAAATGAGATTTTATAATATTGCTTACACATAATGTGCCTATGTCCGACTTAATTTCGGACAGACTTTTAAAAAATTCATGCACCTTTTCCTCTCGAAAAAAATTAACGTATGAACCAAATGGATTATAGTCGAAATTGATTATTGAATTGCTTATATAATTTGTACATGTTGCTATAGAATTCATCATAAAATGCGTACCACTCCTTTCATGAGAGGAGACCATTAACAGATTATCTATTTCATTGCTACCAATTAATTTTGCGTTGACTTTAAAATTCAAGTTAATTGGGTAACTAGTCTTCTTGATCATAGATTTCCGAGATTTCAGACGTTCAATCAGACTTAATAATATTTTATTCCGTTAGGAACGCAAGAGGAAACACGGTAATAAAATACATCAGTAACTATAATTATAGGATATATTTATTCTTCTTCAAGTAATCAACGTACTGTCCAGGCTCCGTTTAGTTGATTGCTCTGTATTCATTTCGGCTAAATTATTGAAGGATCTTTGAGCTTTTGAGTCCCTGGTTTCTTATCTATTAACTTTGAATTAACCGATTATTTCAAGACCTCATTTTTAGGAGTAAACTGGCATAGGTTAAATAACTTTGCGGTAGCCTTGTTGCTAGTAATAATTTGGTAATGGAACAGGAGCAAAGGCCGTCAGATCAACATCCAACTATTAGAATTGATTTTAGTGTCGAAGAACAATCCTTTGAAGTACCCTTTGCATTATCACGATTAGCACTTTGGGAGAGATATCTTCCCTATGTATGTGAGACAGGTTATTTCAAAGATATTCAAGGCATATATAAAGCAAGTCTTGATAGCTACATTAATAATAATGAAACTCTATCGCATAAAGTAAGAAAAGAGTCTATGCACCATAATATTACTTCTTTAATAAAGCTTCGGAAATTCCAAGGAGAGAATTCATTTAAGGTAGTTGAATGTGGAACAGGTGGTTTGAGTTCTACTAAATTTTTGGTTTACTTGCTGAGCAAAGTTCAATTTCAAGACAAGACCTTTGATGCTTATGATACTTTTGAGGGATTACCACTATCTAAACGCAATTTTAATCCCAAGCACCTAGGTTTGTATTCTGGATCTATAGATACTTTCAATACAGTTTTTGCTCAATTTCCTTTTGTTAAAGCCGTAAAAGGTTTGATTCCATTATCATTTTCTTGCCCTGATGAAAATAGTTATGACTTTGTTCATTTAGATCTTGATTTGTACGAGGGAACGATTTCTAGTCTTAAACATTTTTTTCCTCGTCTCAAATCTCGTGGAATCATACAAATAGATGATTACAACATCACTCCCTGGACTGGCGTAAATGATGCCGTTAATGAGTATTTGAAGTCTTTAGACTGCAACACTTATATATTTAGCACTCTTTCTCTTGGAGGAGCTTTTTTGATTAAGTTGTAAACATTCCATCATTCATTCCTTAAAAGCCTGCGAGGTTTCTATTATTTGCTTCTCTATCTACAGGGAATATACTTTGATTCATTACTACTAGGATTTATTCTTTTCTGAACATATAGTTTGCCTATGTTCGGTTGAATTTTTTTTTTAATTGTGAGGCAAAATTATAGGGTTTGCAGTCTATTCATTTTGTATTCTAGATTTTGAATATGATTTCACTTTTTAAATTAACTGGTTTTGGTTTTAATGAAACAAGATAGATTTAAAATCTAGCTGTTTAGTCTTTTTATAGATCAAATTTAAGAACATTATTGCTTATCAATATTTGCAAGATATTGTCGATGTTTTGGAGAATAAATATTTTATCTTGACCTATTTAGGCGCAAAAAAAGAGAGGCGGTCCTTGAGGACCGCCTCTCTTTTTCTTGATCAGCGTTGGAAACGCTTGCTAGGGTCGTTCTTATCACGGGCATACCAGTGGAATTGGGATACCTGGACGATGGCAATGATGCCAAAGATGGCAGGAACTAATTGAAGGCCACCTGAAGGCTTCACTAAGCCTAGGTCAGATGGATGGGGTAATTGTGTTGCGAAATCAAGGATGTGGGAGAGCATTAAAGAAAGAGAGGGCTATAGCGAGAGATATTAAAACAGAAGCCCATCATTTTGGTTCGCTTTTTGGTGCGGAGCTGTTGCATCTTGATAAATAAAGATTTTCAGCCTGTTTTCTTGAGTTCTCGTTTTCTTGCTTAATTGGGGCCTCAATTCTTCTATTGAAAGAACTTGCCTCTTGTTTCGCTCATTGCTCGTTTGCAGTAGTTCATGTGATAGCAGTGGCTTTGGGGGAATAGGCTGGAATTAGAGATTTATCGGCAGCCGCAAAGCCGACATGAAAGTCCGTAGGAGTAAATACTTTTTAGCTCTTCGGGAGGCGGCAACCTTATTAGCTGAAAATTTTCTGTTTTTAGGTTTTTGTGACGCGGTTCGATGGCTCGAGGCTAGAGGTGAAGAGCTTCATGGTTAAACCATTCAGCTTCAGAATTATGATGAGCGTGTTTCTAATGAGGTGCTTGTCATTTCTTCTTGACATTTATGAGGGATATAAAAATTCTTTGAATTGAGTGACTAATCTCGGAATGGAGCATTGATTTCTAATGTCAACCAGCAAAAGAGAAGAAGTTAGTTCGCATTTGCGCTACATCCGCCAAGAACTCAGAGATTTGGATCAGATGCTTTGTGATGATGGTCTATTACCTGAATTGACTGAGCTTAAGGAGGTTTACAATTCCCTTGATGCCTTATATCAATTGCTTGCCGGAAAGACGAAGAAGAAGCCAAAGCCAGAATTTGATGATTAATGACTAATCTTTTTAAGGCTCATAATTCAGGCAGGCAATTCGGCTTGGATGATCCTCACACTCTTGTTCCCAGAAGTTTGGCTGTTTTTCTTTTGTACAAGTTGCAAAGGTAATAGGGGCTAGACCAATAGCATCACCATAATAAATGTTGGATATCTCGAGCATGCATTGGAAAATTGTTTTAAGCATTTGCTTGCTTGGGAAGCGAATCAATTTCTATAAAGAAAGCGAAATCAATGACTTAATCCATCGTAAGTATTACTCATAAGTATCAAATCCTCTCAGTATTTGGACTGGCGAGCTTCTTTTCACTACAATTCCCTTGATTTTTACATTAGTGATCTATCATTTCTTGCATTGATGGTTGTGAGTCAGCAATAATGAATAACAGAACTATGCCTTCTCGCTATTTGATAGCTCCTTTCATTTCCGGTTTTTGCTTTACCTTGGGTTATTTAATAACTCATCGTATTTTTAGTTTTCAAGAAATAGTCGCAATTCCCTTGCTAGAGACTTTTGAAAGAGGTGAGTTTCCTGGAAAAAGTTTAGAAGATTTACGCCGAGAGCGTGGAGAATTATTGGCTGATTTAAGGGTTGATGTCGCATATATGTCTTCTAAACTCACACGTTCCGAGAAAAGGCGAAAAAAGAAGGAATACATACGATTAGAAGAATTCCGTCGGGAAAACGAACTGGACAATGCACTCGAAACATTGACCCCTCTTTGGAAACTTCAGGATGCAGCTCCTTATATACGCGAAGATCTGTCTAGAATTCCAGAGAAGGAACCGGTTTTAATGTCGCCTAATTTCCGATTTCCTTTCCCCCTTCTTGATTTGTCTTCTCAAGAACCACAGTGATTAGTTCATTAATATAATATTAGTATTTAATATTTCTGGACTATTTAGAAATTGATTTCTGAGAGGCGCAATGAGTACTTCCAAAAGTTTGATCCAGGCCATTGTTAATAGATTGGGAATTCGGATTAAGAAAGGTCTAGCACACATTACTTATTTGGCTGAGGCCATACCTGAAAGTTTTCGAGAGGAATTGAATGCGTTTCAAAAGGAGGTCATGGCTGAGGCAGATCGTCTTGACAATGATTTCAATAGTAGTAATTCATATAGTCAGCCATCAAGAAATGCTGATGTTCAAACTAGGATTGATAATCTCAGAGGGAAGGTGAAGGGTTTGGCGATGAAACTAGAGGGGTTACTTTGATTACATTTTCGATGTTTTGGGATTCAGCTTGGAAAGTTTTTCGAGCTTTGAGAATATGGTTTTTTGTCATATCTCTAATCATTTTGCTTTGGTGGGATTCATGTTCGTGGACTTATCTAGGGGGAATTACTTCGGAAAGAAGACAGAACCGTCAAAGGTTACGGGCAAAATTTTTAAAGGCTGAATTACTATTGCTTGGCCCTGCTTTTATTAAACTAGGCCAACTTTTATCAGCTCGTCCAGATGTATTACCTGCTAATTGGGTAATTGAATTAGCTGACTTACAGGACAATGTTCCACCTTTTAGTTTTGACAAAGTAAAGGTAATTCTTGCTAAGGAACTTGGTTCTCGATGTACCGAAATTGTTGATATAAAGCAGGCTCCTCTTGGAGCTGCATCTTTAGCACAAGTTCATTGTGCGATTTTAAGAAATGGGCGCAAAGTGGTTCTTAAAATACAGCGTCCTGGATTGGCGCCGCTGTTTCGACTTGATCTTGAGGTGATGACAAAGGTGGCCGGATTGCTTCAGAGGCATCCGCGGTGGGGTTTAGGAAGAGATTGGATTGCTATTGCAATTGAATGTAAGCGAGTTCTTTTAAGAGAACTTGATTTCAATTTGGAAGCCCAATATGCAGCCAGATTTCGTCAACAGTTTTTAAATGAGTCGACGGTTCGTGTACCTTCGGTGATTTGGGAATTAACGACTAGCCAGGTCTTATGTATGGATTATCTACCAGGTATCAAGATTAATGATCTTGATGGATTGTTGGCTGCTGGTGTGGATCCTGGGAAGGTGGCAGAAATAGGCGCGACTAGTTACTTGCAGCAGCTTGTGAGATTTGGCTTTTTCCATGCAGACCCACATCCTGGAAACCTTGCTGTATCAGAAGATGGAGCACTTATTTATTACGATTTTGGCATGATGGGTATCGTGTCTGATGCATTGCGAAGTCGCCTGGGAAGCATGATAAGGGCTGCCGCAATGAGAGATGCATCTGGACTAGTTAAGGAGTTGCAAGTTGTTGGATTGGTTGCTTCTGATGTTGATGTTGGTCCTGTAAGAAGGTTGGTAAGACTGATGTTAAAGGAAGCTTTAACACCACCTTTTAGCGCAAATTTTATTGATAAGTTTTCTGGGGATTTGTATGAATTGGTTTATGGAGAGCCTTTTCGCTTGCCAGCGGAATTAATTTTTGTTTTGAGGGCATTATCTACTTTTGAGGGAGTTGGTCGTACTCTAGATCCAAGTTTTAATTTAATGGCTATAGCACAGCCATACCTTTTGCCACTAATGACTTCTGATTCTTCAAGCCCCAATGATTTTATTAACGAGATTGGGCGACAAGTAGGTTTTTTAGGAAGTCGCGCTGCAGCATTGCCTCGAAGATTAGATGAGAATTTAGAACGACTTGAACAAGGCGACCTACAATTGCAAATCCGAATGGGCGAATCAGATCGTCAATTTCGTCGTATTGTTACAGCTCAGCAATTACTTTCTCAGTCGGTTCTTTTGGGCTTCTTGAGTCTTGCTGCAGCTTTGCTAGGTGCTAGCGAAAGACCTAGATGGGTTGTGTTCCCTTTGGTTATTTCTTTGCCAGTGCTATTAGGTTGGTTAAAATTGCAATTTAAGATTGCTAGAGAGGCTCGTTTAGATAATATTAAAGTCTCTAGTAAATGACTATTAATCTCTCCCACGAGGTCCTTGTGATGTAGCCCCAGCGTAAATGGCTTGTTTCCCTAATTCATCTTCTATTCGAAGTAATTGGTTGTATTTTGCAACCCTTTCACTCCTACTAAGAGAACCTGTTTTGATTTGTCCTGCCTGAGTGGCTACAGATAAATCTGCAATAGTAGTATCTTCGGTTTCGCCACTTCGATGACTTATTACTGAAGTATATCCCGACCGACTTGCAAGATTAATCGCTTGCAGCGTTTCGGTCAAAGATCCTATTTGATTGACTTTGATCAAAATTGAATTTGCTATTTGCTGGTCAATTCCTGTTTGCAAGCGTTTAGTATTAGTCACAAAAAGATCATCACCAACCAATTGAATTTGTTTGCCTAGCTTTTCTGTTAATAGCTTCCATCCTTCCCAGTCATCTTCAGCAAGTCCATCTTCAATAGAGACTATTGGATATCGATTAACTAACTGTTCTAGTTCTCGGACCATTTCAGGGCTCGTGTAGTTAGAGCCCCCGAATGAATAGAGCCCGTTTTTATAAAATTCTGTGCTTGCAACATCTAAAGCAAGGGAGATCTCGTCGCCTGCTTTAAAGCCTGCTTTTTCAATAGCTTTAACTAGTAATTCTCCGGCTGCATCATTGCTTTCTAGATTTGGGGCAAATCCACCTTCATCTCCTACAGACGTGGAAAGGCCTTGAGCCTTCAATAGGTCTTTAAGGGTATGGAATACCTCTGTGCCCATTCTGAGTGCTTCTCGAAATGTTGGTGCTCCATGTGGAACTAACATAAATTCTTGGAAATCAAGATTGTTAGCTGCATGAGCACCTCCATTTATTACATTCATTAATGGAACAGGTAATAACGCTGCCATAGGACCGCCTAAGTAGCGATAGAGGGGAAGTCCTAGTCCATTGGCGGCTGAACGAGCTGTTGCCATGCTCACTGCGAGAATTGAGTTGGCTCCTAGTTGAGATTTGTTTTCGCTGCCATCCAGTTGTTTCATAGCGTTATCAACGGTTGATTGATCAAGAGCAGAGAGTCCACAAAGAGAAGGTGCAATTCTTTCTTCAATATTGTTAATTGCTTTCATAACGCCTCTCCCCATATATCGATTTCCTCCGTCTCTCATTTCATGTGCTTCATGTGCACCAGTGCTGGCTCCACTAGGTACGATTGCTCTACCAATGGCGCCCCCCTCGAGTATTACTTCTGCTTCAACTGTGGGATTCCCTCTGGAATCAAGTACTTCTCTAGCAACGATGGTGTCGATGACAAATTCGAGTGAATCAATCACTTTTCAATCTTCAATATTATTGAATCTTATGTTTATACCCCCCTCGTTGCGAAGATTTAGTTGTCACTCCTGACTTTTCTAGAGCTTTAAATCTATATCGTGGATCAGAATGATCTCAGATTGACCTGTTTTCAACTGATTCAAATGCGGATTCTTCATACAATGATCAGGGTTACAGACTTGGAGAGATCTCTTGGCTTTTACCAGGAACTCCTGGGGATGCAGTTGCTACGGAAGAAGGAATACCCATCTGGTCGCTTTACTTTGGCCTTCTTGGGTTATGGACAAGAGTCAGATACGACAGTGTTGGAGCTGACTCATAACTGGGATACTAATCACTATGATTTAGGAGATGGATATGGACATCTTGCTATCGGAGTCCAAGATATATACAGCACTTGTGCAACTATTGCTAAGAGAGGCGGTCGAATAGTGAGAGAGCCAGGTCCTATGAAACATGGCAAAACTGTAATTGCCTTTGTTGAAGATCCAGATGGATACAAGATAGAACTTATAGATTTAGATTCACGCTCTTCAGGGAGCTGAGTCGTGATGTCTCCGAAGGACCAGCGATTAATGAAAGGAACACTCACAGCATATCCAGATTATTTTAGTGATGATGCTTGGAATCTTTTGCTGGCTGGCCAGGATATAGCTCGTCAGTGGCGTCATTCTCGTTTAGATGTTGAGCATTTATTGCAAGTTTTATTTACTGATATTTCTTATCAAGAATTAGTTTCAGCTTTGCCTATTGATATCCAAAATCTTTTAGATAATTTGGAATGCTTTTTAGCCGATCAACCAACATCTAGAGCGGAAGAATTGTTTGTAGGAGAAGATCTAGAGAACTTGTTGCAAGAGGCTGACCGTTATCGAGGTTTATGGGGCTCTAATTTAATTGAAGTGTCTCATCTTTTAGTCGCATTTGGCAGAGATAGAAGGATAGGAATGGAATTATTTCGGCAACTTGGCTTCCCCAGTGAAAGATTAGAAGCGGAGGTAAGGCGTCTTCCTAGCACAAAAAGGCTGATTGATAGTTCACCTGCATCTAGCGTTAAAAAGCAAGTTAAAAAACGCTCAGAAGAAGCTTTAGAAGAAAAAGATTCTGTTGCTTTGCCTAATAAAGGTTTGGACCCCATTGTTTTAGGAAATCCTTCTCTTCAAATAGAAAAAGAACCCAAAGCACTGGAAGCATATGGTCGAGATTTGACTGCTGCAGCTGAATTCGGTGAGCTTGATCCTGTTATAGGTCGTGATCAAGAAATTCGAAGAGTTCTAAAGGTTTTATCCCGTCGAAGTAAAAATAATCCTGTACTAATAGGTGCTTCAGGTGTTGGCAAAACTGCTATCGCTGAATTATTAGCTCAACGAATTATTTCTGGGGAGGTTCCTGATTCCTTAAAGGGTTTGCGTTTAGTAGCTCTTGATCTTGGGGCTTTGATTGCTGGCGCTAAATTTCGTGGTCAGTTTGAAGAGAGGCTTCGTTCGGTATTGAAGGAGGTCAGTGATCCAGATTCCGCTGTGATTTTGTTTATAGATGAGTTACACACAGTTATCAGTAGTGATAGATCAAGCGCAGATGCAGGGAGTCTCTTAAAGCCAGTGTTGGCAAGAGGTGATATTAGATGTATTGCCGCTACTACTCCTGAGAATTATCGACTCACAGTGGAAAAGGATCAAGCATTAAATCGTCGCTTTCAGCAAGTTTTGATTAAGGAGCCAAGTTTGGAGTTGAGTGTCGAAATTCTTAGAGGGTTGAAGGAGCGATATGAGCATCATCATGGTGTAAAAATCACTGATGCTGCAATAAAAGCTGCCAATCGACTAGCTGATAGATACATCAGTGACCGTTGTTTGCCTGATAAGGCAATTGATTTGATTGATGAAGCAGCAGCAGAGCTCAAGATGGATGAAACTACTAAACCTCAAATTGTTGAGGATGCTGAGGCGGATTTGCGTCGACTGGAATTTGCATTGGTTGATAGTGACCACTTAAAAAAAGAGGAAATTTTGGAACTTCAGTCAGCGCGTGATGAATGTGTGGAGCGTTTAAGTCAATTGAGTGAGCAATGGCAGAAAGAGAAAGCACAATTGAGTCAATTACGCGAGTTATCAATAGAAGCAAAAAAGCTTCGTATGGCCATAGTTGAGGCAGAAGAGGAGGGAGATTTAGAAGTCGCAGCAAGGCTTCAATATGACGGTTTACCTACTCTGCAGAAACGGCAAGACGTTTTAGCAGCAGCACTAGCAGTTACTCAAGAGTCAGGGAAGGCTGTCTTGCGAGAACAAGTAGAGCCAGAGGATATTGCGGATGTTGTAGCTCGGTGGACGGGAATTCCTGTGACAAGACTTTTAGCCGGAGAGCGTCAGAAGTTGTTGGAACTGGAAACTCATTTAGGAGAGCGTGTGGTTGGTCAATCGGAAGCTGTTGAGGCTGTGTCCGTTGCTATTCGTCGTGCTCGTGCAGGGATGAAAGATCCCAGGCGACCTGTGGGTTCTTTTTTGTTCTTAGGACCTACAGGTGTTGGTAAGACAGAGCTTGCTAAAGCACTTGCAGCCTCATTGTTTGATGAGGAGGATGCCCTGGTTAGGTTGGATATGAGTGAATTTATGGAACGCAATGCCGTAGCTCGTTTGCTTGGTGCACCTCCTGGGTATGTTGGATATGAAGAAGGAGGGCAGTTAACTGAGGCAGTTAGACGACGTCCATACGCGGTTTTGTTATTGGATGAATTAGAGAAGGCTCATCCAGATGTTTTTAATATTCTTTTGCAGATCCTTGATGATGGTCGCTTAACAGACTCTCAAGGTCGAACCGTAGATTTTTGCCACACAGTCATTGTGATGACAAGTAATCTTGCTAGCCGTGAAATCCTTGATAAAGCAAAGCTTTCGCAACAAGAAGGTGCCAATGAAGTCGAACTGGAAGAACATCTTGCTCTTCAGGTTGAACAATCTTTAGGTAAGCATTTTCGGCCTGAATTTTTAAATAGAATTGATGAGGTTATTCGATTTCGGCCTCTTGAGGTATCTGATTTAAAAAAGATTGTTAGATTGCAGTTGTCAGGCCTTTCTGCATTACTTCAAGAGCAAGGACTCCACTTGGCTGTAGAGGATGAAGTGATCAATACTTTGGCTGATCTCAGTTATGAGCCGGAATATGGTGCACGACCTTTGCGGCGGGTTTTAAGAAGGAACCTTGAGAATCCTCTTGCAACGGAATTGTTAGAGGAGCGCTTTGATGGAGTTAATTCGGTAACTGTGAAGAGAGATTTGACTGGTTCTGATAAATTCATCTTTATTCCAGAAATATTAGAAACTGGTATCCGTTAGTGTGTCTAGTGCATTTGCATTGGCTGCCGGTTTAAACTCTGTGACAAGTCCAAATCCTGAGGAAACCTCATTCTCTGATTCATCAACTGAACCAGATCCACCTAGAAAGACAGGGTTCCTTACTGGAGCTCTTGATGAGTTGAGATTGGTTGTTTGGCCTAGTCGCCAGCAACTGTTCAGTGAGTCAATTGCTGTCATTCTTATGGTTACACTCTCAGCCGCTGCTATCGCTGCAGTCAGTAGATTTTATGGTTGGGGTGCATCTCAGATTTTTCGTTGATAAGAATATGAAGGGTTATATTCCTCAAACTCAAATTAAATTACTGCCCATCTCCTAAACCTTTGTCCGACATCGATCTCACTTCCAAAGACCTCTCTAAAACAATGGAATTATCTTCTGGCGCTGAAATAACAGAGGTTAGTCCTTCACCTTCATCAGAGCCTATAGCGAAAACAACTGTTGCCCGGTGGTATGCAGTTCAGGTAGCTTCAAGTTGTGAGAAGAAGGTCAAGGCCACGCTTGAACAAAGAGCAGTGACTCTTGGAGTGAGTAATAGGATTCTTGAGATTGAGATACCTCAGACACCTGCGGTCAAACTAAAAAAAGATGGCAGCCGTCAATCTACAGAAGAAAAGGTTTTCCCAGGATATGTCCTAGTGAGAATGGTCCTTGATGAAGACACGATGATGGCAGTTCGTAGTACTCCAAATGTAATTAATTTTGTTGGAGCAGAAGATCGTCGCGCCACTGGGAAGTCTCGTGGCCATATCAAGCCTCGCCCACTAAGTCGTCAGGAAGTAGATCGAATTTTTAAGCGAGCGGCTGAGAAAAAGACTGTCGTTAAGCTTGACCTAAGTGAAGGTGATCAAATTCTTGTTACTTCTGGACCTTTTAAAGATTTCCAAGGAGAAGTAATCGAGGTTTCAGGTGAGAGAAGTAAGTTAAAAGCACTTCTTTCTATATTTGGTAGAGAAACGCCTGTTGAACTTGAGTTTTCTCAAATTAGCAAGCAAAATTGATCGTTTGCCGGCCGTCTCCCTGCGGAGGGCGGCCGTAGAGCTGAGATTTCTCATCTCGCCTAGCCTTACTTTAAGCTCAGGCAATCCGCAGTTGTCCAATTTCGTTCGCCGATGGCTAAGAAAGTAGTAGCTGTTATCAAGCTCGCCTTGCAAGCTGGTAAAGCAAATCCAGCACCTCCCGTGGGCCCTGCCTTGGGTCAGCACGGGGTAAATATCATGGCGTTCTGCAAGGAGTACAACGCTCGAACGCAGGACAAAGCAGGCTTTGTTATCCCTGTTGAAATTTCTGTCTTTGAGGACCGTAGTTTCACCTTCATCACAAAAACTCCACCGGCTTCAGTTTTAATTACTAAGGCTGCTGGCATTGATAAAGGTTCAGGTGAGTCAGCAAAAGGCAGTGCTGGTTCTATTACTCGCTCTCAACTGGAAGAGATTGCCAAGACAAAGCTCCCAGATTTGAATTGTTCAACTATCGACTCTGCTATGAAGGTCATCGAAGGCACTGCTCGAAATATGGGCGTTGCAATCAGTGATTGATGATCGGCATGATCGTAAAATTATTTTTATCTAAGTTCTTTTGAGGGGGAGGCCTTCTTTTCGGTCGTTTGAACCCCACTTTTCATATGCCAAAACTATCCAAACGCTTTGAAAACCTCGTTACAAAAATCGAGGATCGCGCATATTTGCCTTTAGAAGCTATTCAGTTAGTCAAAGAAACAGCTAATGCGAAGTTTGATGAAACGATCGAAGCGCATGCGCGTTTAGGGATTGATCCAAAGTACACAGATCAGCAATTGCGAACTACAGTTGCTCTTCCAAATGGAACTGGTCAGTCAATCCGAATAGCTGTGGTTGCCCGAGGGGAGAAGGTTGCCCAGGCAAAGTCTGCTGGTGCTGATCTTTCTGGAGAAGATGAACTGATAGATAGCATTAGCAAGGGAGAAATGAATTTTGATCTTTTGATTGCTACTCCTGACATGATGCCAAAAGTGGCCAAACTCGGTCGAGTTTTAGGCCCACGAGGATTGATGCCCAATCCCAAAGCAGGAACTGTGACTACTGATTTGGACTCTGCAATTAAGGAATTTAAAGCAGGAAAATTGGAATTCAGAGCTGATCGTGCCGGGATTGTGCATGTTCGTTTTGGTAAAGCCAGTTTTTCTGCAGAGTCGTTGTTAGAAAATCTCAAGATGCTCCAAGAGACTATTGATCGGAATAAACCAAGCGGTGCTAAGGGAAGATATTGGAAAAGTTTATTTTTAACATCAACTATGGGCCCTTCTGTAGAAGTTGATATCACTGCTTTGCAAGAAATGCTGCAAGATCAATAACCCCTTTTGATGTAATCTATTAATGGCGAAAGCCAACGGGCATGTGCCCGGCCAAAGACAGCAGGTCACAGTCAAAATCTGATGGCTCTTTTTCATCAGGTTTTTATGTTTAATCCCTGCCTAGGCAAAGTGACGATTACTTCCCATAGGGTTTGATCGGAAGCAGCCTTGTTTCTAACCAGGAAGGTTTACGGCCGCATGTCCAGCTTGTTCCCTCGATCCGACCAATTACTATGGGCCGTACATTAGAGAACAAGCAACAGATCGTTGAAGAGCTGAAGGCGCTTTTAGACGATGCCGAAATGGCATTAGTCCTTGATTATCAAGGCCTTTCCATTAAGGAAATGTCCGATTTGCGGGTAAAGCTGCAGGACAGCAATGGTGTTTGCAAGGTTACTAAAAATACCTTGATGCGCCGTGCAATTGATGGGAAAGATGCCTGGTCAAATCTCGACTCTTTGTTAACAGGAACAAATGCAATTGTTTTTGTTAATGGAGATGTTGGTGGTGCAGTTAAAGCTGTACAGACCTTTCAGAAGGAAACAAAGAAATCTAAGACAAAAGGAGGCCTTTTCGAAGGCAAGCTTTTGTCTGACGATGAGATCAAAGCTATAGGAAATCTTCCAACTAAGGAAGTCCTTATGGCTCAGATTGCAGGCTCTATTAATGCATTAGCGACCAAAGTTGCAGTTGGTATTAATGAGGTCCCTTCTGGCTTGGCTAGAGCGCTCAATCAACACGCTACTAAAGGCGAAAGTTGAAAGGCCTTAAACGATTTTTCTGATCTGTTGCTGAATTCAAACCATGTCTCAAAAAACTGACGAAATTCTTGAGTCTTTAAAAACTCTTTCCTTACTAGAAGCTTCTGAGCTTGTTAAGCAAATCGAAGAAGCTTTTGGTGTATCTGCAGCTCCTACGGCAGGTGTGGCTCTTGCAGCACCTGGTGCGGCAGCTGGGGCAGCAGGTGCTGCTGCAGAAGAAGAAAAAACGGAATTTGATGTTGTCTTAGAGGGCTTTGAAGCTTCGGCAAAAATCAAAGTTCTTAAGGCAGTTCGTGAAGCGACTGGATTAGGTCTTGGTGATGCTAAGGCTATGGTTGAAGCTGCTCCGAAGACAATCAAGGAAGGTGCATCTAAGGAAGATGCTGAGGCACTTAAGAAAGCTATTGAAGATGTAGGAGGGAAAGTTACACTTAAGTAATTTTCTTTCATTATTAGAGAGCTGAGAAAGATTATTTTTGTCTTCTTCTCAGCTCCTTGATCTTTGATAAATATGCCTGAAACAAAAAAGCCTCGTCAAAGACGAGGCTTTTGAGGTGGAAAAAATCAGGAGTCTTTCCTTGTTTCGACCTTGAGTTTTTCCGCACCCCTCACACATCAATAATTGTATAGAAATTTCCACTAGATTTTAGTATAAAGGTGTAGGTAGTTTAACTGTCCTATCTGGTATTGGAGAAAGCTTTGACGGCTTTTAGGGTTCGCGCGGTATTGCAGTGTTTCCTTGGACTCCCTTTAAGTTTTTTCAGAATGAATCCGTTCAGTTGTTTGAGTATATGTCTGTTTTTGTAGGATTTTGTTGATGACTGAGGCAACTCCGAAAGTAATTGCTGCAGCTACTGACGGTGCTTGCAGTGGAAATCCAGGTCCTGGGGGATGGGGCGCATTGTTTAGGCTGGAGGATGGGAAGGTAGAGGAATTGGGTGGATTTGAGTCCAGTACAACTAACAATCGTATGGAGCTTAAGGCGGCTCTGTCATTGTTAGAGAGATTGAAGGATTTCTCTTGCTATCCGGGATTGAAAATTCGCACAGATAGTAAGTATTTGATTGATGGTTTTTCTAAATGGATGCCTAGTTGGAAGCGTAAGGGTTGGCGCACTGCGTCAGGTAAACCAGTTTTAAATCAGGATTTATGGCAAGCTCTTGATCGAGCAAGACTTTCCAACGTATCTCTTGCTTACGTGAAAGGTCATAGTGGTGATTCTGATAATGAACGAGTTGATCAGATAGCAGTGAGTTTCTCTAAAGGTTTTTCTCTTGATTTGAAATCGGAGATTAAGGATTTAAAGCTTGGCAATATTGGTAATCAGGATGGGTTCGATAATGATGCTGCTCCAGATTACTTGCAGAAATTGTTCTCGAGACTTGAGTTGGCAGATTGTATAGCTAGGAAAGGATATGCACTGACTTCTTTTGAATTAGCTGATTTGATCGGAGAACCTCAGATAAAGCATCACGACAAGAAAGCAGCTTGGCGTTGGCGTAATTGGTTGGTAGAACCGTTAGATCATGGATTATGGAAGTTGAATTATGTAAAAAGTGTTGAGATGAAATCTGAGGATAAAAAGAATGAATGAGAAATTAGTCTTTAAGCATGGAATTTTGGCGAGTTTTTATTCACGCGTCTTGACCCCTTTTTTGTCTAAAGATGAGAGGATAGATGCAGAATCTTTAAGTCAGCTAGCTCTAGAAGTTTTGGGTCAGGTTTCATTAAGGAGAACATGGCCAGGAGTGTCCGAGGTAATTAGCGCAGCAGGAGATAATTTGAGGATAGTAGATGGAAGACTTGAACAAGAAATCTTTGGTTGTCAATTTAAAAACCCTGTAGGGTTAGCAGCTGGCTTTGATAAGAATGGAATTGCTGCAGGTCTTTGGGATCAATTTGGATTTGGTTTTGCAGAATTAGGTACGGTGACCATGAAAGGTCAGCCTGGTAATACACGACCAAGGTTATTTCGACTCGCTTATGAACAGGCAGCGTTAAATCGCATGGGATTTAATAATAATGGAGCTGATAAGATGTTGAGAACTCTTCAAAAACAATGCTTGAAGAAGCCAGGAAATAGATCATTTATTCTTGGAATAAATCTTGGGAAATCTAAAGTAACACCACTTGAATTGGCCTCCGAAGATTACGCGACCTCCTTGGAACTTTTGGCACCACAAGCTGATTATGTAGTCATAAATGTTAGTTCACCAAATACTCCAGGATTAAGAGAATTGCAATCTGCAAAGCAGTTGAGGCGATTAGTGAAAAGATTACGAGTAATAGAGATGTGTCCTCCTCTTCTTGTGAAAATAGCTCCTGATCTTGAGAATTGGGCAATTGATGAGATTGCTAATTTTGCATGTGAAGAGAGGTTGGCAGGGTTGATTGCTGTCAATACAAGCTTAGACAGATTGGGATTGGGAAAGAGACTTCTTGTGCAAACTGGTCGGACCTTAGGGGAGGAGCAAGGAGGCTTAAGCGGCTCGCCACTTTGTCTGAAAGCTCTTGCAGTGATGCGTCGTTTACGAGCAAGTGTTGGCTCGGATGTGCCTCTGATTGGAGTTGGTGGGATTGACTCTCCTCAAGCAGCCTGGGAAAGAATTGCCGCAGGAGCCAGTCTTGTGCAGTTATATACGGGCTGGATTTTTAAGGGACCAGACTTGGTTCCAAGTATTTTAGAAGGATTTTTATCTCAATTAGACTTGCATGGATTTAAGAAGATTTCAGACGTTGTTGGAAGTGAGGCTCCATGGATTTAAGAGAGTAATTTTGTAAAATTTTTTTGAACTAACCCAATTGATTAGTAGAGTTTGTCTAGGGAAATAGTCGATCTCTTTGATGTTTAAGATTTTAAGAAGAGATTATTAATTGACTTGCTCTTACATAAAAGGCACTTTTCTAAGCCAATATATTGTCCTTATGTATATTTTATTTAAGTGATTCCTTTACACGGCGGTAATATAAGAGAGGAGGCAATTCGATTAGGATGTCGTCCAGAGCAACTTTTAGATGCGAGTGCATCTTTAGTTCCTTTTTCTTTTCCTAGGATTCTTGAAAAGTCTCTTAAGAACACTTTAACTAATGGTGTACTCAGAGAATATCCAGACCTTACTCAACAATCTTTAAAGGTTGCTTTAGCTGAATGGCATGGTGTCGATTCTTCAATGGTTTTACCAGGGAATGGCGCTGCAGAATTATTTACTTGGGTGGCAAGAGAGGCAGCTTCTTATGGATTAAATGCTTTACCTGTTCCTTGTTTTTCAGATTATCAAAGAGCTTTGAAATGTTGGGGAGGTCACTATTGCTTTATTCCGTTGCCATTGACATGGAAATCAGCGATGCCTCATTCTTTCCCTCTTGCTTCTCATGGGGATGTTCTTTGGATTACCAATCCACATAATCCAACTGGCCAATTATGGAGTAGATCCTCGCTTGAACGGATGTTGAGTCAATACCAATTAGTCATATGTGATGAGGCATTTTTACCTTTAGTACCAAATGGTGAGAGCCAATCGATGGCTTCTCTAGTAGCTTCAAATGCAAATTTGGTAGTGATTCGCAGTCTTACAAAACTATTTGCTATTGCTGGCTTGCGATTGGGCTATGCAATTAGTCAACCTGAGCGGTTGTGTCGATGGAGTGCTTGGCGTGATCCATGGTCGGTTAATGGTTTAGCTCTTTTTGTAGGAACAAAACTTCTTGAGGATAAAGTATTTATGGAAAATTGGCTTGCACGTGTGCATGCTTGGATAGCTAAAGAGGGGCCGTGGTTTGAAACTCAATTGGCAAGATTTAAAGATCTTCGTCCTTATCCGTCGTCGGTAAATTTTTTGTTGGTTAAAGGGAATCAATCTTTGTTACCGTTACGAGAACAGCTTGCACAGAAGCGGATTTTGGTAAGAGATTGTCGTTCATTTGCTCAGTTAGGAGATAAATGGTTACGTATTGGTCTTCAAGAACGACGGGCTAATCGTCTTATTGTTAATACGATTAGGGGTTTAATTAGTTGAGAGCTTTTAATATTCCAACCAATTTTTGTGTTGCATTAGGTTTTGCAAGAGATTGCATATTTTTTCTCATTTCCTCCAAAGGATCCTCAGCAGTAGCTTTACCATTGGTTTTTGTTTTTATCAAATACCAAATGGCCTGTTTCAGTGTTGATTGTTGAGGAGGATGTTGATGAACTATTACCGCTGCTCCTTTTGATGAAAAGTATCCTGCATTTGCTTCTTGATGGTTATCAGTTGCTTTTGGATAGGGTACGAGAATTGCTGGTAATCCACTTATAGCAAGTTCGTTGAGGGTTACTGCACCAGCACGACTGATTGCCAGGTCAGAGTGCTGCATAAGTGCTGAAACTTCATCACTAAATTCTTTTTTGATGTAATTGGGATTTATCTGTTGTCCAATGTGAGGATCATTTTTTCCTGTGAGATGAATGATTCTGCACCCTGCTTTTAGAAGAGACGGAAGCAAGGGCCTTATCATTTGATTGAGACCTAGTGCACCTTGACTACCACCAATAACAAGCAATAGAGGACCATTGCCTAATGGTACCCACTCTGGGATTGGTTGTTTTTTGAGGAAGGCTTTGCGAAGTGGTGTTCCTGTAAGAATAGTTTGTTTATTTTTAAAATATTTGTTTGCTGCTAAAGGTTGACCAATAGCTACTACTTTGCAAAAGCCCCCTAGTAACCGTGTGACTTTTCCTGGAATAGCGTTTGATTCATGAAGCAAGACAGGTATCCCAAGTATGCGAGCTCCAAGTATTGTCGGCGCTGATATGTATCCTCCAGTTGTAAAAACTAAGTCGATTTTCTTTTGATGCAAAATTATAAAAACCCTGCCAGTTGCAATTATCAGGTTAATTAGCTCTATTAATTTTTTGAGGAAGTTTCCTTGTAGTCCATTGGCATTGATTTTAATTTGATTAAATCGTTTAGGAACTAGTTTGTTTTCCAGTCGATTCGCACCTAACCAGAAAATTGTCCATGAACTTGGTAGTGCATTGCCTACCGCGAGAGCAGGGAAGAGGTGTCCTCCTGTCCCACTTGCCGCAATAAGTAGCCGTGCCATTGTGGCAAATGAGGAAAGTACATGCTGTTAACTTATCTTGTCTTATGACTTTTAAGCCACTGGTTTTCTTGAGGGTTCTCTTGCTCTGTTTAGGTTTGGGAATCTTGCCAGGGTCTCGGTCCGTGATTGCTAAAGTCCCCTTTGAACAATCTCTAGTCAATAGAATTCAGAAATCTCTGAATAATCCATTGATTGATGCTACTGGAGAACTTAAATATTTAGGATCAAGGAAAGACTTTATACTCTTACATCGTCGATTGAAATCGAGGTTTTCTGACCTTGAATGGAAAGTGACTCATATGACACCTTTGAAAGATAATCAGCTGCCTGTAGTGATTTATTTGACGGGTAATAGTAAATCTGGCCCTCAAGAATATTCTCTCGAATCTACTCAAAAATTGATTTTAGGTTTGCAGGGTGATAAGATTATTGAGCAAAGACTTGTTAGTGAGCAATCTATTCTTACTAATAACAAAAAAGATCTGCCAATTTCTATTCGAATACCTGATACTGTACTTACAGGAACTCGTTATGATCTGGATATAGTTCTTGAGGAACCTCTTGGAGAAGATCTTTTGGCAGGTGGATTAATTGCTCTTGATGATCAAGATATTTATAAAGATAATGCCCCAGATATTGAGATTTCTCCTATGCCAGGAGGAGGTTTGTTTAAGACAGTTCAAGCTTCTTATTCCCCGGGGATTCAAACTTGGGGAATATTTCTGGTTCATCCAGATGGCTTGATTTCTATTACTAAAAGCGTAAGAATAGTTTCTGATGAAGAAGAACTCAGGCTTTAAATATAACTTAAATTCAAAGCCTGAGTGATATTAATTAGGTTTAGTTTTCCTCATCTAGAGCAGCGACTCCAGGAAGAGTTTTGCCTTCAAGAAGTTCAAGACTGGCTCCTCCTCCAGTGGATATGTGAGACATTTCCTCGGCAAGACCAGCTTTTTCTACAGCGGCAACTGAGTCGCCTCCTCCAATAATCGTGCAACAACCTTTTGAACTTAGTTCTGCCAGTGTAGTTGCTATTGAATTTGTACCGGAAGCAAATTTGTCAAATTCAAAAACTCCCATAGGGCCATTCCAAATAACAGTCTTGCAATCTGCAAGGGCTTCTTGGAAAACTTGAATTGAGTTAGGACCTATATCAAGTCCCATCCAGCCATTCTCAATAGAATCAATAGTAGATATTTTGCTATTAGCATCTGCTGAGAAATTATCAGCAAGTACTACATCTGTGGGTAAAAGTAGTTCAACTCCCTTGGCTTTTGCCTTTGCTTCAAGCTCTTGTGCAAGTTCTAATTTGTCTTCTTCGACTAAGCTGTTGCCCACGCCTAAGCCTCTGGCTTTGTAGAAAGTAAAAATCATTCCACCACCAATAAGCACTTTGTCGCATTTGTCAATTAGAGCTTCAAGTACGCCAATTTTGCTGCTGACTTTTGATCCACCAACTATTGCTGCAAGAGGACGCTTAGGAGCATCAATAGCTCCTTGAAGATATTTGAGTTCTTTTTCCATCAGGTAACCAGCGACACTTGGCTTCAGAAACCTTGTGACTCCTTCTGTTGAAGCATGGGCGCGGTGAGCGGCACCAAAGGCATCATTGACGTATACCTCTGCCACAGAGGCCAGCTTTTTGGCAAAGTCTGGGTCATTTTTTTCTTCTTCGGCAAAGAAGCGTACATTTTCAAGGAGCAGAACATTTCCACTTTTCATAGCTGCAACTTGGGCCTCCACCTCTTCACCGATGCAACTATTAGTTTTCTTGACGGGTTGATTAAGAAGCTCGCTTAATCTTGCGGCAACAGCAGTTAGACGCATCTTTTCATTGACTTGTCCTTTTGGCCGCCCAAAATGTGCAGCAAGAATAATTAGTGCTTTTTTTTCAATAAGGTCTTGAATTGTTGGAAGGGCTGCGCGTATGCGTGTGTCGTCTGTGATTGCGCCGGTATCATCTAAAGGCACATTGAAGTCAACTCTCACAAAAACCCGCTTATTACTAAGTTCTGCCGTGCTGAGGCTAGACAGTGAACGCTTGGCCATAACTATGTAGGAAAACTGGCCGAGGCTAACCCTTTATCAAGCATTAATGGTTAATAAAGGTTCAGCTAATTTTTTGCCATCTCTTGAATCGAGAAGGAAAATCAGCTTGTTCAATACATGAAGTGGAGAAAAAATTCGATTATGACCTGACTGCTATGGAAATTAGAGGCCTAAATTGGAGAATGATTAGGAAAGTATTGTTACTCAAGTTTTTCAGGTTTCTCCTTTTCCAGTACTCCTACTTCTGTGATTAATCCAACAATTCAGTGGTATCCAGGCCATATTGCTAAAGCGGAAGAGCAGCTTCATAGAAACCTTGGCAAGGTTGATTTGATTATTGAAGTTCGAGATGCACGAATACCATTAGCTACAGCTCATCCTCGATTAGCAAGGTGGATTAAAGACAAGAAGCATTTGCTGGTCATTAACCGTCGGGACATGATTTCAGTTGAGGCTCAGAAGGCTTGGGATAAATGGTTTCGACAAAGTGGTTGTCAACCTTGGTGGTGTAATGCCAAAGCAGGTACAGGTGTCAAGCAGATTCAAGATGCAGCTATTCGGGCTGGTCAGCAACTCAATCGCCGGCGCCTGGCTCGAGGTATGCGCCCAAGAGCAGTAAGAGCACTGACTTTGGGATTCCCAAATGTTGGTAAGTCAGCCTTGATTAATCGGTTGGTAAAAAAGAAAGTTGTTGCCAGCGCTCCTAGGGCTGGGGTAACTCGTTCTTTGCGATGGGTGCGCCTAGGCCAAAGCTTGGATTTATTAGATGCTCCAGGTGTTCTTCCTCCGCGTCTTGATGATCAGCGGGCGGCCTTGAGACTTGCACTTTGTGATGATATTGGCCAAGCCGCATATGAGGTGGAGTCAGTGGCATTGGCATTTCTAGAACTTTTGAGCGAGATGGAGAAGGACGTTCAATCAGGTGCTTCTTTTGGAATTTTGCATCAGCGATATGGGATTGCTTATTTGGGTGGTGATGAACAAGAAGCACATGTTTGGTTACAGAAGGTTTCTGATGTCCATACTTCAGGAGATATGACAAGAATGTCTCAGCGCATTTTGGATGATTTCCGACGTAACTTTCTAGGCCTTATTTCATTGGAACTTCCATGTCATTAAAAGGAGGTTCTCCTTCGTTTGGAGAAGGTAAAGGAGAATTACTTCTTTTGAAGTACACAAAACCCTTGCCAATGCGTTTAGATAGATGGCTTGTTACTCAGCGACCAGATCAGAGCCGTGCACGCATTCAAAAATTCATTGATGCTGGGTGCGTTTTAGTTAATGACATTGTTGGTCGAGCCAAAACACCTCTGCGGAATGGCGATGAAGTTAAACTCTGGTTGCTTCCACCTGATCCTTTGCCTTATTTAATGCCCGAGGAGATTGAGTTGGATGTCATTTTTGAAGATAAAGATTTAATAGTTGTGAATAAGTCTGCAGGATTGACAGTTCATCCTGCCCCTGGAAATCGAAATGGAACTTTGGTTAATGGACTTCTAAACCATTGTCCCGATCTTCCTGGAATTGGTGGAAAATTAAGGCCAGGAATTGTTCATCGTCTTGATAAAGATACAACTGGTTGCATAGTTGTTGCTAAGAGCCAAAGAGCATTAATTGATTTGCAATTACAAATACAAAAACGTGTGGCTGTTCGTCAATACATTGCAATCGTTCATGGGGCGCCTAAGGCAAATGAAGGAATTATTATTGGCGCTATCGGTCGCCATCCAGCAGATCGGAAAAAATATGCTGTAGTTTCTGATGAATCTGGACGCCATGCCTCTACTAATTGGAAATTACTAGAGCGCTTTGGAGATTATTCACTTTTAAGCTTTAAGTTAGATACTGGACGCACTCATCAGATAAGGGTTCATTGTCTGCATATTGGTCACCCTATTCTTGGTGATCCTATATATAGTCGCTGTCGTAAATTGCCAATAACTCTGTCTGGTCAGTTGCTCCATGCAATTAAATTAGAGTTGGATCATCCAGTTACTCAAAAACGAATGATATTTGAGGCTCCACTTCCAGAAAAGTTTCAACAAAGCTTAGATTATCTAAAGTTAAAATATCTAGCTTAGATGGCTTCTGGAAGCTTCGGAGATGCTGCTACAAAGCTTTTAGTAATGTCTGTTTTTGGATTATTAAATAATTTATTTCCTGGGCCTTGCTCGACAATTTTACCTTTATCAAGGACAATAACTCTGTGGCAGAAACCTGAGGCAATGCAGAGGTCATGGGTCACAAATAATATTCCAAGTCCAAGTTTAATTTGTAATTTTCTAAGTAAAGATAAGATGTCTGCTTGTATATAAGCATCAAGCATGCTTACACTTTCATCACAGATTAAAACTTTTGGTTTTAGGGCTAAAGCTCTCGCAATAGCAACTCTTTGTTGTTGACCTCCAGAGAGTTCACTTGGCAACCTTTGGAGATACTTTTCTGCTGGTTTTAATCCTACTTGTTCAAGTAAATCATAGGACTTTTGAAGTGCTTGGTCTTTATTTAATTGGTTATGGATCAAAATAGGATCACTAATTGCTTCTTGAATAGTCATTTTAGGATTTAATGAAGCAAATGGGTCTTGAAAAACCATTTGAATAGACTTACATGCGTCTTTAAGATTTTTTCCTTTAAGATCTAGTAGACTTCTTCCTTGGATCTTAACTTGCCCACCTCTAATAGAATTTAATCCGACAAGAGATCTGCATAAGGTGCTCTTCCCGCATCCTGATCTGCCTACTAAACCAAGACATTCTCCTGTGAAAAGTTGAAAGCTAACTCCGTCTATAGCTTTTTGCCATTCTGTTTCCCAGAAATTACCACCTATTGAGTGCCAGCACCTTAAATTCTCTATTTCTAAGAGAACTTTTTTATAAGGTTTCTGGAAGAGTATTCCACCTTCTCTTTCCCTTGCTGCAGATAATAATTTTTGGCCTATTATCGAGCTGGGTTGGGTTAATAAATGCATGGATTTTCCATCTTCGATAATCTTCCCCTGACTGATAATGGCCATGCGATTGCACCATCTTCCTGCTATAGAAAGATCATGACTAATCAGCATCAAAGAACTGCCTAATTGATCACATAGATCACTTAATTCAGCCATGATTTGGTTGGCAATGACAACATCAAGGCTTGTTGTTGGCTCATCCGCAATAATCAGCTTTGGTTTAAGAGCGATTGCTAATGCAATCGCAAGTCTCTGACGCATTCCACCGCTTAATTCATGTGGAAAAGCATTGAATCGTTTTTGGCTAATACCAATTTGCTTGAGAAGTTCTAGTGATCGCTCGTATCTCCATGCTCTACTGCTTTTTGGGCGGTGATTTTTTAAGGTATCCAGAAGATGGTGGCCAGTGCTTAGAAGAGGATTTAGTCGGGTCATTGGATCCTGAAAAACTAAACCCACCGTTTCTCCTCGTAACTTTCTTAGATTTGTCTTTGTTAAGTTTCTTGGATCTTGCTCTGCAACTAATAAAGACCCATTGCAAATACTTCCTTTAGGCAACAATTGCAAAATTACTTTTGCCAGAGTGCTCTTTCCACAGCCAGAAGGTCCTACAACTGCTACACGTTCTCCACCTTCAATGCTTAGGTTTATTCCGTTTAAAGACCAATCTGCGCTGTGGGGATAGCGCATTCGTAGATTTTTAATTTCAAGCAATTTCCTGAAACAGGTGGAAATTTGAGGTAGCAAATGATCTTAAGTCTGAATACCATAGATGAATAGGCAGAGTCGGATGCTTAATGCAATCTCTACGCTTGATTCGACTCAAACCGGAATGGTTTGTGATTCAGAGAACCCTGAAATGCCCGTTCTAAGGGCAAATTTGATTCGTGGGGTTGAGGATTATGCCATTTCTCTACCTAAATGGTTGAAAAAGTGCATTGCTCAGGCTTCCCCTGGTATGGGTTTAAGTTGCCCAACGGACGCTGATGGCTTATTAGCATCAGCTTTCGATTTGGCTTTTCAATTGCATGAAGGTCAGTTTCGAGCCAGTGGTGAACCTTACATCGTTCATCCTGTTGCCGTGGCTGATTTATTGAGAGAAATAGGAGCTAGTGCAAGTGTTATAGCGGCTGGGTTTTTACATGATGTTGTTGAAGATACTGATGTGACGCCACAACAGTTAGAAAGCTGTTTCGGATCAGAAGTTCGAGGGTTGGTTGAAGGTGTTACAAAGTTAGGTGGAATTCATTTTACAAATCGAACTGAGGCACAGGCGGAGAATTTGCGCAAGATGTTTTTGGCTATGGCTAGCGATATTCGAGTTGTTCTTGTAAAGCTTGCTGACAGGTTGCACAATATGCGTACTCTTAGTTCATTACAACCGGAAAAGCAGCAAAGAATTGCTCGTGAAACAAGGGAAATTTACGCACCTTTGGCTAATCGATTAGGTATTGGTCGCTTTAAATGGGAGCTTGAAGACCTTGCTTTTAAGCTTTTAGAGCCAGATGATTTTCGTGATATTCAGCAGCAAGTTGCTACTAAACGAAGTGAGCGTGAGGAACGCTTGGCTGCCACTGTTGACTTATTGATAAACCGTTTGGCTAGTGCTGGCTTGGAAACTTGTGAGGTTAGTGGCCGCCCTAAGCATTTATATGGAATTTGGAGCAAGATGCAACGCCAACAAAAAGCTTTTCATGAAATTTTTGATGTTGCCGCATTGAGAATAATTACTCCCAGTGTTGAAACTTGTTACCGGGCTTTGGCTGTGGTGCATGAAACTTTCAGACCTATTCCTGGTCGCTTTAAAGATTACATAGGCTTACCTAAACCAAATGGCTATCAGTCTTTACATACAGCGGTAATAGGTCGCCATAGACCAGTGGAGGTTCAAATCAGAACCTTAGAAATGCATAGAGTGGCCGAGTTTGGTATTGCAGCGCATTGGAAATATAAAGAAGGTGGTTCTCCAGCTGAAGGAGATACAGCAAGATTTAATTGGCTACGTCAGCTTGTTGAATGGCAACAAGAAGGAGGCAATGATGACCACAATGACTATTTAGCGTCAATTAAGGAGGACTTGTTTGATGAAGAGGTCTTTGTATTTACTCCTAAAGGTGATGTAGTTGGCTTACGAAAAGGTTCAACAGCAGTTGACTTTGCCTATCGGATTCACTCTGAAGTTGGCAATCACTGCCATGGTACTCGGATTAATGATCGTCTCTGCTCCTTATCAACTCCTTTAAATAATGGTGATTTTGTTCAGATTCTCACAAACAAGACGGCACATCCAAGTCTTGATTGGCTGAATTTTGTAGTTACTCCGACTGCTAGGAACCGTATTCGTCAATGGTATAAGCGTAGTCATAGGAATGAAACCATTAAGCGCGGAAAAGAGATGCTTGAAAGGGAATTGGGACGAAATGGCTTTGATTCGTTGTTAATGAGTGAGGCGATGACGCGAGTTGCAGAGCGTTGCAATTTGATGGCAACTGAGGATTTGTTGGCTGCTCTTGGTTTTGGCGGCGTAACTTTGCAGCAGGTACTAAATCGGTTGCGAGAAGAAATACGATTGAAAACTGTATCTACCACTGATTTACTTACTAATGATGATGTTGCTAAGAAGCTCAAAGTTCAGTCGAATATTAATACTCGACATCCTCATATTGATGGCGGAATAATATTAGGACTAGAAGGATTGGATTATCGTTTTGGGGGCTGTTGTAGTCCTCTTCCAGGTGAGCTGATAGTTGGCACCGTTGCCTTGGGAAATCATGGCATCACAATTCATCGACAAGATTGTAATAACGTTGAATCCATACCAAGTGAAAGGAGATTACCAGTACGTTGGCATTACAATGCTGCATCAGAAGGACAGAAATTCCCAGTACAATTGCGTATAGAAGTTATTGATCGAGTAGGTATCCTTAAAGATATATTAATGCGCCTTTCTGATAGTGCAATTAATGTTAGTGATGCTCGAGTTCAAACCGCATCAGGCAAGCCTGCATCTATCAATTTGCGAGTAGAGCTTCGTAGTTCATCTCAATTGACCGCAACTATGGATCAAATTCGCTCTATGATAGATGTATTAGACATTGCTAGGATTGGATTGAGTTAGCTGAAATTTGAGATGATAATTAATAGTTACTCGAAAAAATATTTAGCTTTTGACTAATTCATTACTTTCACTTCATTTTGAGCCTGCATTAGAAGAGCTAGGAGATTCTTATTGGGATTTAGTTAGTGCAGCTAGATTTCCTCTCGTAAAATTACGTTTTCGCAATGATCCTTTGTTTCAGGAATTAGGCATTAATCCTGAATTAGTTGATAATCAGCATATTGAAGATGCTTATGGACATTTTGAAGGACGGACTCCTTTTTTGGCCTTGAGATACCATGGCTATCAGTTTGGTTCTTATAACCCCTTTCTTGGAGATGGTCGTGGCTTTCTTTATGGGCAATTAAGAGACATTAAAGGCAATTTGCGAGATTTAGGTACTAAGGGATCAGGAGTAACTCCTTGGAGTCGAAGTGGAGATGGTCGTCTAACTCTTAAAGGCGGATTGCGTGAGGTTATTGCATCTGAGGCTTTACATCGTCTTGGAGTGACAACTAGTCGCACACTTTCACTCATAGAAACTGGCGAAGACTTATGGAGGAGTGATGAACCATCACCTGCTCGAAGTTCGGTGATGGTTCGTGTGGCTAGAACACATTTGAGATTTGGAACTTGTGAGAGGCTTTTGTATTTACGAGACCCTTCAAAACTTCAGAAATTGTTGAGGCATGTAATTGCAATTTATTATCCTCATATTGCAGAATTAACGAGTTTAAATAGCAGCAATTTCTGTTCTTTTGGAGACAGGACTTTACTGCTTTTTTATGAGGAGTTGGTAGAGAGGGTGGCAAGACTCTCAGCAGAGTGGATGGCTGCAGGATTTGTGCATGGTGTTTTAAATACAGACAATATGTCACTTATTGGCGAAAGTTTTGATTATGGACCATATGCTTTTCTTGATCGTTGGGACCCTGGATTTACAGCAGCTTACTTTGATCAAGCTGGCCTTTATTGTTATGGAAGTCAACCAAAAATATGCCAAGAGAATTTGCGCTTGCTTCAAGATCCATTGGCAATGCTTTTATCGAGAGATGAAATGGAAGATAAGCTCTTGAATTTTAGTGATATATATGCAATTCATTATCGACAATGCATGGAAAGACGTCTTGGATTTTCTTTTGAAGGTCAAAAATTGCAAGGTAAATATCATATTACTGATGCTTACCCTGACTTGGTTCAATTGACTTTAAACCTTCTTGGCTCTTATTCAATTGGATATGGTGATTTTTTTACTGCTCTAACAGAACAGATTTTGCAGAATGGATTACCCAAAGAGCCCGAAGATATAAGACCAACTAGTTATGTTTCTTGCGATCCCCCTCGAGAACAGTGGTTGGCTTGGCGTGATCTTTGGTGGTTTACGCAACAAGAGTGTCTTAAACTCGATCACGATGAGACAACAAATATTCCTTTTAGATTGAAGAGATGGAATCTATTAAGGACTCCAACTAGAGAAGTAATTGAAAATTTATGGGAGTCAATTGATTTAAGAGATGACTGGAGTCTATTTTATAAATGGTTAGAAGGAGTGGTTTTTGATTGATTATTTAAATTTTTCGGATTCTTTTTGCCGATCGTTTTTGATAAATTTGTTAGGCGTATATATACAATGACATAAGTTAAAAAAGCCGCTAAAAATCCCATAATTCCAGAGCCTAATAATAATCGAATGCTTACATCCCAACCTTGGTTCCAGATTTCGTTGATATTCAATCTTTCTGTAGTTAATTGTTCCCTTGAGGCGCCTATTAGGAAAGAACCAACCTTAAAATTTATCCAATATATAGGAATATAAGTAAAAGGGTTGCTGATCCATGTGCCTATTCCTGCTAACAAGAGATTTGCTTTAAATGTTTTCGCAAGTGCAATGCCTATTAAAGTTTGCAATCCAAAAAGAGGAAAGGATCCACTGAAGACTCCTATGGCTAAACCTCTTGCACGTTGCCCAGGAGTACCTTTTTGTTTCCATAGCCAGTTGCTCCAGAGGAGTAATTTCTTTTTTGCAGTCTGGAAAATGTGCAACATTAGAAAGTGCCTCCCGAGTTCGGGCGGGATTTGATCTTAGGAAGACCTGACGGACGGCTTGGTTGATGTCATCCTCTTTTGACTCTGCAGATACTATTGCTGCAATTGCAACTGCAGTTGCTGCGGGGCAAGGGGGTATTGCAATAGTTAGGATCTCAGGGCCATCTGCTTTGGTTGTTGCTCAAGGTGTTGTATCTGTATCAGGTAAACAAAGTTGGTTAAGCCACCATGTTCTTTATGGACATGTTGTAGATGGATCAGGAAAGGGATGGATAGATGAGGTTTTGGTTTTATTTATGCGTGCTCCTAGAAGTTTTACAGCAGAAGATGTTGTAGAAATTCATTGTCATGGCGGCTTAATTGTTGTTCAACAAGTGCTTGAACGTGTTCTTGCTCAGCCAAGTGTCAGAAGGGCTCTTCCTGGAGAGTTTAGTCAACGTGCAGTTCTTAATGGAAGGCTTGATTTAACTAGGGCGGAGGCAATTAGTGATTTAGTCGCTGCACGCAGTCGTAAGGCTGCGCAAGTTGCTATGGCAGGCGTGGATGGCGGCATTCAACGCAAAATCCTTGCTTTTCGAGAACGGCTTATTGATTGTCTTAGTGAATTGGAAGCAAGAGTGGATTTTGAGGATGAATTACCCACTCTGGATGCCAATCAATTGCTTCAAGAGATTTTTAATGTTCGAGAAGAACTTATAGCTTTGATTGAAGATGCAGATCAGGGGGCTATGTTACGTAATGGATTAAAAGTTGCACTAATTGGCAGACCAAATGTTGGTAAGAGCTCTTTATTGAATCGTCTAAGTCGTTGTGAGCGTGCAATAGTTACTGACTTACCAGGTACAACAAGAGACCTTTTGGAAACCGAAATAATTTTGCAAGGTATTCCTATTACTTTGTTAGATACAGCAGGCATAAGAGAAACTGAAGATCCCTTGGAAAAGCTAGGAATAATTAGGAGCCAACAAGCCTTAATAGCAGCAGATATTGTTGTGATGATTTTTGATTTGAATATTGGCTGGACAGATGAGGATCAAATACTCTTCGAACAAATTCCTAGAGATGTGCCTTTATTATGCGTTGGGAATAAGGTTGACGTTGTGAATCAGTTGAAGTTTATTAAGCCCAATGAAATGGTTCCAGATGTATTTATTAGTGCGCGCACTGGAAAGGGTGAAAATGATTTTGTGCAGGCTTTATTAAAGGCTTGTGGAGCAAATGATTCTCAGAGCGTTGTAGTTGCTCTTAATGAAAGGCAAAAGTATCTTGCAGAAAATGCATCGGTGGCTTTAGGTAGACTTCAGGGAGCACTCGATCAGAAACTACCCTGGGATTTTTGGACGATTGATTTAAGGCAAGCAATCCATTCACTTGGTGAAATTACAGGAGAAGATGTCACAGAGGCAGTCTTAGATCGTATTTTTTCTCGGTTCTGTATAGGAAAGTAAACTAATAAAATTGCTGGTTTGTGGCCATTTCCCCAAACGGTGCATAGGCTCAAAAAGGATTGACCTTTGCTTTCAGGCGGTGTGGAGTTTCTTACGCCATCTTTGAACAAACTTTTGGATGATTGGTTAGATGAGGATCTTGGAAGGGGAGATCTTTCGGCAGCAGCTCTTCAGGGACACAATGGAAGAGCTTTTTGGATTACTAAGCAAGAGGGAGTGTTTTGTGGGGGTTATTTAGCAAAGGCTATTTTTTCTAGATTAGAGAAATCTGTAACAGTAAAGTTGCTTGTCGATGACGGTCAAAGAATTAACCCAGGGCAGAGACTCTTAGAGCTACAAGGTCCCGCTCATATTCTTGTAGCTGGTGAACGCACTGCGTTAAATCTTGCGATGCATTTATCTGGAGTTGCCACAGCGACGTCGGTTTTGGTTGAACAGTTGGAAGGTACTGGCGTTCTATTAGCGGATACGAGGAAAACCACCCCAGGACTTCGTGTTTTTGAGAAATATGCAATGCGTTGTGGAGGCGGAGTGAATCATCGCTTTGGTTTAGATGATGCGGCAATGCTGAAAGAAAATCACATTGCATGGACTAAAGACTTAGGAGATGCATTGTTGAGAATTAGATCGCGATCGCCGTGGCCAGCGTGCATCATCGTGGAAGCTGAAACTCGTGATCAGGCTGTAGAGGCAATCTGTGCAGGAGCTGATGGCGTTTTGTTAGATGAATTTTCTCCAGAGGAATTAAAATCTTTGATTCCCCAACTACGTGCATTAGTTCCTGGGCAGGCTGGGTTTAGAAAATCTGGTCATATTGTAATCGAGGCTTCGGGAGTAAAAGTAGAAGACCTTAGGTCTTATAGTCAAACTGGAGTGGATTTAATCTCTACCAGTGCGTCTATTACTAAAAGTTCATGGTTGGACTTTAGTATGCGTTTTGAACCTATTTTATCTTTCAAATGAATTAGACTAAGCCTTAATATAAGCAGACATTAACTAAACCTTTAAGTATTGATTCATGCTGAGCTTGTTAGATGTCATAAATGGGAGATTGGAGAAAGCTCTTGAGAGAGCTTTCCCTGAGGCTACAGAAGTTGCGCGCAAAGCAGGTCGGCCATTAGATCCGCAGTTAGTTGCAGCAAGCAAGCCAGAGTTTGGTGACTTTCAAATTAATGGTGCTCTTCAGTTCGCCAAGCTTCTGAAGCTTTCGCCGCGACAGATAGCTGCAGAGATTGTGGATCAACTAAATAAAGACGTTGATTTCTTAAAACTTGTAGAAACGGTTGAAATTGCTGGACCTGGTTTTATTAACATTTCTCTTTCCTCTACGTGCTTGATTAATGAGTTGCAGTCTCGGTTAAACGATTCTCGACTAGGTGTACCTTTTGTTAATAAGAATGAGTCTGGTCATCTGCCTGGAATAGTCGTTGATTTTTCTAGTCCAAATATTGCTAAGGAGATGCATGTTGGTCATCTTCGTTCAACAATTATTGGTGATTCTCTTTCACGAATTTTTGAGTTTCGTGGCTATAGAGTTATTCGCATTAATCATGTAGGGGACTGGGGAACTCAGTTTGGCATGTTAATTACTCATCTTAAGGATGTTGCTCCTACAGCTTTAGAAGAAGGAGATTCTTATGATCTTGGTGATTTAGTTGCCTTTTATAGAGAGGCAAAGAAAAGGTTTGATTCTGATCAGAATTTTAAATTGAAGTCACGTGAAGAAGTGGTGTTGTTGCAACGTGGAAATGTTCAATCCTTAAAAGCCTGGAAACTTTTGTGCAGTAAATCTCGTGATGACTTTCAGATTATCTATGATCGCCTTGATATTAATTTAATAGAGAGAGGGGAGTCCTTTTATAACCAATTTTTAAATGATGTAGTTATGGAACTAGATAATCTTGGACTTTTAGTTGTTGATCAAGGAGCTAAGTGTGTATTCCTTCAGACTTCTACAGGAAAAGATGGAAAAGCTTTGCCGGTAATTATTCAGAAGACTGATGGAGGATATAACTATGCCACTACTGATTTGGCTGCTATACGCTATCGCTTTCAAGAAGTTCCAAATGGTGATGGTGCTTTTCGTATTATTTACGTGACTGATTCAGGGCAAGCAAGTCACTTCTCAGGTGTTTTTGAAGTGGCTAGGCGGGCAAAGTGGGTTCCTGAAGGAGGCCGGTTGGAGCATGTTCCTTTTGGATTGGTACAAGGAGAAGATGGCAAGAAACTCAAAACTCGTTCTGGTGAAACTGTCCGATTGCGCGATTTATTAGATGAAGCTATAGAGCGTTCTAAAAATGATTTATGTAGGCGTCTTGACTCAGAAGGTCGTGAAGAAAATGAGACTTTTATCTTAAATGTGTCAACTACCGTTGGGATAGCAGCTGTGAAGTATGCTGACTTATCTCAGAATAGAATTACTAATTATCAATTTAGCTTTGATAAAATGTTATCTTTACAAGGGAATACAGCTCCATATCTTCTATATGCTTTGGTCCGTATCTCAGGAATTTCACGTAAAGCCGTTAATCTTGATATCTCCTTAAAGACTTTTGAGTTTAGCCAGAAGCAAGAATGGTCTTTGCTTAGAAAGTTATTGAAATTTGATGAAGTCATCTTGGATGTAGAGGAAGAATTATTGCCTAATCGTTTGTGTACTTATTTATTCGAATTGAGTCAGTTATTTAATCGCTTTTATGATCAGGTCCCAATTTTGAAAGCAGATGGAATACCTCGTTGTAGTCGTTTAGCACTGTGTAAGTTAACCGCTGATACTCTTAGGCTAGGGCTTGGGTTATTGGGAATACCAACCTTGGAGCGCATGTGATGCAATCAGATTCAATATTTTCTAATAACATCCCTTCAGCGAGGAAGGAGATTGAAAGTCTTCGCTCTTATTCTGCACCATTAGAAGGTAGACGAGAGTTGCTAAGGCTAGACTTTAATGAGAATACACTTGGGCCGAGTCCTGCTGTCCTGGAAGCATTACAAAATATTCCTGCGCATCACATTTCTATTTATCCTGAATATGAGGGATTGCGAGAGGCCGTTGTAGCTAATTTGCGAGGAAGGGGCCTTGCATCTTCTCTAAATCCAGATCAGATAGGTTTATTTAACGGAGTTGATGCAGCTATAAATGCAATTTTTCATGCTTATGGTGATAGAGAAGATTTGCTCCTAACTACTAACCCCACTTTCGGCTATTACATGCCTTGTGCATATATGCAAGGTATGGAGGTGGTTGCAGTCAGTTATGAGGGTTTTGATTTTAAGTTTCCTATAGATACTATTAAAAAGATATTGTTAGACAGAAAGCCAAAATTATTAATTTTGTGTAATCCAAATAATCCAACCGGAACAAGGTTAGATGCGGAAATAGTGCTCGAATTCGCAAGCTTATCACCAGAAACCTTGATCGTTATCGATGAACTGTATGAGGCCTTTGCGGGTGATAGTGTATTGCCAATAGTTAACTTTAGATATACACCAAATTTGATTATTTTACGTTCATTAGCAAAAACTGCAGGCTTGGCAGGTTTGCGGATAGGTTTTGCAATTGGCTCTAGTGATGTTGTTAATCGAATACACCGTGTAACTGGACCTTATGATGTTAACAGTTTTGCAGTAACTGCTGCTTTTGCTGCACTAGCTGATCAATCTTATACAGATAATTATGTCCGAGAAATTTTAAATTCACGTCATTGGCTTGAATCTCGCCTAGAGACTTTACCAAATAGATACCATTTAGAAGGAGGAAACTTCTTTTTGATTTGGCCTAGATCTAACTCTTGCGATATGGTCAAATCATTAAAGTTAAAAGGTATTCTTGTGAGAGACATGTCAGGGAAAAAGTTGATTGATGGCTCCATTAGGGTAAGTATAGGTACAATAGAACAGATGCAGAAGTTTTTGGATGCCTTCTCTAGTATTGAAAAAAGTTCTTGCTCGATTTAAATCTAATTAATGATTTCAATAATAGTTCTATCCCCTAGTTTTTTGGGCAGATTTAAGATTCGTTTTGATTTCTGAATTTCTATACCTTCCATTGCATCTATAAATGAATTGATAGTATTTAAATCACAGCTTTTTGGGGATCTTTTATCTAAATATTGAACCGGGATTACTCTCCTAGGGTTAAGGATTTTTACGATTTCGGAAGCTTCAGCTCCGTTATAAACTTTGCTGCTCCCACCTACCCCAATAATCAGCACATCAGGCCTTCCAATTAATATTTTATCTTCGGGCTTGAGTGGAGCAGCACTACCTCCAAGGTGGGCAAAATTTAATCCTCCCTGTTTCCACCGCCAAATAGTTGCTTGTCCAAATCTTCTTCCTCCAACTCTGTCATGCGGAGCAGCAAAACCTTCGAATGCAATTCCTTTAATTCTGTAAGATCCAGGCTTTACAAGGAATGGTCCTCTTGCAACTCTAGCTCCTTCATCCGCTAGTTCAGAACTTGCAAGAATTACATTTGCATTTACTTTCGGCTCTTTCAGTCCTTTGGTGCAGCCAACTGCTTTGAAAGGGTTTATTAATACCGATTTACCTTCAGCCTTTATTAATAAAGCGCTATGCCCAAAACTAGTTATGGTTACTCGTTGTGCTTTGGCTAATTTAGGGAAGCAAAGAATAAATCCTGTTAGTGGCAGTAAATTTATAAAGAAGCGCCTTATAAAGGTGGATTTCCAGGCCATAAGTCTTTCTCCTTAGTTAAAGGAAGTTAGCAGTCTTTATGCATTTGTTCAGCAATCTGTGCGAAGTTTCTAAGCAACTTGTGTCCTGCTTCTGTTAGAACGCTTTCTGGATGAAATTGTACGCTTTGCAGATGTTTGAATTCTTTATGTTGAAGCCCCATAATTGTTCCATCTTTTAACCAAGCAATTACGTCTAACGTGTTTGGGAGAGTTTCTTTTTCAACAATTAGGCTGTGGTATCTAGTGGCAATTAAAGGTTGAGGTAATCCTTGAAATATTCCTTTTTCTTTGTGCATCACAGGGGAGGTTTTTCCATGCATCAATTCATTGGCTCTGATAATGCGTCCGCCGTACACTTGCGCAAGTGCTTGGTGTCCTAAGCAAACACCAAGAGTTGGAATATGTGGGGAAAGTTTTTCTAGTACTTCTAAGCAAATACCAGATTGATCTGGGTCCCCAGGGCCTGGGGAAAGAAGTATTGCTTTGGGAGATAGGTCTTTTATTTCTAGAAGTGTGATCATGTCATTTCGCTTTACTAATACATTTTTTGCTATGGGGTGATCATCCGCGATCTCGCCTAGATATTGCACTAAATTGAAAGTGAAACTGTCGTAGTTGTCGATTACTAAAATCATTACTTGTTTGCCCTCAAAGTCCTAGCCTGAGAAGAATTGCAGGAAGCAGTAGCAAAATTGCAATCAGAATGGAGCTAATAGAGGCAACTAATACTGCAGCTGCTGCACAATCTTTAGCAATTCGAGCTAGTGGATGAAATCGACGACCAATAGCTAGGTCAACGACTGCTTCTATAGCTGTGTTTAGCAGTTCAAGTACAAGAACGGCTGTAATCGTAAGAACAATTATGGATAATTGATTCGGGTTGAGTTTGAGTGTGAGGCCAAGAACTAAAACAAGTATGCTAATGATTGCATGAATCCTAAAGTTCCTTTGGCTTTTGAAGTTATAACCCAATCCTTTTATCGCATAGCGAAAGCTTGAAGGTAAGTCTCCAGCTATACGCCAAGCTTCTTGACGGCTGGTCGAATGAGGCTCACGTTCTCGTGCAGCAATTTTAGTGTGAGTCAAATTTTTTCTTGAAGGTATCATTTTTTTTGATAGAGTTTAGTCGGTATTGTCTTGAACTTTTTGGTTAGTTCCTAAAAGAAATTCTTGTAAATCAAGCATTTCTGTAAGTGTTTTATCGTCAGGATGGTCCCAACCTAAAAGATGAAGCAATCCATGACTCACTAACCAAAGAAGTTCTTGAGTGAGGTGAATTTTCTGTTCTTTAGCTTGACGCTGAGCAGTAGGAATAGAGACTACAATATCTCCAAGCTCGATTTGTTTCTGTGTTGGGAAAATAGTTTCTTTGTCAATTACAGGAAATGATAGAACGTCAGTCGAAGTATTTTTTTGGCGCCAGATTTTGTTGAGATTTTTAATTGTTAAATCATCCGTTAATTCCAAGCCTAAACTAAGGAAATTACTTTTTCGAACTATTTGAGGACAATCTAGAGTAGTATTTTTGCGTATAATTTGAAGCCAAATTTTGATGTTTTCCTCCCAATAGCCCGAGCTTGTGAGTAATTCTATGGTCTTACAATCATTTGTCGCTGTGGAAATTTCTTTGGATTTAGCTTGAAATGCAAGGTCAAGAATTAGTTCATTTGTTGTTTGCTCTACGTGGTACATATGAGTTTAATTAGGCATATTAGGCCTGCCTAGAGAGGCCAGTAAAAGGATAAATAACCCAAATCCTAATGCTGTAGATAAGAAATGGATAATGCTTTGGTTCCCTTTTCGAACCATATTTCTCATGGCTAGCTTTACAAAGCTAGGAGGAGGGGTCTGGGATGTAGTGACTTTTTTAGAATTCATTGAAGAGTTTTAGTGATTGCTATTTGTAGTTGCTTTGTCTTAAAAGTGACTGAATAAATTGATCTAATTGCCCATTCATAACACCTTGAACATCGGTTGTTTCTTCTGAAGTACGTAAATCCTTTACCATTTGGTAAGGGTGGAAGACATAATTGCGTATTTGATTGCCCCAGGCTGCTTCCACTATGTCCCCTCGAATATCTGCAATTTCAGCAGCTCTTTGTTCTTGAGCAATTATCAATAATTTAGCTTTTAGTAATGCCATGGCTTTTTCTTTGTTTTGGAGTTGTGAACGCTCTTGGGTGCAACGAACTGCTAACCCTGTTGGGATGTGCAGAATGCGAACAGCTGTTTCCACTTTATTGACATTTTGTCCTCCTGCTCCACCAGAGCGGCTAGTGGTGATTTCTAGATCTTTTTCAGGGATTTCCAGCTCGACTTCTTCGTCTAATTTAGGCATTACTTCA
>QCFN01000007.1 GCA_003280245.1 Prochlorococcus sp. AG-363-J23
CAGCCACAATTACCTACGCCAAGTATTGGTAGAAACTAATGAAAAGAAACAAACCTAAACCAAAATCTATTCTTAGCATTGATGTAGGAAAAAAAAGGATCGGTCTTGCCGGCTGTGATCCTCTTGGCATAACTATCAAAAGGCTGCCACCTCTTCATAGAAAGAATTTTAAAGATGATTTAGAAGCCCTAAGAAAACATTGTCTTTCACGCAATGTTAAAGGGTTAATTGTTGGTCTCCCCTTAGATAAAGATGGAAACACCACGGTGCAAGCAAATTACTGCAAGAAATATGCTTTAGAGGTTGCTAAAGCCCTTGATTTGCCATTGGCATTGGTAAATGAATACAGCAGCAGCTTGGAAGCTATTGAACGATTTAAATTAAGAAAGGATCGTAGCGGCATATTAGACAGTGCTGCTGCCGCAATAATTCTTGAACAATGGCTCACTGATGGTCCTGAAGTTGAACCGGTCGAAATGGCGGCCCCAATCAATAGCCCTATTCACCGTAATGATGGATCCTGTCAAAAGGAATAATCAACACTCATGAGTGCTCAAGACCAAACAAGTACCGATGAAATTCCAACAATCCTCGTTAGGGATTTAAAAGGCAGTTCATTACTTTGCTATTTAGAGCAGCTTATACCTATCGAGGATAAAGATTATGGCCTCCTAACCCCAGTTGATACTCCTGTTTGCCTTTTCCGCTTAAAAGAAGGAGATGATCCTGAATTTATCGAAACCATTGAAAGCAAGGAACCAATTCTTGAGGTTGCAGATGTTGTATTACAAGAACATGATTTAACCCTCGTCAGATCAGCTGTAACTCTTACTGTTGCTGGTGAATTAGAAGAACCTGAGGCTGAAGAACTAGAAGATGATGAATTGAATGATGACTCAGAAACTTACGAGCTTCTAGTAAGTTTTAGAGCCGAGGGAGAAGAATATGGCCTTTATATTCCTCTAGATCCATTCTTTATTGTGGCAAAAATCAATGCTGGACAAGCAATTCTTGTTGAAGGAGATGAATTTGACAAAATACAACCTCTAATAGAAATGGAGTTAGAAGAAAAGGAGAATTCTGATTAATGAGCCAACACTGGCTTAAACCCAACTGGTCTCCTGACCTAAGCCTTCCTAGTCTTCCACTGCAACATCTTGTTGAAGTGGGAATAGAATCATTAATTCTTGACGTTGATCGCACGTTGCTACCAGGTCGAGAAATTGTTATTCCTAAATCTGCGAAGAATTGGGTATTTCAAGCAAAAAGGTTTATGACAATTCATCTATTAAGTAATAATCCTTCTAAACACAGAATTCAGTCCGTAGCCAATGATTTAGAGCTCTCATTCAGCTTTGCTGCATCAAAGCCACGCAGAAAACAAGTGATTAATGTTATTAACATACTACAAAAGCAACCAAATCAAATTGCAATAATTGGAGATCGAATCTTTACAGATATCTTAGTTGGGAACCGCTTGAATCTTTACACAGTCCTTGTACTTCCAATCAAATCTGACGGAACACCTTCTGAGAATCAAAACGTTCAAAAACTTGAATACAAATTAGCCAAATGGCTAGGAGCAAAATAACTATGAGTATCTTAAGAGTAATAAAAATTGGAACTAGCATACTCAGAGGCTCACATGAAAGAACTACAGCTTCAATAATAAATTCATACAGCAGATCTCTTTCCAGGAGTATAAACAAAGGAGATAGAATTGTACTCGTCAGTAGTGGTGCAGTAGGACTAGGATGTAATCATTTAGGAATAAAGAACCGCCCTACAGATATTGTTTCATTGCAAGCAATTGCTGCGATAGGTCAAGGGTACCTAATGAGTTTATATGAACAATCTATGAATAAGCACGGGCACAAAGTAGCACAAGTTTTACTTACTCGTTATGATCTTGAGAGCAGAAAAAGTTATCAAAATGCATCTAACACGCTATTGAAACTTTTAGATTGGGGGGTTTTACCTGTTGTCAATGAAAACGACACACTTAGTTCGGATGAATTGAAATATGGAGACAACGATACTCTTTCGGCACTAGTAGCTACTGCATTAAATGCTGATCAACTAATCCTACTTACAGATGTAGATCGCCTATACTCTTCTGACCCACGAACTGATAACAAAGCGAAACCAATTACAGATGTTCATCACTTAGATATAGTCACAAATTTAGATGCAAATTCTAAGAAAAGTGGTGATTGGGGAACGGGAGGAATGAACACTAAACTTTCGGCAGCAAAAGTAGCCACTTCAAGTGGAATCACAGTTCACATGGCAGACGGGAGAAATCCAACTGTTCTTGATGAGTTACTTAATGGATCAAGAGGTGGGACAGTCTTTCATCCCCACCCTCAACCTATGCGCAATCGCAAGAGTTGGCTGGCCCATGCTTTAAAACCAGTTGGCAGAATCACCATTGACCAAGGTGCCTGCAAAGCACTACTTCATAAAGGTGCTTCTCTTTTACTAGTAGGCATTATTGATATAGAAGGTAATTTTGATGGCAATCAACCAGTTACAATAAATGATGAAAACGGTAATGAAATAGCTAGAGGGATAAGTTCCCTTGGAAGTTATGTTCTTCGTATGTCCTTAAAACGGCCCAAGCCACTAGGGCAATCACCAATCGCAGTTCACCGTGATGTTCTTGTATTAAGAGAAGAATACCTTCTATAAAAATCCACTCACTCTTAATCTATCTCCTTTAATAAGTTTTCAACAATGATTTTCAGTCAATTAATTTCCAGTCTTAAAGAAGGAGATTCTGGACTAATTAGTTATTATATAGGAAATAATCCTGAGCTAAAGGAAGGAGCCTCTTTAGAACTAGCGCAAAATAACCAAATTACCTTCCTAGAAGAAAATAATATACTCAAAACGATATTAAAAGAAAGCAATGCAGGAGCTATTCTAATCCCTAATACAGAAGAATTGATTAACATTGCTAAAAGTAAAAATGTTGCCTGGGCGACTATAAAAAATCCAAGATTAGCCTTTGCAGAAGTTCTAACTCTTTTAAGCCCTCCTAAGTTAAGGACACCTTCTATTCATAAAAGTGCTGTACTAGGAGAACAAGTAGAAATTGGAGAGAATGTTTCTATAGGAGCCAATGCTTCAATTGGAGAAAGATGCAATCTTGGCAATAACACAGTTATTCATCCAGGCGTAGTAATTTATGAAGATGTCACTATTGGAACTGATAGTGAAATTCATGCCAATTCTGTAATACACCGAAGATCAAAAATTGGGAATAACTGCATTATTCACTCAAATGCAGTTATAGGTTCGGAGGGCTTCGGTTTTATTCCAACTAATAGCGGTTGGAAAAAAATGCCTCAAACTGGTCTCGTAGTTATTGAAGATGAAGTAGAAATAGGTTGCAGCTCAGCAATTGATAGGCCATCAGTTGGAGAGACTCGAATCGGACAAGGATCCAAAATTGATAACCTCGTTCAAATTGGGCACGGAGTTACAACTGGAAAAGGCTGTGCAATGGCTTCACAAGTTGGGGTAGCAGGAGGAGCACAGATAGGTAATGGTGTAATTCTTGCTGGACAGGTAGGCATAGCAAATCGCGTAAAGGTAGGTGACAACGTTGTAGCAAGCTCTAAAAGCGGCATAACAAGCAATATTTCTAGCGGAGAGATTGTTAGCGGATTCCCAGCTATTCCCAATAGGCTTTGGCTGAGATGTTCCGCTGCTTTCAACAAATTGCCAGAAATGGTAAAAATTATTAGATATCTAAAAAAAGGCGCTTCTGGCTAGCCTTTAAGACTTCATCGGTTAATTCTTCAAATGCGAAGCCATCGGATAGCTCTACTACCAGGCGATGGTATTGGGCCAGAAATCACAGCTGCCACTACCAAAGTACTCAAGGCTTTAGCAAAGAAAAATAATTTTGAATTAATTTTTGAAGAGCATCTAATGGGAGGTGCAGCGATAGAAAGAACAAACTCACCTCTCCCTTTAGACACTTTGTCTGCCTGCAAATCTAGTGATGCAGTCCTTATGGCTGCTATCGGAAATCCAAAATTTGATTGCAATCCTAGAGAAAACCGCCCAGAAACAGGCCTGCTAAAGCTCAGAGAAGAGTTAAAGCTTTTTGCAAATATACGTCCTGTAAAAATTTTTCCATCCCTTCTAAAGGCCAGCAGTCTCAAACCGGAAATTATTAGTGGAGTTGATTTAATAGTAGTTAGAGAACTCACCGGAGGAATATATTTTGGCCAACCTAAAGGTCAAGTAAAAACAGATACTGGAGTTAGAGCTTTCAATACCATGACATATTCAGACGATGAAATAGATCGCATTGTCAAAGTCGCGTTTGAATTAGCGCAAAATCGGAGTAAAAGATTATGCTCAGTTGACAAGGCAAATGTTCTAGATGTAAGCCAACTTTGGAGAGACAGAGTCAATCTTCTAGCAAAAAATTATCAAGATGTTGAAGTCAATCATCAATACGTTGACAACACATCTATGCAATTAGTTCGTGAACCTATTCAATTCGATGTAATAGTCACAAGCAACCTTTTTGGTGACATTCTCAGCGATGAAGCAGCAATGCTAACTGGATCAATTGGAATGCTCCCTTCTGCATCCCTAGGAAGTAATGGCCCAGGTTTGTTTGAGCCAGTTCATGGTTCAGCTCCTGATATAGCAGGACTCGACAAAGCTAACCCAATTGCAATGATGCTTTCTGCCGCAATGATGCTAAGAATCGGATTAAAAGAAAGCACTGCGGCAAATGAACTTGAAAATTCAATTGAGGAAGTTCTTAGATCAGGGTTTAGAACTTGCGATCTAATGAGCGAAGGCTGTCTCCAACTAGGTTGTGAGGCTATTGGAGAGGAAATCATCAAAGCTCTCTAAAAATCTATTACGAAAAAAACATTGATTTGCCTGGCGACCTGCAACAATCGCTTGGTGAGTATTTAAGTGTCGATGTCGAAGCGTTATCCAGTTGTTGCAGTTACAGGCTCCTCTGGAGCAGGAACAAGCACGGTCAAAAGAGCATTCGAGCATATTTTTGCTCGCGAGAGAATTATCCCTGCCGTGGTTGAAGGTGACAGTTATCACCGCTTCGAAAGAGGGCCAATGAAACAAGCAATGGCAGAAGCTCTTTCCAAAGGTGAAAATTTCTCCCACTTTGGCCCTGAAGCCAACCTTTTCAACAACTTAGAAGAACTCTTCCAAAGCTATGGAGAAAAAGGTAGCGGGCAAAAACGCTATTACCTTCACAGCCCAGAAGAGGCAGAAGAACATAACAACCGACTAGGCACAAACTTAGAACCTGGGCAATTCACTCCATGGGAAGACATCCCATCAGGAACTGACTTGTTATTTTATGAAGGTCTACATGGTGGTGTTGTAGGAGATGGTTATGACGTAGCTTCTCTTGCAGATCTTTTAGTAGGAGTAGTTCCTATAACTAATCTGGAATGGATTCAAAAGATTCACAGAGATAATGCGGAAAGAGGTTACTCAGCTGAAACAATTGTTGATACAATCCTCAGAAGAATGCCAGACTATATAAACCATATATGCCCACAATTCGGACGAACCGATATCAATTTCCAAAGAATCCCTACAGTTGACACATCTAATCCTTTTATCTGTAGAAACATTCCATCACCTGACGAGAGCTTTGTGATTATTCATTTCCGCAAAGGGTCAAGAGAGAAATGGGGTATTGATTTCAATTATCTATTAAGCATGATCCATGATTCATTCATGTCAAGTCCTACAAGTATTGTTGTAAATGGAGGAAAAATGGGCTTTGCAATGGAAATTATTCTTACCCCAATTATTCATAGAATGATCGAAGAGAAGAAAAGCTTGTTAAGCTAAATTCAGCCGAACCTATCAAGATAAACCTTGAAACTGTTTAATTCGACTTGCCAACTATTAACCAATATTGACAAGGAGTTGAACAAAAAGTTCTCAACTATAATTCACCGAAAATAATTAAACCGAGCTAATATATACAAAAAAGCTTCAAAAGGCACTCATTTCATACAAAGTAATTGTTCTAGAAACTCAAAAAATCCGCAAAATATTTCCACTTGTATATCAATTAGAAATACGTGCTGTAATCTTCCGAGAATTCTTAGACTTATAAATTAATGATTTATTTTCATCCAAAATAGAACCATCTATATTTTTTGGCCCCATTTAGAAAGAAAACAGGCCAAGATAAGATCATAATTAGCTTTAATAGAATTAGGGGTAGATCATCTCGTGTCACTTTTCGATTGGTTTGCTGATCGCCGCAAAGGTCAGTTCGTTGGCAAAGTTAATCAGGAAGCGGACGAAAGCGATGGCCTATGGGGGAAGTGTCCAGAATGTAGCCAAGTGGTTTACAGAAAAGACCTCATTGCAAATGCCAGTGTTTGCAATAATTGTGGCCACCACAACAGAATAGATAGCACAGAAAGAATCGAACTCATTGCTGACAAAGGAAGCTTCGAGCCGCTAGATCGCGATTTAAGCCCTACCGACCCTCTTGGATTTAAAGATCGTCGGGCATATGCTGATCGCTTAAGAGAAAGTCAAGCAAATACAGGCATGAAAGATGGAGTTATTACAGGGCTTTGCAAAGTAGAAGGAATCCCTCTGGCTCTTGCCGTCATGGATTTCCGCTTTATGGGCGGCTCTATGGGCTCAGTAGTCGGAGAGAAAATAACTCGCTTAGTCGAACGTGCAACGGACTCCAAGCTTCCTTTGTTAATAGTCTGCGCATCAGGTGGTGCTCGCATGCAAGAAGGAATGTTAAGCCTTATGCAAATGGCGAAAATCTCTGGAGCGCTTGAAAGGCATAGAGAAGCTGAACTCCTCTATATGCCTCTGCTTACTCATCCAACCACAGGAGGAGTTACAGCTAGTTTTGCAATGCTGGGAGACCTAATACTTGCAGAACCAAAAGCCTTAATAGGATTTGCAGGACGTAGGGTGATTGAACAAACATTAAGAGAAAAATTGCCAGACAATTTTCAAACAGCTGAATACTTACAAGAACATGGCTTTGTTGACACCATCGTTCCTCGCACAAAACTTCGCAAAACTCTTACTACGCTTTTAACTCTCCATGGAAATTTTGCTAAAAGTTCCAAAAAATGACAGCTCAAAATAAAATTGGTATTGCTCTTGCTGGATTAGGTTTCGGGGCGAAAGTACACCTTCCAGCGTTAACTGAAAATAAAGATATTGAGCTAAAGTCTCTTTATCATCCAAACCAAGACCGCTTAGCGAAATTATGCAAAGAAACGTCAGTTAAAGGTTATACAGATTGGAATCAATTATTAGCAGATCCCTCCATTAAAGGAGTAGTTATAGCAACACCTCCAGCACAAAGATTCCAACTAGCCTGCGAAGCACTAGAAGCAGGCAAACATCTTCTTCTTGAGAAGCCAGTTGCTTTAAATGAAGAACAGATTGCACATCTTCAAAAACTCTCAATTAAAAATTCTTTAAGTGTCGCCATTGATTTTGAATACCGCGCGGTGCCTATCTTTATGCAAGCAAAAAGGCTTCTTTTAAAAGGTGAAATAGGTAGACCATGGCTGGTTAAGTTTGACTGGTTAATGAGTAGTAGAGCAAATAGTTCTAGACCATGGAACTGGTACTCACAAAATGATGCTGGTGGTGGAGTCCTAGGAGCTCTTGGAACCCATGCAATAGACATAATTCATTGGCTATGTGGACCAACTCAATCAGTCACAGCAACTATTTCTACTTCTATTAAAGAAAGACTGGACCAAAAAACTGGAAAGTTAAAAGCAGTTACCAGCGAAGATATAGCTTTGGCTCAGTTAGAAGTCACAGAACTTTATGGGACTTCTTCTTTCCCGTTGCAACTCAGTTTGGCGGCCGTTACACGCCAAGGGAGAGGATGCTGGCTAGAGATTTACGGAAGCGATGGAACTTTAGTAATTGGCAGTGAAAATCAAAAAGACTATGTTCATGGCTTTGGCTTGTGGAGTTCCAAAGCTGAAGGCCCACTATGCAGTATCACTCCAGATAAAGACCTTGCCTTCAATAAAACATGGACAGATGGACGAATCGCTCCTGTAGCAAGAATCCAAGAGTGGTGGAGCGAAAGTATATTGAAAAGCCATCCAATGGTGCCTGGCCTATCAGAAGGCCTTTCCAGTCAAAAGGTCTGCGACAAGATCAAAGAATCAGCCAAAACGGGGAAGAAACTCTTAATTCAGTAGGTTTTTTAGCTCCAAAAAATGACCTTTAAAAACATATCGGTTAAAGGAAACGTGACATTTCTCACCTCAATCTTTTAAAGTCCTGAGCCCAAGACCCAAAACTCACAAAGAGAACTGGGTTTCCTTTGACACTTCGGAGACATCGATGGCACTCGTCCCTTTAAGGCTTCTGCTCGACCATGCAGCTGAAAATGGTTACGGAATTCCTGCTTTCAACGTAAACAATCTTGAGCAGGTACAAGCAATTATGGAGGCAGCTGCAGAGACAGACAGTCCTGTAATTCTCCAAGCCTCAAGAGGAGCAAGAAGCTATGCGGGAGAAATCTTCTTGCGTCACTTGATCATTGCGGCCACTGAGACTTATCCCAACATCCCAGTAGTAATGCACCAGGATCATGGCAATGATCCGTCAACCTGCTACTCGGCAGCAATTAACGGATTCACTTCGGTAATGATGGATGGGTCTCTAGAAGCAGATGCAAAGACACCAGCCAGCTATGAGTACAACGTAAATGTAACCAAAACTGTCGTTGACTTTGCTCATTCAGTTGGGGTAAGTGTTGAAGGCGAACTTGGCTGTCTTGGCTCCCTGGAAACGGGTAAAGGTGAAGCGGAAGATGGCCATGGCTTTGAAGGCGAACTTTCAAAAGACATGCTCCTTACTGATCCATCAGAAGCAGCTGATTTTGTCGCCAAAACCAAGGTAGATGCTCTAGCAATTGCTATAGGAACTAGCCATGGGGCCTACAAGTTCACAAGGAAACCAACAGGAGAAGTTCTTGCTATTAGCAGAATTGCTGAAATACATAAGGCTATTCCTAATACACACTTAGTAATGCATGGCTCTAGTTCCGTTCCTCAAGAATGGCTAGACATGATCAACAAATTTGGAGGAGCAATTCCTGAAACATATGGCGTACCAGTTGAAGAAATTCAGGAAGGTATTCGCAATGGAGTAAGAAAGGTCAACATAGATACTGACAATCGCCTCGCTTTTACTGCTGCTGTCAGAGAAGCTGCAGCTGCTGATCCTACAAACTTTGATCCAAGACATTTTAATAAGCCAGCCAGGAAATATATGAAGCAAGTTTGCCTTGATAGATATCAACAGTTTTGGTGCGCAGGTCAAGCAAGTAAAATTAAACAACAGAGCATAAATTTCTATGCAGACTTATATTCACAAGGGAAACTTGACCCAAAAACAACCGTTAAGGTATAAAACTATCTACTAAATAAGTAATAAAAAAAGGACTTAACTAATCAACGTCAAGTCCTTTTTTTTATTTAAAACCTCTTATTGATAATTAACTTATAAGTCAACTAAATACTAAGCACTTATAATTAGTTTGACATAAAAGAGAACTTCATCCTAACAAAGCAGAGAGAATTAATTGTCCATCAATACCTCCTAAAATAGGGTCGCAGGCTCTTTCAGGATGAGGCATTAGGCCAAGAACATTACCTGTTGGGTTAGTAATTCCTGCGATATCATCAATTGAACCATTTGGATTGGTCACATATCGAAAAGCAATGGAATCATTATCTTGCAACTCATGGAGAGTGTCGTCAGCGCATTGATAACGACCTTCTCCATGAGCAATTGGCAAAAAAATCTCATCATTAACATCTCTGCCCTTGAGCCATGCAGTTCGATTACTACTGATATTTAATGCTATAGGCTCACAAATAAAATGAAGATCTTTATTCCTTGTTAGCGCGCCAGGGAGCAAACCAAGTTCCGTAAGGATTTGAAATCCATTGCATATTCCTAGTACAGGTCCACCACAATTTGCAAAACCTACAACAGCTTGGAGAATCGGAGAAAATCTTGCAATAGCACCACATCTCAAATAATCGCCATAACTAAACCCACCAGGAAGAACTATTGCATCTAATCCAGAAAGGTCTTGATCCTCATGCCACAAATATCTAGCAGGAATTCCTAAGCACCCTTCCAACGCCCAACGAACATCACGATCACAATTAGATCCTGGGAAAACAACAATTCCTACCGGCATAAGATTATTAAGCAGTTTTGGTTGTATGCAAAGGATTGAGATCAAGGGTCCAGTCTTCTATGACTGGATTAGCTAAAAGACGATCGCTAAGAAGTTCTAGTCGTCGAAGAGCTTCAGCTTCTTCGGGAGCTTCAATTTCCAAATTAACGACCTTTCCTATCCTCAAATTCTGAATACCTTCTATTCCAAGGCTATTTGCTGCTGATTTTGCAGCCTCACCAGCTGGATCTAAGACAGAAGGACGTAAGTTCACAAGAACTTGAGCTTGAAATCGAGGCACAGAATTAAGAAAACTAGTTGAGAGCTAAAATTAAGTATATAAGCCTGAAATACTTGTGATAGAGAAAAGAAATCTTATTTCTCTTAACCAATTTCTTAAATACAAATAGAACAAGGCATATAGCAATGAATTTCTGGCAATAAAAATCTATTGTTTAATATTAAGATTTCCTTTTCCAAGACAGTCAAGACAAGTTTGATAACAGTTAGGAGAACTCTTTGTATATCCATTCCCACCACACTGAGAACAAACAATAGTGGAAGAGGAAGTTTTCGAGAAAGGCTCACCCTTAGAGAGATGTGTTACAGAAGTCACAGGAACAAGGCCATGCTAATTGTTTGTACTTTTGGTTGCTAGTAGAAGAAAAATAATTTTTCAATCATAATAGGCAAAACAAGATTTACTAAATTCCGGTCATAAAACAACCCTTTTGAGGCAATTGTTAACGTAAAAACCTTACGAAAGGCTTCTTGGATCAAACAAAATTAAGAAAAAATTAAGACTAGAAAGAATTTGCTGGTAAGAATAAAAAAGATTTATTAAACCACTATTCAGTAATTGCTTGTTCTAAGTCTCGCTTTATACCGTTATAAGCATTTTCTTGAAAGCTAAGTACAACCAAATCCATCCCACCGGTCTTAGCAATAGGCTGCCAAACCTTCTTAGGGACTTCCTCATACCAAGAACAAAGCCTAGGGCCAACCATTTGAAGTTGAAGAGGAAGCTCCTTTCCTTCAAGCCACAATCGCCCCTTCATTCTCACAACCTGATATTCCAAGGCCATATTTTTTAAAAGCGACTCAATTTTTTCTCTATCAACTTTCCCTTCAAGCTGAATACTAGAACTAAAAATCTTCACATGACTATGATCTTCATGGTTATGATTACTGACAAGACCTTCATTTAATTGATCATCCGAAGAACGATTAACATTCAGAATTAAATCTGGACTAATATGACCATTTGAAGTGGGAATGATTTGAGTTCCAGAAGGAAGGAAGCTAGAAATATTGTCTTTGATTCTTTGAATATCATCGGAACCAATCAAGTCTGCTCGACTAAGTAATACCAAATCAGCAAATTTCAATTGATCCTCAAACAATTCTTCAACAGAGCTAAGGTGATCAATATTTGGATCTTCTGAACGTTGTTTTTCTAGGATGCTTATATCGCCAATAGGACTACCTAAAGACATTGCTTCTCCATCAACAACTGTGACTAATGCATTAACAAAAACTCGAGATCTAACTTCCGGCCAATCAAGGGCCTGAAGCAAAGGACGTGGTAAAGCTAAGCCACTTGTCTCAACAATAATTCCATCTAAAGAATCCGAGCGTAAAAGCAACTTATTCATTGTAGGAAGGAAATCTTCTTGAACTGTGCAACAAAGACAACCATTATTTAATTCAACAATGCGACTATCAACTTCATCTTCTGAGCAAAAGTTACAGCTTCTGATTAAATCACCATCCAAACCAACACTGCCAAATTCATTAACCATCACAGCTAGACGTTGATTTCCATGAATTAAAAGTTGGCGTAAGATAGTGGTTTTACCAGAACCTAGAAAACCAGTAAAAACTGTTACAGGAAGACGTTTTTTCATTTATTTACTAAAGTAATGATTAAGTTAACCAGTACATCCAAGACTTTCAGAAGTTTCGATTCCCGTCTGAGGATTAACTCCCTGAGCATTAGAACAGAGCACTTTTTGCTGAATCAAATCTAAAACTGCATTTGAAAAATCTGCACCTTCTATTTGAGCATTAGAAAAAGTACTTTGCATAAGCAACGCATTAGTTAAGTTAGCTCCTCTTAAATCCGCTTCATCAAAAGCGCTCGCGAATGCAACAACGTCCTCAAGATCTGATTCTCGGAAATCAGCACCCTGCAACTGACTCTGATTAAAGACCACACCTCTAAGATCAGCTTCACTCAAATTCACATCTCGAAAATCATCTTTAACAAAGACATATCCCTTTAGATCTATACCCTGCATATTCTGTGTAATAACAAAATCACTATCGCCAGCAAATTCAGGGGGAATAATTGCCTTGACATCAACAGGGAGAAAGCAACCTGCAACAGTAAAACAACAGATCAGGAAAAATGAGCGGAAAAATGCCATCCCATTAGAAAAACGAGGACTTTGGTGAAAGTTCATGCACAAGCAATTAACTTAATGATCACGTTAGACAATTTGGAGCCAAATAAGTTTTCATGGCTATGACACTCAAGGTAATAGTTCCTCCTCACCCACTCATAGCCCACTGGCTAACCGTACTTAGAATGAGCAGCACTCCCCCTGCTCTTTATGCAACTGGATTTGAAGAACTTGGGAGATGGCTTACATATGAAGCAGTACGAGATTGGCTTCCAAATTCAAAACATGAAATAAAAACTTTTCAAACAACCACAGAAGGAAACTTAATCGAGGCAGACATACCACTCATTGTCATCCCTCTTTTACCTTGCGGTCTTGAGCTGTGGCAGGGCGGGAGAAAGGTTTTACCAAACTCATATCTCTCTCTGGGAGGACCTCCAAAAGACATAAAACCTAAAGCAGGAATTATAGTCTTCGCAGATCAAATCGCTAGCGGTGAAAGACTTTCTAGGGTCATAGATACAATAATGAAAAAGAATGTTGAAAGTAAAAGAATTAGGGTTATTACCCCTTTAGCCTCTAATAAAGGACTAACGAAAATAGGAGAGAAATTTAAAGATTTAATTATCTATTGTGGTTGTATAGATCCTGATCTCACTGAAGCCGGTGAAATAAGTCCAGGTATTGGCAACCCCTGTCTTAGATTAACTACAACAATCGGACAAGCGACTTAGGATTAGAAAAGCACAAAAGTAGATATGAGTCAGTATCGCCAATCTTCAAGCAGCCTCTCCTCCTTAATCAGTGGTGCAGTACTAGGTGCTGCAGGGCTTGCTTGGTGGCTTTTTTCAGAAGCAGAAAAGCGTCAAAAAACTCGTAAACAACAAGCAATGCTTTACGCGCCAAGAATGCAGGATGGTTCAGAGGCCTTTGAAACTTCTTCATCCAAAAAAAGCAACCAAAGCAGTGAGCAACTAGAACAAAGAGTGGAACAACTAAATGCGGCCATAGCTGATGTGAGAAAGCAACTAGAAGACCTTGGAGCAAGGAGCTAATAACTTTATTAGGGTGACTTTGCAAATTTCAATTCCCTGCATTTCCGCAACATGCTTCGTTCGACTGCCATAACCCAGGGGATCCAACGCTCGCCTAATCGAGCAATGCTACGAGCAGTTGGCTTTAAAGATAGTGATTTCAAAAAACCAATAATTGGAATTGCCAATGGCTATAGCACCATCACTCCTTGCAATTTAGGGCTAAATGAACTGTCTCATCGTTCAGAAGAGGCAATCAGAGCAGCTGGTGGAATGCCACAGATGTTTGGGACCATCACAGTAAGCGATGGGATTTCAATGGGAACAGAAGGCATGAAATATTCATTGGTATCAAGAGAAGTAATTGCAGATTCAATAGAGACCGCTTGCAACGGACAAAGCATGGATGGTGTTTTAGCAGTTGGAGGATGTGACAAAAACATGCCAGGAGCCCTCCTAGCTATGGCAAGAATGAATATTCCAGCAATATTTGTTTATGGTGGGACAATAAAGCCTGGGAAGTTAGAAGGAACTGATTTAACAGTTGTAAGCGCTTTTGAAGCAGTCGGGCAATTTGCTAGTGGAAAAATTAATGAAGAAATGCTTATAAAAGTTGAAAAAAATGCCTGTCCTGGAGCTGGTAGTTGCGGTGGAATGTTCACAGCTAATACTATGTCAGCAGCAATTGAAACCTTTGGTTTGAGCCTTCCCTATAGTTCAACAATGGCAGCAGAGGATAAAGAAAAATCTGAGAGTGCTGCTATGAGCGCCAAAGTATTAGTTGAAGCAGTAAAAGAAAATATTTGTCCCTTAGATTTGCTAACTAAAAAAGCATTTGAAAACGCAATTAGCGTAATAATGGCAGTTGGTGGTTCTACAAATGCAGTGCTACACCTTTTAGCAATTGCAAAAACTGCAGGAGTAGATCTCTACATAGATGATTTCGAAAGAATCCGTCAGAAAGTTCCTGTTATTTGCGATCTTAAACCAAGTGGAAAGTATGTAACTGTCGATTTGCACAGAGCAGGTGGTATTCCCCAAGTAATGAAAATACTATTAAACGCAGGATTGCTTCATGGTGAATGTCGCAATATTGAAGGGAAAACCATGAATGAAGTTCTCAAGAATGTACCTTCTTGCCCTCCTGAGAACCAAGAGGTAATACGACCTCTTTCAAATCCGCTTTATCCTCAGGGACACCTGGCTATTCTTAAGGGAAACTTGGCTACTGAAGGAAGCGTTGCAAAAATAACCGGCATTAAAAATACTTCCCTTACTGGGCCGGCAAGAGTTTTTGAAAGTGAAGAAGACTGTCTTAAAGCAATTCTGGACAACAAGATTAAAGAGGGAGATGTTGTCGTAGTTAGGTATGAAGGTCCTGTTGGAGGACCTGGCATGCGAGAAATGCTTGCCCCAACCTCAGCTATCGTAGGTCAAGGTCTAGGAGATAAGGTTGCATTAATAACTGATGGTCGATTTAGCGGAGGGACTTATGGTCTGGTAGTTGGACATGTTGCTCCTGAGGCTGCAGTAGGGGGAACTATTGGCTTAATAAAAGAAGGAGATAGCATCACTGTTGATGCACATCAACAATTAATCCAACTCAATGTTGATGAATCTGAATTACTTTTGCGTAAAAAAAACTGGAGGAAGCCTAAACAACGCTATTCAAAAGGAGTTCTTGGAAAATACGCTCGATTAGTGAGCAGCTCCAGCAAAGGAGCAGTCACCGATCAAAGTTAACAAAAAATTAAATATCAAACAAAGATTTCAATCTTCTAGCCAACATTTCCAAGGACTCGGCATCCACTGGTGGGGGACATCTTTCTCCACTATTCCCATCCATCCACACAGGACGTTGCCCTTGCCAAAGTATTGGATAATCGCGTTTTGTCGACCAACTCAAAATTAGATTTACATTATTTCCGCTTCTAAAGATCTCTAATTCAAGGTCTCTTTCAGGAAGCCTATCACCTTCAGAATTTCTACATTCAAGGCGAAGAACATAATCAAGTTCATCAGAATCAATCAAATCATATATAGATTGATGTTTCTCAGTTAATTCATCTTCTTGGCTTAACAGCACAACTGCATGGCGCCAGGGCTTTAGACATTTATCAGCAGACAAAGCTACTAATGTTTGCCAACTTTCAGAATATTCAATTAATTGCACTTATAGAAACCAGTCGGATGTTTATAGGTCCAGATCTAAATCCAGTATTCAACTCCCCTGATATACCAAACCTCGAATGAAGCAATTGAAATTTATTTATAGCTGATGAGTTAAATCCAAAAGGAAGCTTTATAGGCCTTGCTCTCACGGCTGGTAGCAAACTCTGAAAAGGAATATCAACTATTGTTATACCAGAATAACTAGTTGGAAATTCTGCAATCCAACTAATACCCTTTGAGAGTAAATCACTAAAACCAATCATCCGATGACGACAACAAACAGCGAGCTTAAAAGTCCTTCCATCACCTTCAATTTCTAATCTTAAAGACTTAAATTTAGACAAATCAAGGCATGGATTAAGCAAAGGTGATCTACAACTAACAAATCCACCGCCAGCTTCTATTACATTACCAGTGAGTATTAGACCTTCTGAAGAAATTCCACAGGAAGCAGTGCTTGATCCTCCCATAATCGTATCATTAAGTGAATACCAACAATTAAAATCGATGCCAGAGAAAATAGGTTTCACGTTCATACGACTGCTTCTTAACTGTTTATCCATAAATTAAAATCAGAGAGAATGTGCTGCCTCCTGGTCGGCAAGGATAACAACATCTGATCGAGGTCTAACAAGTTTTGCAGGTGTACGTTCAATAGGTTCATTAGGGTCCAAAAGTCTCCTAAGTGCTTCTTTTTTAGAATTTCCACTAACGATAAAGATTACTTTTCTTGCGGCACTTAATACTGGAAAGGTCATTGTAATTCTCTCCAAACCTTTACCTCTTCCAACTGTTACCCAAGAATCTTCAACCAGAAGCGAATCAGTTTTAGGAAAAAGAGATGCTGTATGACCATCATCTCCAAGGCCAAGAACCATCAAGTCAAACTCAGGAGGTTCACCATTACAAATTTCATTGAGTTTCAGTGCAAACTCTTTAGCGCTTTCATCAGGGCTTTGCAATGCAATGGTTGTGATCGGATAGAAAATCGCCTTTGAACCTGGTTCCCCTGACATCAGAGTTTTACGAATCATTCTGCAATTACTTTGAGTGTCCTCGTGATCAACCCATCTTTCATCACCTAGCAAAACATCTACACGATCCCATGGAAGATGTTCACGGCCTAATAAACTATAGGCGGCAGAAGGAGTAGACCCTCCTGATAGAGCTAATTGAGCTCGATCTTTCTGATCAAGAGCTAAATCCAAATGAGTAGCAATAGTTTCAGAAGCTAGACGAGCCAAATCATTTTTATCCTTTGCTATTTGCAAGCTATAAGAAGTCATGAAACATTCCTCAACTAATCCATTCTGTATGGAAAGTTCCTTCTTTATCTATTCTTTGATATGTATGCGACCCAAAACAATCACGCATAGCTTGAACCAAGTTTTGAGGCAGTCTTGATGTCCGATAGCTATTAATATAATCAAGCGTACTACTAAAACAAGGAACTGGAATCCCCGCCTGGGAGGCTCCTGCTACAACCTTTACAAGACCAGGTAGACGTCTATTAACTTGTTCAACAAACCATTTGTCAATGAACAAATTAGGCAATTGTGAGTCAACGTAAAATGCATCTTGAATTCGTTCCAAGAGCCTTGAGCGAATAATGCACCCTCCCTTCCAAATCTGTGCAATAGAGCACATATCCAGGTTGTATGAATATTCCTTAGAGGCTGCTTTCAAAAGTTCCATTCCTTGTGCATAGCTAGCGATGCAAGAAAGAATGACAGCATCCTGAATAGGAGCCATAGAGTTTTCAATAGTACCTATATCAAATTTAAAAGAAGAAGATGATGAAAGTATTTTTTCAGCTTCTACTCGCTCTTTCTTAAGAGAACTCATCACTCTTGCATTTAATGATGCATAAATGGTTGGGACAGAAACACCCAATTCCAACGCGCTAACAACAGTCCAAAGGCCCGTACCCTTTTGACCAGCTTTATCAATAATTTTCTCAACCAAGTCTTTCCCATCTTCAGGATCTTTTGCTCGCAAACAAATCTCAGTAATTTCTACCAAATAAGAAGAAAGTTCCTCTGTTTGATTCCACTGGCAAAAAACATCAGCTATTTCATTGCCAGTCATATTTCCAACTCGCTTCATCAGGTCATAAGACTCGGAAAGAATTTGCTCAATTCCATATTCAATTCCGTTATGAACTGTCTTCACAAAGTGGCCAGAGCCACCTGGGCCTATATAAGTAACACAGGGGATATCTTCAACTTGAGCAGCCATCTTTTGAACAAGACTCTCTATGGCTTCATAAGAAGCCTTAGTCCCTCCCGGCATCATGCTTGGCCCTTCAAGAGCACCTTTCGCTCCTCCTGAAACACCCATCCCTATATAACCAAATTGCCTGCTCTCTAATTGAGCGACTCGTCTTTCAGTATCACGAAATTCAGAGTTCCCTCCGTCAATAAGTAGATCACCCTCCTGCAAATAAGGGGAAATCTGATCTATAACGCGATCTGTAGCTCCACCTGCCTTAATCATCATCAAAATTCTTCGAGGGCGCTCAAGTTTGCTAACAAATTCTTTTAAATCTATTGCCCCTTGAATCTTCTTCCCAAAGCCTTTTCCCTCTAGGAAAGATTCGGTTTTGGAATAAGTACGGTTATAAACAACACTTGAAAATCCATTCCTCTCGGCATTAAGGACAAGGTTTTCGCCCATAACTCCAAGTCCTACTAGACCAAAATGCGCTTTGGACATTTCCAAGAAGATTGATGATGATGCCAGTGTGACCTTCGATGAGCAAATCTGCTTTCCAATACGGGTCTATGTCAGGGTTGAACCATGCTTGTTTTATCCATTAGTAAGAATGCATTAAGGGAAAGGCAAAAAATTGCTTTCAGGGACAGGTTTTTTAGACCAACCTTCAAATCAAAGTTCCATCTGAGATGGTTGCATTTTTAACTACTACAACTATTCCGTTACGTATATAAAAGCCCTGATCTGCTCGATCAGCCTCTTCAACATGGTCTTTATTGATGATCTTTACATCATCACCAATGCGAGTGTTCTTATCAAGAATTGCCCTTTTAACGACAGCACCTTTGCCAACACCTAAAGGTATCCCACCTCCTTTCCTCAAAGCAGCCCGCTCTTCAGATGATTCAAAGAAATCAGATCCCATTACCAAAGAGTCTTGAAGAACAACTTCACTTTCGACTCGACTCCTTACCCCAAGCACACAATGATGGATACTGCATGATTTCAAAATAGAACCTTCTCCAATAATTGAGTCAGTTATCTGAGCATCAACCAACTTTGTGGGAGGTAAATAACGAGGTCTGGTATAAATCGGGAATTGCTCATCGTAAAAACTAAAAGGGGGCTTTGGCTGCTGAGTCAGAGCCAAATTCGCTTCATAAAAGGCCCCAATTGTTCCAATATCCTCCCAATAATCATTGAAAACGTAACTCTTCAATCTGTCCCCACGAGCAAGGGCTTCTGGTATAACCTCTTTTCCAAAATCTTTATGCCCAGGATTTTTATTTAGCAGATCAAATAATGTGGAGCGGCTAAAAACATAAATACCCATAGATGCTAGGTATGGATTGTTTTTGGCCTCCTCTTTTGACAAGCCATATTTGGAGGTATCTACAGCCATTGCATTCAAAGAATCACCTTTAGGTTTTTCTCTAAACTCCTTGATATCTCCTTCTTGATTAATTCTCATCAAACCAAAGCTTTCTGCTTGCTTAGCATCAACAGGCAATGCCGCAACTGTTAAATCGGCTCCCGAAGAACGATGATGTTCAACAAAAAGGCTGTAATCCATTCTATAAAGCTGGTCTCCAGAAAGTATTAGATACTCATCAACATCCCACTCCTGAAAAAGCCATTGATACTTACGAACGGCATCGGCAGTGCCCTCAAACCATGACGGGCTTTCAGGAGTTTGCTGGGCAGCCAATACCTCTACAAAACCCTGTCCAAAAGGTGCACTAAGGTTATAGCTTTGAGTAAGATGCCTATTCAATGAGGCACTATTGAACTGGGTCAAGACATACATCTTGTTGATGTTGGAATTGATGCAGTTACTTATTGGAATATCTATTAACCGGTATTTCCCAGCAAGAGGGACTGCGGGTTTTGCCCTCATCTTGGTGAGTGGATAGAGGCGAGTTCCTGCACCTCCACCAAGAATTATGGCCAGAACACGCTTCATCAAGCTCTCCAAATAAATAGATCGATTGCAAACCTACCGGACTTTGCGCACCTAATACGCATTTCCCAAGAAGACTCTGTTAAAAAGCTGAGATTCAAAACGAGAAAACACGAAATCACTTGTCATCATGCTTTGCAATATTTAAATCAAACAGTTCCTCTACCACCCTCAAAGCCTCTTGCCTTTCAGGGCGAGTTTGAGGAGCTCTTAATTTTGTAACAGGGGTATGAAGAATTTTATTGATAATTCCTTTACTCAAGGCCTCAACAACCTTCCTCTCTCTTGCTGAAAAATCCGGTCCCATGCGACTTAAAGCTTTCTGCAACTCCTCCTTACGAATCGATTCCAAAGATGCCCTTAATTGATTAATCGTAGGCACTGCTTCAAGGCTATCCCACCACTCCAAAAACAATCTTCCTTCAGTTTTCAGTAAAGCCTCTGCTTCCTGAGCTATCTGCTGACGAGCCTCTTGATTTCTAGAAACTACCTCTTGCAAATCATCAACATCATGAGATTCAACTCCAGATACACCAGCAACATCAGCAGAAATATTCCTTGGGACACCTATGTCTATTAGGCGCAATGATCCTGTCCGCTTTAATCCATTAAGTCGAGATGCATCAATAATTGGGTCTTCACATGCTGTACTAGCAAAAACAAGGGAAGAAGAGACCAAGCAATGATCCAAATCAGAAAGAAGCCTGCATTCAACAAGAAGGTCTGGAAAATCAGCAGCCAAAGATTCAGCTCTTTTAAGTGTTCTGTTCAAAAGTGAAACTCTTGAACAGCCTTTTGATTGAAGGTGCTGAAGAAGCAGACGACTCATTCGACCTGCTCCTATTACAGAGACCGACTCAGACTCCAGAGTTACCAACTGATCCTGACCTAAAGATTGACCAAGTTTTAACTGAGCCAACTCCACAGCAGCTGAACTAATAGAGACAGCTCCCGTACCCAAATTAGTTTCACTCCTAACACGCTTTCCCGTTGATACAGCCTGAGTCAATAAGCGATTAAGAATTGGACCCATTGAATGATGGTCCTGCCCCAAGCGAAGCATTTTCTTAACTTGAGAAAGAATTTGACCTTCACCCAAAACAAGGCTATCCAATCCAGAAGCAACTCTCATTAAATGCTCTACCGCCTTTTCATGGTGATAGCTAAAAAGATGAGGGGACAAATCGTCCTTGGACAAACCAGAGTGATTAGCCAGAAAATTACAAACTTCCAAAATCCCTTTATCAGGATCTTGGATCAAAGTATATATTTCAAGTCGGTTGCAAGTACTGAGGACTGACACCTCCAGCACCTGATCATTCCCCTTCAATGTCTTGAGAGAGGATTCCATTGTCTGCTCAGGAATGCTGAGCTTTTCACGGATTTCAACAGGCGCTGTGCGATGACTAAGACCGACAACGGCTATATGCATAAGAACGTTGCTCGATAACTTTTAGGTTAATGAGTTCAGCTCAATGCGATGCTTTTAGCACCTTCTTTGATATGCACGGTATTAGTAAAGCGGGCTGAATCATCTAGCGTACTAATTACAAGGCTGCTTGTCCGAGTGCAATCGGTCTCGAATTTAACTCCATTAAACAAGAGGCCATCTGTGATTCCACTGCCAGCAAATACAACATTCTCTCCTGAAGCCAATTCTTCAGCCTCATAAATCTTGTCAATATCAGTAATACCCATTTCATTCAAGCGAGCAATATTTCCTTCCTTGGTGTAATCAGCCCACTCACTTGTTTGGGCAATTGCAGGGTCATATACCAATTGACCTTGAAAATGTCCTCCCAAGGCCCTCATTGCTGCTGCTGATATAACACCCTCAGGGGCTGCTCCAATTCCCATAAGACAATGAGTCCCCGTCCCAGCAAATCCACAAGCAATTGCAGCTTGCACGTCGCCATCTGAAATAGGCTGAACTCGAGCACCTGTAGATCTAATTTCTGCTATCAAATTCTTGTGACGTGCCCTATCCATGACAACTATGGTCAATTCGCTAGGTGCAAGGTTCAAAGTCTCACTTAGAATTTTAATGTTTTCTACAGCAGAATTACGAATATCTACTTTTCCTTTTGCTGCAGGCGGAGCAGCGAGTTTTTTCATATAAAAATCAGGCGCATTAAATAATCCACCTCTATCAGAGGCGGCTAATACCGCCATAGAACCGCGCTGACTATTTGCACATAAGTTGGTTCCTTCACATGGATCAACAGCAAAATCTACGCCTGGCCCTTTTCCACTACCAACTTCCTCTCCGATGTAAAGCATTGGCGCCTCATCACGTTCGCCTTCTCCTATGACAATCCGACCTTGCATCTCTATCTGACCCATCCTCTTTCTCATGGCTTCGACAGCAGCTGCGTCTGCCTCATCCTTTTTGCCGAGACCAGTAAGTTTTGCAGAAGCTATTGCAGCCTGCTCAACAACTTCGAGAATTTCTTGGATAAGAGTGCGATCCACTTTTAGTCAACAGAGAAGGAAATTGTGCTTATCAAGCAAGAGAAATGGCAAGTTGTTCAAATGAGTGGAAAATTAACCATCAATTGCACTACCCACTAGAGGATGACTCCAGCTCCTAAGCGGGGCTAACTTTATCAGTGAAGGTGCCAAAACCTTCTAAGAGCCCATCGATTAATAGAATCAAAACAACTAACCCTCTTAAATGAGCACCAAATCCCTCGCTATAGCCCCTTCGATTCTCTCTGCAGACTTCTCTCGCCTTGGCGAAGAGGTGCGTGCTGTAGATAAAGCCGGGGCTGATTGGATTCATGTTGATGTAATGGATGGGAGGTTCGTACCAAACATCACAATTGGACCATTAATTGTTGAGGCGCTAAGACCAGTCACTTCAAAGCCCCTGGATGTCCATCTAATGATCGTGGAGCCAGAAAAATATGTTGGCGACTTTGCGAAAGCAGGTGCAGACCATATCTATGTACAAGTAGAAGCTTGTCCCCATCTACACAGGAATCTTGCTCAAATCAAAGACTTAGGCAAAAAGGCTGGGGCAGTCCTAAACCCAAGCACTCCCCTATCGAGCATTGAATACTGCTTAGAGCTATGTGATCTCGTATTAATAATGAGCGTCAATCCAGGTTTTGGAGGCCAAAGTTTTATTGAAAACCAGGTAGATAAAATCAAGAATCTTCGTCAGATGTGCAATGAAAGAGGACTAGATCCATGGATTGAAGTTGATGGTGGAATTAAAGCCAACAATGCATGGAAAGTCATTGAAGTTGGAGCAAATGCAATAGTCAGTGGTTCAGGAATATTTAATCAACCTAGCTATGCGGATGCAATAAAAGGAATTAGAGAAAGCAAAAGGCCCTAGTGTTTGATTTGTTTTATTATAAAAATGTTTAAATACAATAAAAGTCAAGCAATAATTTTATCAAAAAAACCAACCATAACTATGCAAACCTACACCAAGGAGATTGACTCCTATATAACAAATACCTATTATAAATATTCCTATTAATGCTAAAAGAGCAGGCTTTCTGCCTTGCCAACCTCTTGTCAATCTTGAATGTAAATATGCCGCATAGACAAACCATGAAATCAATGCCCATGTTTCTTTAGGATCCCAACTCCACCAACTACCCCAAGCTTCGTTTGCCCAAACAGCACCACTCACCAAACCAACTGTTAACAATAAAAAACCAACTGAAATAGTTCGGTAGCTCAGGCTATCCAGTCGTTCTAATCGGCTGATATTTATTGGCTTAAGCGATAGTGACTCTACTGACAAATCATTGGCCGCAGGCAAAGCACCTTGCCTAAAACCACCAATTCCTATTGAGCTACTACGTATTTCAAGGACTTGATTCCTATCAACAAATAAAACAGCAACAGACAGCAAAGAACCCACCATTAAGGCGGCGTAGCTACACATGATTACACTTACATGCATTACTAGCCAACTAGAACGAAGAGCAGGAACGAGTGGCGACGCTTCTTGCAAATTCTCTGGCAAAGCAAAACTTGCGAAAGCAATAGCAAACAAAGCAATTGGAGTTGCCGATGCAGCAACCAAAGGTGAAGGCCAAGAACGCTCAACCAACAATTGCGTCATAGTGCAGGCCCAAGCAAGGAAACAAAGCGACTCATACAGGTTGCTTATAGGGAAATGACCTGATTGCCACCATCGCAAAATCATTTCTGCTGCCAATACCAAATTCGCCAAAGCTATAAGCAGTTTCACTACAGAAGAACTTGACCCACTTCCTACAGCCCAGGCCGAGAACGGCAAAGCTAATAGCAATAAAGCAAAAGCAAAAAGACCTAAAGCAATAACAGGATCTCCTGTCATCAACAAAAGCTCATAAAAATTCATGTCCACCGAAATTCAAATAGAAGATGAATAAAAAAAATCTCATTTATAACATTTATATTTTTCATTGACTTGCTTGCCTAAGCAAAAAACCACCACCCAGCATAGATATAAAAACAGGAGACCATGCTGCTAGCCAAGGAGAAAGCGTTCCCTTGACGCCTAATGAACTAAAACCAAAGCTCAGAACGTAATAAACAAGAATTAGCACGACACTGATTCCAAAACCCTGACTTCTGCTAGTACGAGAATTAGGCTTAGCTCCTAAGCTACATCCAATCAAACCAAAAACCAAACAAGCCATAGGCAGAGTAAACTTCTCTTGAATTCTCACCATCATTCTTCTAGATTCTTTTCGATTACCAGACTCTCTATAAAGCTTTTCTGCATTTATTGCTTCCAATACTGTCATATTGTTTGCATCTTTTGGTAACCTCCCTATTCGAATAGGTCCAGTACCTAATGGGTAAAGGTATCTATTAAATTCGGCCGTAGTAATACTTCCGTTAGGTGAAAGAGTAACAATCTGGCCTTGAAGAAATTCCCACTTCGACTCCTTATCATTCCACTTTGCCTTATCAGCAACAAGCATCTGTTTATATCCAAGTCTAGAAAAATCAAGCACTGTCACATCCTTCATCGCATCCTTATAGAATCTCCTTGCATAGAACAATTGTAAAAGACCCTTTCTTGTTACTTCCTTATCAGAAGATGATATTCTACCAAATCTAGAGTAAATTATATCTTTACCTTTCTCAGTTGAAATTGCTTTACCTAAACCACGTTGAAGAGTTAAATCAGCATACATATTTGCAGGGGGAACTATAAAATCATTAAAAACAAATGTAAGCACTGTCATGAACAAAGACAGCAATAAAGCAGAGGCAACCATTCGAGGAGTTGTTACTCCAATACTTCTCAGAGCCTTTAACTCGCTATTAGCAGACATCCTGCTATAAGCAAGCAAGGTCGCCATAAGTGTTGCCATAGGAAAAGAAATAACCAAAAAACTTGGCAACTGAAAAAGCAAGACTTTTGATGCAATACCTACAGGCAGACCAGATTCAACTATTTTTCTAACCAACTCAAACATCACTCCTACGGACAAAGACACAACGGTGAATGCCGAGACAGCAAAAAGAAGTGGTGAGAGCATTTCACCCAACAACCACCGATCTAGCAGAGGAAGCTTCCTCCAATTGGAAACAACCCATCTTCGATATCTCCACAAAAAACTGTGAGGGTCATTAAGACGTTTTAAAGACCAATTACTCAAAGCTGAAATCCCTCTCCTAGATAATGACGGCGAACCAAAGGATCATTAGCAACCTCATCAGATTTTCCCGAAGAAAGAATACAACCTTCGTTAAGAATGTAGGCTCGATCAGTTATTGCAAGAGTCTCTCTTACGTTATGGTCGGTTATCAGAATACCCATTCCTTGTTCCTTTAACAAAGAGATCAACCCCTGCAAGTCTGCGACAGCCAATGGATCAACTCCTGCAAATGGCTCATCCAGCAACAAATACCTGGGTCCATTCACTCCAACTGCTAAAGCTCTTGCTATTTCACAACGTCGACGTTCGCCGCCAGAAAGTTGATAACCATACCTTTCAATAAAAGCACCCAAATGAAAACTCTCTATTAATTGATCTAAACGCTTGCGATAATCAAGAACCGACAATTCAGTTCGAGAAATTGCCATCTCAAGATTTTGTCGAACAGTTAGATGACGAAAAACACTAGGTTCCTGAGGTAAATAACCAATACCCAAGGCAGCCCTTTTAGGCATTGGCAAATCACCAACAGGTATTCCATCAAGAACTACTTCACCTATATCAGAGCGTAATAAGCCTATAAAGAGATTAAAGGTTGTTGTCTTACCTGCACCATTAGGGCCTAAAAGACCTACAACCTCTCCCGGAGAAAGCTCTAAAGAAACATCTTTAACAAGCCAGCGACCATCGATTGTGAGGGCAGCTTTCTTTAGAGCAAGACTCATAGAAAAAGATTTTTACAAACGATACTAAATTTACTTATATTCATTGTCTTTTCTGAATAAATGGGACAGTACTAATATCCGGGTTACATCCTCTCTGAATCTGTTCAAGTCGCTTCGCCACGGACTTACAAAGTTTATCAAGGTCTATTCCTAAGTCAGAAATACCTGCTGATTTAAGTCGACCCAAACCTTCTCCTAAAAGAATCACAGAACCTTTTATATTTCCCCTTTCAAGATGTAACTCTGCCACTGCAACCTGGAGCAATCCCTGAATAGTTAGACGTTCAGGATAGCCTAATTCATGCCACAACTCCTCTAAAGCATCATGAGCACGATACCAATCCGACTTATTAAATAACTCAGTAGCTCTCTGAAAACGGGAATCATTGATAAAATCAGTCATCAGAAATCAAAGTTATTTCTTTGAGATCTTTTTAGTAGAAAGTTTCCTCAACCTTATTGATTCAGGAGTTACTTCTAGCATCTCATCAGGACCTATATACTCAAGCGCTCTCTCCAGTGTCATTTGTAAAGGAGCCTTCAAAGAATCTAATTCCTCAGCTCCTGCTGATCGCATATTGGTTAGCTGTTTTGTCTTGCAAATATTGATTTCTAAATCTTGAGGTCTATTATTTTCTCCAATAATCATTCCTTTATAAACTTTAGTTCCAGGAGAGACAAAAAACTGTCCGCGATCTTCAGCATTCTTTAGTGCATAAAAAGTTGCTATTCCTTCTTCGAAAGCTACAAGAGAACCATTCCTTCGAGCATCAAATTCACCAACCATAGGTCTGTATTCAAAAAATGAATGACTCATAATTCCTTCTCCCCTTGTAGAACGAATAAATTCTCCTCTAAACCCAATTAGGCCTCTAGATGGAACAACAAACTCAAGTTGCGTTCTCCCATCAGATCCAGTAGACATATTTTGCATCTCCCCACGTCTAACTCCTAACTTTTCAATACATGCGCCAACAGCAACCTCTGGTACATCCATAACCAATGTTTCAACAGGCTCACAAGAAATCTCTTCAATTTCCCTAAAAATAACTTGAGGTTGAGACACCTGAAATTCATAACCCTCACGCCTCATTGTTTCTATAAGTATTCCCAGGTGAAGTTCTCCTCTTCCACTTACTGAAAAACGATCAGGCGAATCAGTATCCTCAACACGTAGAGCCACATTTGTAAGCAATTCCTTTTGAAGACGATCACGCAACTGGCGACTAGTAACAAATTTTCCTTCTTTACCAGCAAATGGAGAATCATTAACCACAAAAGTCATTCTCAATGTTGGCTCATCTACTTTTATGAGTGGAAGTGCTTTAGGCTCATCAGTACACGCAATTGTTTCTCCAATACTGACTTCATCAAATCCTGCTACTGCAACTAAATCTCCCGCGATAGCTTGTTCTATATCAACTCTCTGAAGGCCTTCAAACCCAAGCAGTTTACTAATTCGTCCACGTTTAACGCTACCATTATCCTTTATTAAACAAGCATTTTGTCCACTTTTTATTATTCCATTATGCACTCGTCCAATTACTATTCTCCCCAAAAAATCTGAATAGTCCAATGTTGTCACCTGCAATTGGAGGGGTTTGGATATATCTCCAACAGGAGGCGGAACATGACGCAAGATAGCATCAAATAGAGGTTTCATATTGTCACTTTTATCTGATATATCTGGAGTAGCAAACCCACCTAGGCCACTACCAAAAAGATAAGGGAAGTCACACTGATCATCATCTGCTCCAAGCTCCAGGAACAGATCAAGAACTTTATCAACAGCAGTCTCAGGTTCAACCCTCGCTCTATCAATCTTATTTACAAAAACAATCGGCCTCAGCCCCTTTTCTAAAGCCTTCTTTAAGACAAAACGTGTCTGAGGCATCGGACCTTCATTAGCATCAACGATTAACAAACATCCATCAACCATACCCAATACACGTTCTACTTCACCACCAAAGTCTGCATGCCCAGGTGTATCAACAATATTTATACGAGTATCTTCATAAATGACTGCTGTATTTTTCGAAAGAATAGTTATACCTCTTTCTCTCTCTAAGTCATTAGAATCCAAAACACAAGTAGGTACATTTTCATTTTCACGGAAAATTCCTGATTGTGAAAGCAGAGCATCTACCAAAGTAGTTTTCCCATGATCTACATGAGCAATGATTGCAATGTTGCGAATCGCTTTAATATCAGATCTCATTGACTGCAAAAATCCATAAACAGAAAATACTCCCTTTGCGTATTTGAGGCAGGCTATATCATCGCTTCCCCAAAAGCAGGTTTAATCTACTAATAACCACTCATTTTGATTTCAAAGACTACTAAAGAATTATTCATTAGGGGCCTACACCTACCTTGAAAAAAGTTTTCTCGCTGCCTCAAACTCCCGCAAAGCAGCCGCTGTACCTTCAAACCTCCAATGCCAGGGTTCATAAGTAACCCCCTGCGAGTTTCCAGGTGGGAAAGAAAGAATGAAATGGTATTTAGCTGCATTTGTTTTTAACCACAGGAAAGCTTCCGTTGACTCAAAATCCTCTCTAAAATGCGTTTCTGGCCTTCTTCCATCACCCAAGTCAATTGCATAGCCTGTACTATGTTCAGAATGACCAGGTGGAGCCGAGACTTTTGCTCGTTCTAAAGCTGTTTGATTCCTTTCAGATTTAATTTCAAAAAAGATTTCTCGTTGCAAATCATGAGAGCGATATCCACTTAGAAGTCTTATGTCTACTCCTTCAGCCCATGCCGCAGACTCCATAGCCCTATAAGCCTTGGCTGTTTCTTTGTGAACCTGGATCCCAGAATCCAAGGTAACCAATTCAGAATCAGATATTTCCGGATAAGGGAAATGACCTAACAATCGGCCATCTACTTCTGTAAGAGCATCAAAAGAACTTGAAATATTTTCAAGAGAACTCTGTTTTGATCCACTTAACTCAAAAACAATTGTCCCGAAGATTGCAAATCCACAAACCAAAAAAATCCACGTAACGGCTGATGAAGAGCCTCTCGATAGCCCAGACCTACGTGCAACTGGGATATCTTCTGAAGGAATGCTCCGAGCATTTTTAGCTCGAGACACGAATTTAATGCGCAATGATGTTTCGATCGTAACGGGCTAAGGCAATTAGTTGCGCAAAAAACCTTTGAGCGGTGTTAGTTTTCAAAAAACAATCTTGCAAATCAGAGCTCAAAATGTTGCGTGTTGCTGTTATTGGCGGTGGTCCAAGTGGCTCATGTGCCGCAGAAATTCTCGCTAAAGCTGGAATTGAGACCTGGATTTTCGAACGCAAACTAGACAACGCAAAGCCATGTGGAGGGGCTATCCCTTTATGCATGGTTTCAGAATTTGATCTTCCAGACTCGATTATTGATCGAAAAGTACGCAATATGCGAATGATCTCACCATCAAACAAGGAAGTTGATATCAGCCTAGATAAAGTTTATGGAAAAACAGAAAACGAATACATAGGAATGTGCCGAAGAGAAGTAATGGATGCATTTATGCGAAATAGAGCTTCTGATCTAGGTGCAAACCTAATTAATGGCCTGGTAACCAAAATAGATACCGGTTCAAATCGACAGGGCCCCTACAAACTTACATACTCTGACTATTCAAACGGAGGAACAACTGGCGAGACCAAAACACTTGAAGTTGACCTTCTAGTAGGAGCTGACGGAGCCAATAGCCGAGTAGCAAAGGCTATGGATGCTGGTGATTACAACGTAGCAATTGCATTCCAGGAGAGAATTAAGCTCCCTGAGAAAGAAATGACTTACTACGAAGACCTTGCCGAGATGTATGTAGGCACAGATGTATCACCAGACTTCTATGGCTGGGTTTTCCCGAAGTACGACCATGTTGCAGTGGGGACAGGGACTATGCAAGACAATCAGAGCTTGATAAAAAGCCTTCAAGAAGGAGTGAGAGAAAGAGCAAAGAAAAGACTTGTCAATGGAGAGGTAATCAAGGTTGAAGCTCATCCAATTCCTGAGCATCCAAGGCCTAGAAGAGTTGTAGGAAGAATGGCCCTAGTAGGAGATGCTGCTGGCTATGTCACAAAGAGCTCAGGAGAAGGTATATATTTTGCCGCAAAAAGTGGTCGAATGTGTGCCGAGGAAATAGTGGAGGCAAGCCAAAACGGAAAAACCATTCCTACCGAAAAAGACCTGAAAAAATACCTGAAAAAATGGGATAAAAAATATGGAGCAACATACAAAGTTCTAGAGATTCTCCAAAATATCTTCTATTCGAATGATGGAGCCAGAGAAGCTTTCGTTGAAATGTGCGACGACTTGGATGTTCAAAGATTAACATTCGATAGTTACTTATACAAAACAGTTGTGGCCATGAAGCCCTGGCAACAAATAAAATTAACCTTGCTAACAATCGCAGCCGTAATAAGAGGAAGAGCACTTGCTCCTGACAGTTACAAGCCAGTACCAAGCGCCGTTCGGGACGAAGAAGAAGTCAACAAAATGCTAGCCGTAAGTACAATTAAGGGAGGGATTAAAGTAGGAGCAAATAAAGTCAAAGCATAATAATAATTAGAGTGATTAGATATTTAAATTCCTCAATTTATTCTTACAAAATCCGCAAGGATTGAGGCTTGATTCCTCAAAATAGCAAGCATATTTAATCTATTATTCCTTATTTTCAAATCATCAACCATAACCATAACACTATTATCTCCATCAAAAAATTTCTCCAATATAGGTGCACCAGAAGAAAGAACCTTTGCGAGTTCAATATAACTCTCTTTAGATGATTTTCTGGCTACAGATGATAGGTTTTCAAGCACCTGCAAAAGATCATTCTCACTACTTTTCTCAAACAAACCAGGGTCAACAACACCTAAAGGTGACAAGACATCAAAAGGCAAGTCTGATTTATTAGCCAACTTCTCAGCCCTAACAACAACCCTTTGAATTAATTTAAGCTCACCCAGTTTCCTCATTCTTACAAGAAGATTAGCTCGAATATATGAATCCAATGGATCCGAAAGAAGTCGTTTCGATGACACTCCTGAACCAGCAACGGCCTGAGCTAAATCCGAATCTATACCGGTATCATCCAATAAAGCAAGAATTCTTTGGCACAAGAAATCTGTCAAATCCTCAATCAATACCAAAGATTTGAAATCAAGAGTTGGTAGTGCATCTTTCCAAAACTTAACTCCTTCTTTAATTAAATAAATGATATCAATTTTCCAACCCTTAAACCAAAGTATCTGAAGGATTCCATTCCCTGCTCTTCTTAAAGCATAAGGGTCTGAAGACCCAGTAGGCCTTTCCCCCTTTGCGAAAATACTTAAAAGGAGTTCAAATCTATCCGTCAAAGCCAACACTGAACCTTGATCAGATTGTGGCAAATTATCACCAGCCCCTCTAGGCAAATATTGTTCAAGGACCGCTAATGAAACTTCTCTATCCTCACCTTCTGCTAAAAGATATTTACCGCCAATAATGCCCTGAAGCTCTGGAAACTCTCCAACCATTTGACTGACTAAATCATGCTTTGAGAGAGATACTGCCCTAAGGGATTGCTGAGAACTTTTCTCATTCAAATTCAACTGCTCAAGGATGACTTTTGCTATCCACTCCATACGTTGGACACGGTCATATAAAGAGCCAAGTCCTTCAGCGAAAGTTACACTCCTAAGATCCTCTATTCTTTCCTGGGTTTGTTTTTCACGATCAACCTTGATAAAGAATTGAGCATCCGAAAGCCTTGCTTTTAAAACCCTTTCATTACCTTTACGAACAAGATCACAAGAAGATTCTAGTGCATTACTAACACAAAAAAACTTCGGCAGAAGGCTTTCTTTTGCATCAAGAGCCAACAAATCATCAGATGAATTATATTTATAAAGAGGAACATAGCGCTGATGAACCTTCATAACTGTACTTAGAACTTCTGCAGGTATATCAAGAAAAGATTCCTCAATATCCCCCTCAAGAAGCAAAGGCGATTCAACAAGATCGGTAAGTTCTTCAAGCAAGTAGTCTGGTAGATCTGGGTTACAGTTAATGACTTCTGCTCTCGTCTTAATAGCATTTTCAATAAGTCTTTTTCGTTTCTGTCTATCAACTTCAACCCCAACTTTTTCAAGAGTGCTTAGATATGAATTAGCAGAAGCAATTAAAACCTTGTCCGAATAAAGCCTATGACCTCGACTATGGTTGCCAGAAGTCAAGCCTGGGTCACACCCCTCCAAGCTAAAGGGTACTAATTGATCATCAAACAGAGCCACAATCCAACGAATTGGCCTTGAGAAACGTCGTTCTCCATTGCCCCACCTCATAAACCTTGATCCCTGAAGACTTTCTATCCAAAGAGGAATTTTTGATGCCAAAAACTCAATAGCATCAAGACCTCTCTCAACAACCCTTCCAAAAACAAAGGGCCCCTTTTCTGTCTCAAGTACTTCTAATGACTCAACGGAAATACCACATCTCTTGGCGAAACCATAAGCTGCTTGTGTGGGTTCTCCGTTTTTAAAAGCCTGACTGGCTGGAGGACCTTTTCGAGTTTCTTCGAAATCCTTTGCTTTAGTCGCCAAATCATCGAGAATTACAGCAATCCTTCTAGGGGTACTCGTGCAATGAATCCGACCATGGCCGAATCGACTCTGCTCTAAATCACTTAATAACAATGACTCAAACTGAGGAAGAGCCAAACGAGCGAAATCCGCCGGAAGTTCCTCAGTGCCTATCTCAAGTAAAAAGGTCGACAAATTTATTCAATAAAAGTTAGTCCATTCTATTGAAATAACTAAGCTAAAAACTACAGATGTTTCGCTACGGTGGGAAAGGAGAGTTCAGCTGCCGTGACCAGGAGAGATACCGCGCCAAATCCGTCACAAGAAATCGCTTTAGCGCCATGTATTGCATCTGGCGCGCCACAAAGCAAATTTGAGCAATTCAAAGCAAACAGTGAATACCTAAGGAATCCTCTCCTCTCTGAATTAGATAACAGTGAAGACCATTTCAGCAATGATGCTGTCCAGCTGCTGAAGTTCCACGGAAGCTATCAACAAGATAACCGAGAGAATCGCCAGAAAGGCCAATCAAAAGATTGGCAATTGATGTTGAGACTAAGAAGCCCAGGGGGGAGAATCCCTGCCTCTCTTTTCATTGCCTTAGACAAACTTTCAAACAAACTTGGCAATGGAACACTTAGAGCAACTACAAGGCAAGCCTTTCAAATGCATGGGATAAGAAAAGACAATTTGAGAGAAGTCATCGGCAAAATTGTTACTTCTATGGGCTCAACTCTTGCCGCCTGTGGTGATATCACAAGAAATGTAATGGCTCCTGCGGCTCCTTACGAAAAAAACGGATATCCTGCCGCACGTAAACTTGCAAATGAGATTGCAGATCTTTTAAGCCCAACAGCTGCTGAAAAATCATATCTAGATCTTTGGGTAAATGGTGATCTGAGTTATCGGATAAAACCATCTCGTGAAGTCAACAAAGCACGCAATAAACAATTACTTGGGAATGTTTTTAGTGGGGATTCTCGAGAACCTTTGTATGGCCCAACCTACATGCCTCGAAAGTTTAAATGTGCTGTAACAGTTCCAGGCGATAATTCTGTAGATCTTCTAACTCATGATATTGGTCTTGTTGCTTTTACTAATTCAAAAGGCTCACTTAAAGGATGCAATGTATATGTTGGTGGCGGTATGGGACGGACACACAACAACAATGAAACCTTTGCCCGAATAGCCGATCCCCTTGGATATGTAACCTCTGAAAATATATTAGAACTTGTCCAATCAATATTGGCACTTCAACGTGATTTTGGAGACAGGAAAACCAGGCGCCATGCCCGCATGAAATATCTTCTCCATGACCGTGGTATCAACTGGTTCAAAAGTGAGCTCACCAAAAAATATTTTCATCACCAGATACAACCACCAAAACCTGAACCAACTAATACACTAAATGATTATTTGGGTTGGCATCGACAAACCAAAGGGATTTGGTTTGTTGGATTACCACTTCTATCCGGTCGTTTAAAAGGAAATTTAAAAAAAGGGATTCGCGATCTCGTAGAAACCTATCAGCTAGACATAAGACTAACTCCAAATCAAGATATATTACTTTGCAATATTGGTAGTCATCAACGCAAGTCCATAGCTAACAAATTAGGTGAATTAGGTTTTAACAACTTTGAGCCTAAAATAGAATTAGCAAGACACGCTATGGCTTGTCCTGCACTACCATTATGTGGACTAGCAATCACTGAAGCAGAAAGGACACTCCCTGAAATCCTCCAGAGGATTAACCTTCTTCTAGAAAATCTAAATATCAAGAAATCTATATTAGTGCGTATGACTGGTTGTCCAAATGGTTGCGCTAGACCCTATATGGCGGAACTTGGATTAGTAGGAAGCGGGCCAAATCAATATCAGCTCTGGCTAGGTGGAACACCCAATCTTCAAAGATTAGCTAAACCATATATACAAAAACTACCACTTGAAAATCTTGAAAAAGCTATTAAGCCACTACTTATCAATTGGAAACAAGAAGGAGCGCGTAGCAGTCTTGGACAACATGTCTATAAAATTGGAGAGGAAGCCGTGGAAAATCTGCTATCAATAGGATTACAGGAACCATAAATAGCCTTAGAAGAATTACTTACCCAAGCCCAATGTTGATCACCATAACTAAAATGCCACCACTCTTTTGGATGCTGAACAAAGCCACAACTGATCATAATTTTAAAGAGGATTGACCGTCTCTTATTCCATAGATCATATTTTGAATTAGGTTCTAATTTTGCAGCCTTTGAGTAATAATTTGGATTTGACAATTCAGACATTTCATCAATCTCACCACCCATTTCCAAAGGATTTCCATCTAGGTCAGCAAGTGTCAAGTCCAATGCTCCTCCTGTGCTATGAGGTGAAGGAGTCAAAGGATCAACTGAAGCGGGAGCCCAGAATCTTCCTACCGATTCCAAAACCTCCTCAGGTATCTCAAAATCATTAAGTTTAGAAATATCTATCCCTCTAGCGATGGATTCTTGAGTAATAGCATGTCGAACCATAAAAGACTGAACAGCTACAGGTCTCCATGCATCAAAAATTGCTAATTGCATTCCATGATAAGAAGTTTTTAGCTTCTCCTGAGCTCTCAACAAGCGTTGAATCACTCCACTCCTCAAACGAAAAGGATCTACTCCAGGACCATATGGAGCGCCCAAGGATGCGTAGGGGTGTGGCTCTAATCTAAAAATTTCAGAAGGGATTAGCTCCAACTCTTCTCCACAATCATAAATAGGTAATTTCACCCAAGGACGATTCATTTAATATTTTACCTAGAAAGATTTCCACAGGAAACAGAATGTTTTCCACAGATTTGGTCTCGACTCGCTCATCAAATTAAGAATCAATACCTTTGCTTAAAGCAAACAGAAAAAGCTATTAGTGACAACCGATACAAATAGTTGATCAAATTAATCAATTTTGAGCTGAGCTAAAATCCTAATTATTGCAACACATCTCCAAAGGAGACGAACAAACTCTTAACAATTCAAAAAACAAATTTCAGAGGAGCAACTCAGGGACAAAAATCCTTATAGCCCAAAACAAGACTCCTGCATTAGTCTCATCTGAGTCTAGGAGAGTGTGGAAATGTGGAATATTTAATTTAATTGAGTGGTACCACTAATACGGCTCCATTGAGTATCCAATAAATGTTTGAGCTGAGGATGATTGGATAAATCAGGATCAATTTCTAAGATTTCTTCTGCTACTTTGCGAGCCTCCTCCAAGATATCTCCATCTTCTGCAAGACTTGCTAAAGCCAAATCAGGCAAGCCAGACTGACGTGTTCCTAAAACTTGACCTGGACCTCTTAAACGCAGATCTATTTCTGCTATTTCAAATCCATCATTGCAATTTCTAAGGACCTCAAGACGAGTTTTTGCATCAGAACTTGGATTTTCATTTATCAAGACGCAATGTGAAGCTGCAGCTCCCCTTCCAACTCGACCTCTTAACTGATGCAACTGAGATAAGCCAAACCTATCTGCATGGTCAATAACCATTACACTTGCGCGAGGAACATCAACTCCAACCTCAATCACTGTGGTTGATATAAGTACTTGACACTCTCCAGAAGAAAAAGCATTAATAATTTCTTTCTTCTCTGTACTATTTAATCGACCATGAAGTAAACCCACATTCAAATCAAGAAAAACATTTCTAGAAAGGTCTTCAAAAACTTCTACTGCAGATCGCAAATCAAGCTTTTCTGATTCCTCGACTAGCGGCAGGACCACGTAGGCTTGTTGACCTCTTTCAACTTCTTTGAGAATTAATTCATAAGCTTGATCTCTTTTAAACCCGGGAAGCAAAGTTGTCTTAATCGGTGTCCGACCCGGAGGCAATTCATCAATTTGACTCACATCTAAATCCCCATGAATAGAAAGCGCCATAGTGCGAGGTATTGGCGTAGCTGTCATAGCCAACAAATGTGGATGAAGCCCCTTGCCAAGCAATCGACTACGTTGGTGCACTCCAAAACGATGTTGTTCATCAACGATTACTAATCCAAGATTGTTAAAGAGAACATCATCTTCTATCAATGCATGAGTACCAACTAAGATCTTTAAAGAATTATTAGCCAAATCATCCAATAACTGACGACGACGACGACGAGTAGTTGAACCAGTCAATAGCTCTACTGTTACGTTTAGCTGTGTAAGCCATTTGCATAGAGTTTTATAATGTTGCTCAGCTAATACCTCAGTTGGTGCCATAAAAGCTCCCTGCCAACCAGCCTCGACAATTATCAAAAGTGCAGCCAAAGCAATAACAGTCTTTCCACTACCGACATCACCCTGCACGAGGCGAGACATTGGCTTCTGCAAAGATAAATCTACTTCAATTTCACCAAGGACCTTCTGTTGCGCTGATGTGAACGAAAAAGGAAGCAATTGCAGAAAACTTCCTAATAAACCATCTTTTCTTTCAGTTATTTCTACATAAGGAGAAGAGAGCTTTCTTCTATTTGCTCTACGACTAAGTAATCCCAACTGTAAAAGAAGAAACTCATCAAATACCAATCTTCTTCTATCTTTCTGAAGAGAAATCTGACTATTAGGCCTATGGATACCAAACATTGCTTCTCCTTTGCTTGATAATGACAAAGAAATCCGTATTGATTCAGGTAGTGGATCTTGCCATTTAGTAGCCAAAGGCAAAACATTATCAACCACATCTCTATATCGATCTGCCCTTAATCCCTCCTTCAAGGTATATATAGGCAGAAGTCTTCCAATAGACTTTGATTTAATTGGTGTATGTGAGTTCTCCAACACTTCGATAATAGGATCATGAAATGTCATTCCATATTTTCCTGTCTTAACTAATCCACTAAGAGCAACAGTTGCCCCTTGTGGATAAAGTTGAACCTGACCTCTGATAAAAGCATTACTGCCGTATCGCCTACCTGCAAAAAATTTAGTTACTTTTACCTTCCCAGTTTCATCTTGCAGCTGCAGATCAAGTATTGAAAGATTAGGATTCCGCGGACTCTTAAAACCATTACTCCTTCTTATAGTTGCAACAATAGTTGCCGTTTCACCAAGCTTAAGTGAATTAATACGTTTAAGAGCTGTGTAATCAACATAATCTCTTGGGTAATGTTGAAGTAAATCCTTTACTAGAAAAATACCCAGGCCTGCTAATTTCTCTGCAAGTTTAGGACCAACACCCCGTATCTTGAAAATTGAACTATCCAAACTTAGACAGTCCTTAGATAACTCACTAGAACAATTTTTTGACAATGATTGTTCAGATATATTTAATCTTGGGGGATTAGTCGGGGAAGAAGGTTCAATAGACCTACTAAAATCATGCAAAATCTTTCTTAACCTCGTTATTAATCTTCTACGACCCGAGTCCGACTTTTGACTATAAGAAACGAATTCTTCAGCAAACTCCCCTAAACTAAGTTTCATTTTACCGAAGAGCTTTGAATTTACAGGGGATGAGAGTTGGCGAAAAACGAAGCTATCAAAATTTTCCTTGCGACCTTTAAAGTTATTAAATCCGTTTTCAGCTTCAATTGTTAGTGCTTGTTGAATAGTTCTTATCCAACTTAAAACATCTTTATCACTATATTCTGTCAATTCTTGTTATTATGTAGGGTCGAATCATCTGAAGAGCTCTTCCACCATTGTTTGCTAGCCTGACAAAGATTAAGTCGGGATTGCCAATAACTTTGTTGTTTAATCATCTTTAGCAACAAAGGACTGCGGTTCCTTAATGTAGTTCTACATCTACTCAAATACTGATTATCAAATTCTAAATCCGAGGTTCGCAATAATACGCATACTACACTCATGCCCCCCTCAAGAATTGATTTTTTTAGAGGCAAAGTCATCTTTAAAATATTAGAAGGGGCATTTAAGGAATCAATCTGACCTCGAAGTGAGGCGTCAAGAAGTGGCATTGGTAATAGACTATTTATTATTCCTACGCGCAAAAGTTCTACATTTAATGCATAAGAAAGGTTCCTAAGACGTCTTGCTAAGGCGAGATCAAGAGACTCCACCCAATCAGCCAAGTCTATGGGATTGTCAGGCAAAAAACTTTTATCTTCGTCACTCAGATCACCTTTATCCAAAGAAGATCTGATTTCATTAGGAGAGTCTTCATTCTCTAAATATGCAGGTTGGCTTGACTGCATAGATTCCCTAGCCATCATAAAAATATTGCTCAAAAGATCTAAACTATTCTTTTCTGAGACACTTCTATTCAAAGGTTCATCTTCAGAGCTCTCACAATTTGATTCAACTCCTTCGACCATATTTTCTTTTTGAGGAGCCTGAAATAACTCTAGATCATCAAATTGAATGTATAAATCCTGTTGAAATTCTCCGCAATTAGATCCACCCAGAGCTTCAAGATACTGAGGATTTTCTAATGGAGGATCAAGAGATAACTCAATAGAGGAATTTTTAATTGTGTTTTGCTGAGAATCAGAACTTAAAGCCATCAATAATTCCTTATTGGAATTATCTTTATTTAATCGATATTCTTGTTCCATTTGACGAAACAAGTCCATTAATTGTTCTACTGTCAACAGCGATTTACAACGAGAAGACAATAGTTCTACTTTATTTTTGAACTCTAATCTATCTTTAGGCTTAAGCTGAGCCAAAAGATTTTGCCCACTTTCAGTTATCACTCCAAATACTGCTTGTTGTACTTCCTTTAACAAAATCTCCCTTAAAGACTGCAAATACAGAGCATGCTCCCTGTAAAGAACTGGGGCAAGTTCCTGAGCTTGCGACCTAAGTAGTGCAAGCTGCTCAGCTGGATCTAAATGCTGAAATCTCTCCTTCACCAAACTAAATTAAACCGATGACATTGAAGCTACTTCCGAAGCAAAATCTTGCTTATCTAATTCAATTCCCTCACCAAGGGTATAGCGAGTAAAGCGACGGACCTTAACATTCTCACCAATCTGACCTGCTACCTGCTTTACAAGCTCCGCAACAGTAATAGATCCATCCCTTATAAAAGGTTGCTCCATCAAAGCAAGCTCTTTCAATCGTTTACCTATTCTTCCCTCAACAATCCTTGTTTTCATTTGATCTGGCTTGCCAGCCAGATCATCACGACCCATCTCTATAGACTTCTCCTTATCCACAATCTCTACAGGGATCTCATCTGTCGTAACGTATTCCACATTTGGACATGCAGCCACTTGCATTGCTACATCTCTAAGAAGGCCCTGAAATAATTCACCTCTTGCAACAAAATCAGTTTCACAATTAACTTCAACAAGTACACCAACTCTTGCTCCGGTGTGAATGTAACTTCCAATAGAACCTTCAGCCGCCGTCCTGCCAGACTTCTTCTCCGCATTAGCTATACCCTTTTGTCGAAGCCACTCAGCGGCCTTATCCATTTCACCTGATGTTTCTTTAAGTGCCTTTTTACAATCCATCATTCCTGCGCCTGTCTTCTCACGCAGTTCTTTTACAAGCTTGGCTGATACGTCCGCCATTTGATTTTAAGGTTGAAAGGGAAATTTAAGAGAGTTGGACCTTTTTATGAGTCCTAGTACTAAATATTAGGTAAATAATAAAAATTTAAATTACTAATCGTGAGCATCTGAGCGACGCTGATCATTACCACCATGACGTCCCTCATTGATTGCGTCAGCAAGTCTTCCTAGTACTAACTGGACTGAGCGAACAGCATCATCGTTACAAGGAATAGGAACCTCACAAAGATCAGGGTCGCAATTTGTATCAAGCATTGATACAAGAGGTATGTCTAACTTCCTTGCTTCAAGAACAGCGTTGGTTTCCCGTCTTTGATCTACAAGGACTACTACATCAGGCAATCTCCGCATTCCCTTTAGCCCGCCTAAATACTTTTGAAGCCTTTCAAGTTCTCTTCTTAAGACAGCCGCCTCCTTTTTAGGGCGCATTGCAATTGCCCCTGTGGACTCCATGCGCTCTAAATCCTTCAACCGATCAATTCGAGCTTTCATTGTTGTCCAATTTGTAAGCATGCCACCAAGCCATCGTTGATTTACATAAGAAGCTCCACACCTTGCAGCCTCTGTAGCAACCACTTCTGACGCCTGTTTCTTAGTGCCAACAAATAAGAATCGCTTACCGCTTCGAGCCGCTGAACGTGTCCATTTATATGCATTATTCATACATACAGCAGTTTTAACCAAATCAATGATGTGAACCCCGTTACGAGCGCTATAGATGTATCGAGACATCTTTGGGTTCCATCTTCGAGTCTGGTGACCAAAGTGGGCACCAGCTTCCATCATCTCAGCTAGAGTGACAACAGCCATAGTTTTTAAGGTTTCGGGTTCGCCTCCACCTGCCAGGTATACAGTCTTTGTAAACCTAAAAGGCCTAAGCAAAGCTGCATCACCCGAAACAGACAGGTGTGCGTGATTAAGAACCCACTTAATTTATCAAAAAGAGGTACTCATATGATGCCAAGCATGTGCGCCTCTCGATACATTTCCTTTACCGCAATACGATTCAATGGAATTCGAAGTAACTCCAGAGCAATCTTTGGATGACCTTTCCTGATTAACATTGCCATCAAGGGCTTAAGCGTCTTTTCGTTTAAAAGCCCCCCTAAAGTCAAAATCTCCCAAAGACAATAGTGAAGAAAAGTAAATTGAATAATAAATCGAACTCTTAATGATGGGTGCTTTCTATAAAAAACAAGAGCCATCTTTGCCCTTTCTCGCTCAACCCTAATCAAGCCTGAGACTTGTTCAAGTTTAAATGCAGGGTGCCAATGATATCCGATTGCTTTTGGACACTTAATTAATTCAACATTCATCTGCTTAAGCCTTTCTCCAAGCTCCAAATCCTCCCAGCCATACAAGTAAAAATTAATGTCAAACAATCCAGACTCCTCCAGTATTTCTCGATGTATTGCCACATTACCTGTCGCAAAATATGCCCATGAATAATCTAAAAATTTATAAGGCTCTGAAGTTGGATTTTCAAAATTATCTGTATTAATCACAGTCCCATAAGTAAAGCAAAGGAGATCTCCTCTTCTCTGCCAAGAAAGTTTCAACGACCGAACATGACATGCAAGAAAAGTTTCGGTGACAACCAAATCACTATCAATAAAAACGATTACATCTCCTAGTGAATTTTCCACTCCTCTATTTCGGCCAGCAGCAGGACCTCCATGTTCTTGTTCAAACAATCTGACATGAGGGAAACTACAAGCCTCATCTCTGAGCCATGAAGTTGTCCCATCTGTTGATCCATCGTCAACAACAACAACTTCGTATCCTATTAAATCTGAATTTAAAACCTGTCTTTCCAGTGCATCCAAGCACTTCTCAAGAATTTCTCTGCGATTATATGTTGGTATAACAACGCTTACAAACATTCAAAAAAATCCAATCTACTTGTACTTCCCACACTAGATACAAAAAAAAGGGGGGGGGCAACCCCTCTTTTATTTGTATCTTAATTTTTAAGATTCAATCAGCAGCTCCACCATTGTTAGCTGTTCCTGTTACACCATTTCCAGCACCCTCTCCTCGTCCATCATTACGAAGCTTGCGCTTTTTGAATTTACGGGCATACGCACGATTTCTCTCCTGCTTTTCTTTCTTTAAGTTTCTGCGCTTAGCCATGTTGTGGTCTACCTATCGAAAGATCTTCTACCAATCTACCTAAGAGGAGGATGAAGTCGCCCATCTTCCATCTCAAGAAGCCTATCTGCTACATCAAGTATTCGTGGATCATGAGTAACTATCAATACTGCACAAGACTGTTCTCTAGCCAAGCGTTTCATCAGATCAACGATTTCTCTACCTGTAGCTCCATCCAAAGCTGCTGTAGGTTCATCAGCCAACAACAAATGAGGATTTGCAGCAAGAGCTCTTGCAATTGCTACACGTTGCTTTTGCCCTCCAGATAAATCATGTGGCAAAAACCTGTTCTGCTCCTCTAGTCCTACTGCCCTTAACCATTGACGAGCTTGATTTCGCCTTCCTTTATAAGACAAATCCTTTAGAAGATCTGCACCCATTTGAACATTTTGTTCAGCAGTCAAACAACGAAGAAGATTATGACCTTGAAAAATCATCCCAACCTTTCTACGAAGTTTTTGACGAAGATCTCGAGAAGATCCCCTTAGTTGGTGACCAAAAAGAAATAAATCACCTTTCTGAATCTTACGAAGTGCACCTATAAGAGTCAGCAAGGTTGTTTTGCCACAACCTGAGGGACCAGTTAATAAGACAACTTCTCCACGCTCTATCTCAAGTGAAATCGATTCAAGCACTTGCCTTCTCATCCCGCCAGATCCAAACCAATGGCTAAGTCCTTGGATGGAAACCGCAGATTTATTTTGAATTGGTTCTACAACAAGTTGATTTTTATTGAAATCTAGTTTCACTATCAGAAAATCTCCGCAGGATCTGCATCAACTAAACGACGCATAGCTAATAGTGCCGACCCCATACACATCACCAGAATCAAAAAAAACACGAAAATAGCTCTTTCACTATCCATTGCTACTGGCAACTTTGTCGAGCTTCGAACTATCGCATAAAGGCCTTGTCCCGCTCCGTAAGCAGGTAAATATCCCATAACAGCCAAAATAAATCCCTCCCTAGCAACAACCCCAAGAAGAGTTTTAATACGATATCCCATGGCCATTAAAGTTGCATACTCTGGCAAATGATCACTAACATCACTATATAAAATCTGATAAACAATTACACTGCCAACGATAAAACCCATAGCTGCACCTAAGCTAAAGATAAAGCCTATTGAAGTACTATTCCTCCAATAGTTTTTCTCAAAATCAATAAACTCTTGTTTAGTAAAGATTTGAACATCATTAGGCAAACTTTTAATTAAAGATTTTTGGACCGAGGAAGGATCACTACCAACTTGCAAACGTACCAAACCTATTTCAATACTTCCTGGTGAGGTTGTTGGTAATAATTCTAGGAATGTTTCTCTACTAGCAATCAGGTTGCCATCAGCACCAAAAGATGGACCCAACGCAACCAATCCAACAACTCTGACTCTTTTGCCAGCGACTTCAGTTTCCACTTGACGCCCTTCTCTAAACCACCTAGCAATAGGTCCAAATTCATTTCTTGAAAGCTCATCAAATAAAACACGACCACGTCGATTCAAAGACATCGTCTTGATAGCAAGCTCAGGATCGGTAAATAAGGAAGAACTTGGTTCAAAACCTAAAGCTAAAATTGAACGAGTTGTAAGTGTTTCTGGATTTCTCCAAAGAAGAAAATTCCAGTTAACAGGCGTAATTCCTCTGACATCAGGATGAGCCATTGTTTGAACAAGTCTCCTCCTAGGGAATCCGCTCATGCCAATAGAACTCATCGAGCGTGGACTGATCAGAACTAAATCAGCATCAAACATCCTATGAACAGTGACACTGGCATCAAACAATCCATCACGAAATCCCAACTGCATAAACATAAGAATTCCCGCAAAACTTATCCCTGCCAAGGCAACCATCAAACGCAAAGGCTGTCGTGTAAGTAATAACCAAGCCAAAGGAATACACCTTTTATTCCAAAGGTCAGGAATCATGACGGTTCAAAACGAGCAATTACCTTCATTCCAATCAAATTTCTAACTCTTGATGCTGAACTTTGTTCAAGTCTGACTAAAACTTCAACGACCCTTGCATCAACATCACCTGTAGGGTCAGTTGATAAAACATTACGTTGTCGAACCTGTGGACTGATTCGAGTGACCGCTCCATTTAAGGTCCCGTTAAAACCACCATTCTCACTAACAAGTTTAACTTCTTGTCCAAGTCTTATTCTACTCACATCAGATTCATAAACTTCGATTACCGCCTCCATAATTTGATTAGCGCCAACTTCAAGAACTCCTTTATTTCCAGGCCTTTCTCCAACATGAGAATGAACACTTAAAACAATTCCATCAACTGGAGATTTCAACTCACTATCAGCAAGATCAACCTCTAAACCCTTAAGAATAGCTATTGATTCTTTATATTCTCCTTTAAGTTTAATGAGCTCATCTTGTTTTTCCTCAAGAAAAACAAGAGCCGTAGCACCCTGCTTTGCAGAAGATTTATAACGTTCAATTTCTTTCTGCTGCATTCGAATCTCTATCTTGAGAGTTTCAATCCTGGCTTGAATGCCTAATAAATCCGCAAGAATTTTTGGTTGACTATCAAAAACCGCAAGAACTTGTCCACGAATTATTTCATCTCCTTCTTGAACATTCAATTTAGAAATGCGAGGACTTCCACCAAAACCACTAATTGGAGCAGCCAATCTGCGTACCTCACCAGCTGGAGCCAATCTTCCCAAAGCAGCAACAGATTCCATCGGAAGAATTAATGGTTGCAACTCTGCGCTTATTAAAGTCGTAGATGATTCACGGCGTGCCAAATTAAAAGACACAATCGAGATAGTGAGACCTAAGCCTCCAGTAATCAAGAAGAGGAACTTCTTTAAGTCCAAGGTGGAAGAGGGTTGTCGAAAAGTAGCTCCTCTATGTAACGATCTGCCCACTGAGGATTGAATGCCTTTGCCAAAACACTTCGGGTTTTGTCATTGCGTTTTTGCTGTAAGCAATAGAGCATTTGTCCTTTATACCTCGTAATGGATGCAGCAGAATCTTTTGAGTCTGGACTAGTTATAGAGGAATTAGAAATAAGCAAATCAAGATAACTATTCACTAAATCAAAGAAGAGCTTCTCCTCTTCTAAACATACTGGGCGAATAAAACAAACAAAAGGTGAAAAGATAGATCCCCATGCTGGTAAAGCCCTAACGTCTGAGAAGCAAGGTTTGGAAAGCTTTTCTAAAGTCTCTTGAAAAAAACATGGCAAATTTTCCCCCGCTGGAGAAAGATCAACAATTGCAGCAGAAATCCCAGTTGAAGTGACGACAAGATCGATTCCAAAAATTGGAAGGTCAAATCTTGGATCTGGAAAAAATACACAATGAAGAACTTGCAAGCCAGCGCCTAATTTGGCGACCTCAAGGTGCAACTTCCTAAAACCTTTAGAACGGTGCAACTCATTGCTAATAAACAATTCTTGTCCTTCGAATTGACCTCCAATAGCAAGCAATTCAGGAGCAACGTCCAATTTCATGACCTCCGGAAGCTTAGTCCTCCATCCCCTGATCAGATCAGTCAAGGAAAGTACAAGAGGATGTAATCCCTGACCACTGATTTGAGAAGAAGGCAACACAATTGCAAAAGGATCAGAATGAGACTTTGCTACGAAACTCTGAGCAGCTCCATCACCGAAACAAAATTAACTCAGTGGGAACTTGCTAATGGCACCCGCTGTGTTCTGGCACCAATGCCTGATGCACCACTAACGTGCATCGATTTTTGGTGCTCTGCAGGGAGCGCCAATGAAAATCCAGGAGAAGAAGGTCTAGCTCATTTTCTTGAACACATGGTTTTTAAAGGGAGTAATTGCCTAAGGTCGGGAGAATTTGACCAAAAGATAGAAGCACTAGGAGGAAGTAGCAATGCAGCAACAGGCTTTGATGATGTGCATTTCTATGTTTTGGTTCCTTCAACCACTGCAAAATCGGCAATTGATCTTCTACTAAATCTAGTACTCAAACCCTCCCTTATACCATCAGAATTTTGCACAGAACGCAATGTAGTTCTTGAAGAAATAGCACAATATCAAGACCAGCCAGAGGAACAAGTTCTCGAGAAATTTCTAAACCTCTGCTGGGAAGGCCACCCATATGGAAGAGCAATTCTTGGATCCCAAGAAACTCTTAAGACAATGACTCCAGAGACAATGAAATCTTTTCACTCTCGGCGTTATAGAGGTCCTAATTGCTGCCTCTCAATAGCAGGCTCTATTCCAAATGACATTAAGAATCATCTTTGCAATAGCATTTTAGCTAACTCAAACAATCAAAACGAATTTCAATCCGAAATCAATCCCGAGTTGATATTTCACAAACGGCGTAAGGAAATTTACATACCAAGACTAGAATCTGCACGGCTATTAATTGGTTGGCCTATTGCACCTGCAAGCAATCAAGAAGTAATTATGGGGGCAGACCTCGCAACATCTTTACTAGCAGAAGGACGTAGTAGCCGACTAGTTCGCCAATTAAGAGAACAACTTCAACTTGTTGAATCAATAGATATGGATATAACTTCTCTGGAACAAGGCAGTTTGATAATTCTAGAGGTTTGTTGTTCTGAAGAAAATGTTTATAAAGCAGAAAAAGAAATCCATAATATAATTGATTCTTGCGTAAGCGGACCATTAGAACCTCAAGAAATAACCAGGGCAACTAGATTGGTGCAAAATGGTCTTTCCTTCAGCCTTGAAGCTAGTAGTCATGTCGCAGCTATAGCAGGTGCTCAAACACTATGGAATAGGCAACAAAATTTGTTAGCTCCTCTGGAATACATTCCCTTATGGGATGCAAAAAGACTGCAAGAAGAAATATTCCCTTTACTAAACAAAAACCTTTGTTGCACATTAATTGCGAAACCAGGAGAATTTAAAGTATGAATTCTAATAATATATTAGTTGAACATACAAGTGCGTCAGGCGTTCTTGCAGCCAAATTATGGATTAGAGAAGGTAGTAGAGCGGATCAGTTAAATCAAAAAGGTGCTCATCAACTTTTAGGCTCTTTACTTAGTAGAGGTTGTGGTCCATATAGCAACAACGCTGTAGCCGATCTAGTTGAAGGAGTTGGAGCAGGTTTGAGGTGTGACACCTGTGAAGACGGATTACTCATTAGTCTTAAATGTGCAACTCAAGATTCAGATAATCTCCTATCACTTTTGGGATGGATGATTAAAGAACCACACCTAGCACCAGAAGAAATAAATTTAGAGAAAGAATTAAGCATTCAAGCTTTAGAAAGACAAAAAGAAAACCCATTTCATCTAGCCTTCGATGGTTGGCGTCAGCTTGCTTTTGGCAGTGGAGGCTATGGACACGATCCTCTTGGGTTAATTGAAGATATTCGCAACCTGAAAAGAGAAAACATTATCCCTCTTTCTAATGGAATGATCAATAGAGCTGCAGGCATTTCACTGGCGGGTGACCTTGATAAAAATATTTCACAAAGATTACTGGAAATAGAGCCATACAATCAAATCTTTAGTCATACAGGAGAATCAAAACCAAAAAATTCATTCGTGGAATTTTCTCTATCTCAGAAGATAAAAAAACAAAGCTTTATTCTTCATTCTGAATCAACCGGACAAGTAGTGCTAATGCTAGGGAAACCAACACTTCCTCATGGCCATCCCGACGACCTAGCACTTCGACTACTTAGTTGCCATTTGGGATCTGGGATGTCAAGTATTCTTTTTAAACGACTACGAGAAGAGCATGGGGTTGCCTATGAAGTTGGAATTCATCATCCAATAAAAGAACAATGTGGTCCATTTTTAATGCATGCATCGGCAAGAAAAGAGAAGTCTCTACTTACACTCAAGCTTCTTATGGAAAGCTGGCGAGAATTAACTGAAAAATGCTTATCGAAAGCCGAATTAGAACTTGCAAAAGCAAAATTTAAAGGCCAGCTAGCCCACGGGACACAAACCTCAAGCCAAAAGGCAGAAAGGAATATCCAATTAAGAGCATTTAATCTTCCTCCAAATTATGACCTTCGATCTCTCAAGTCAATAGAAAACCTAGACGAAGAATACATTCAATCAATAGCAGAAAAGTACCTTAAGAAGCCACTGCTAAGCATGTGTGGACCAAATAAAACACTTCAAGATCTCTCTGAATTTTGGTCAAGAGAGTCAATATTTTTATAGAAATTCAATCATTATCATTTAATTCCACTCTTGCAAGGCGGTCAATTGGTATCAAATAGACTCCTCTTCTAAAGCGGACCTCTGCAACCCCCATAGGCTTTATAGCAACAACAAGTCCCACTTCTTCTGAGGAAACAAGATCCGGCGGCCTAAGCATCGGCATGGAATCAGCCGTTTTAAGGTATGGCAATGGAGCCGAGATTGAAACACTATCACCAAGAGTTAAATCCATAAAACAATGAGCAATTTCTTCCTTCTAATACAGTATGTACTCTGATGGACCTGTGACGTGAAAGCACTAGCCACCTTGAGCGGCGCGCTAGCCAGTCTATTACTCATAATCTTAGGAGGACTTATTCCTGCAGGTTTCTATATACCTGGATTTGTCTCACCAAACAATGTTGTAGACCTACATAGCACTTGGCAAGTACCAGCAGCACTTTTATGTTCATTGGTATGTGGACCTAGAACGAGTGCAATCGCTACTGTGGCCTATTTAACAGTTGGGTTATTCCATATTCCCATTTTTCATGGTGGCGGGGCAATCAGATATCTCTCTTCTCCAAGCTTTGGTTATCTAATAGGTTTTATCCCCGCCACATGGCTCAGTGGAAAATTAGCAATGCAAAAAAATATGCATACACTCATAAGACAGACTTTATCTGCAATTGCAGGACTAAGTATTATCCACTTTTGTGGAATTATAAATCTATTTCTTGGATCTATTCTTGGTCGCTGGGAAAATAACCTAGAAGTTTTAATTTTTAATTACAGCTTGGGGCCATTATCTTCGCAAATATTATTATGTGTAGCAGTAGGGACTTTAGCTCTTCCACTTAGACGTATTACCTTAGTAGAATGAAAAAAACTTGCATAAGTAAACAAACCATAGCTCTGATAAGCTTTATAATTTTAATAATTGACCAGGCCACCAAAATACTATTAAAAAATTTTATCCCAGAGGGTTTATCAAAACCCTTCATTCCAGGGATTATCAATATTCACTTAACAAAAAATACCGGTGCTGCTTTCAGTCTGTTCTCCGAATCAACAGCCCTATTAGCTATTTTAAGTCTTTTAGTATCCCTAGGGATACTTTATTGGCTTTTGAGAGCTTATTACATAAAATTCTGGAAGGGAATTGGAATAGCTTTTCTACTGGCAGGGACTCTAGGTAATGGTCTAGACAGATGGAGACTTGGCTATGTAACAGATTTCATTCAAATAATTCCTATAAAATTTCCAATATTCAACATCGCAGATATAGCGATCAACTTTGCAATAATTTTTTTAATACTCGATAGCTTTAAAAGTGAACGATTCAGAAGGATAGAATGATTTTCATCTCTAAAATATATATTACCCAAAAAACTCACTCAATAAATAGTTGCAGCTCCAAATCCTAATTATCTAGACATGTCATTACTTTTGCATGTTTACATTTATCAAACTTAATGGGGAAATACTTATAAAGTTCTTGATCCTTAAGATTCGTTACCTCAATTAAAAAATTCCAGCTAGAAAGAAACATGGTGAGCGCATTAAAAAAATGCGATGCTTGATATGACGACAATCTACCTCTAACGACATAAGTGCATTGAACAAAACCAAGGAATCAAATGACTTCAACTACGAAAACCTGCTAAGCCAATGCTTTCACGTCAGAGATTACTGATTTGGATGACATTAGCCTTCATAGGCCTCCTCATCCTTGGTGCTTTACTTCAAGCGATAAGGAGACTGATCTGGGATTTAAGCTATTTCCTTCCCGCTTGGCTAATCAGTCCTGTACTTTTAGTAGGTATATGTCTACTGATAACTTCCCTAGTACAAGTTGGACTCCCATGGTGGCAGAGAATTCGCAAGAAATCTTTTTACCAAGAACAAATAAAAGAAAATTCTTCTCACATTCCTAAAGATCGTAAAGAAGCAGCCCGAAAGAGTCTAGACAGCATTGATCAACTTATCGAACGATTACAAGACAATGTAAGCCGTAAAGCACTAATTAAAGAGCGTAGGCGTGTTGAACAAGAGTTAAAACGGGGTGATCTAGTTGTCGTAGTTTTTGGAACTGGATCAAGTGGGAAAACATCTCTTATAAGAGCACTATTAAATGAAATTGTAGGCATTGTCGGAGCGCCTATGGGGTCTACGACTAAGAGCAAGATTTATCGACTACGTCTAAAATCATTTAATAGAAGCATCCAATTAATTGATACTCCGGGGATTTTAGAAGCTGGTGGAGATGGCCAAACAAGAGAAATAGAAGCCAGAAAGCGAGCAAGCAGGTCTGACCTGATGGTTGTTGTCGTTGACAGTGATCTCAGGTCATCGGAACTAGAAATCATTCAAAGTCTTTCCTCCCTTGGGAAGCGACTAATACTTGTATTAAACAAATGTGACCTTCGAGGTGAAGATGAAGAAAGAAGACTTATACAGATTTTAAGAACCAAATGTAGAGATCTAATCGATCCCGAAAGCATTGTAAGAACAAGCGCCTCCCCCCAATCAATACCAAGGCCTGGCCAACATCCTTTCCAGCCACAGCCGGAGATAGATCAACTAGTTAAACGTCTTGCAACTGTTTTGCATGCTGACGGAGAGGAGTTATTAGCAGAAAATATTTTGCTTCAATGTAGACATCTTGGGAATAGTGGCAGAAAACTACTAAATCAACAGCGACAGAAAGCAGCAAGACGATGTATTGATCGCTATAGCTGGATAAGTGGAGGAGTAGTTGCTGCTACACCACTACCGGCAGTAGACATGCTTGGGACTGCCGCAGTCAATGCACAAATGGTTATGGAAGTCGCACGCTTATACGGAGTTCAGCTCACTCGTGAACGAGCACAGGACTTAGCCATATCAGTAGGCAGAACCCTAACCACATTAGGAATAGTCAAAGGTGGCGTTGGACTTATAGGAATTGCCTTAAATCTAAGTTTACCAAGCATGATCGTTGGAAGGGCAATTCAAGGTGTAGCTGCTGCATGGCTCACTCGTGTAGCAGGTAGCAGTTTTATTACTTATTTCCAACAAAATCAGGACTGGGGTGATGGTGGAATACAAGAAGTGGTTCAAAAAAACTACGAACTAAACAGGAAAGAAGCTTCCTTAAAAAGATTTATTGAGATTGCCCTTCAACAAGTAGTTGAGCCTCTAAAAACTCAAAGCCAACCTGAACTCCCACCTCGCCCAATGCCTCGGGAGGGGGAGGGAGCATCGGACCACGAAAATCAAGAAAAGTAATCAAAACTAGATACAGAATTCCAATTAAAATAGAAATTGCTCCTGTAATTACTGCTACCCAACGTCCACCGGAACGAGATCCAGACATTAGTAAAAATCTCCAGAGCTGTTTAATATTTTCGCCAATTCATCTAAATGATTTGATTGAGTGAAAGGATTTCCTAATACAGCCTTTAGGTAATGTCTCCCTTGATACAAGGGTCTAGAAAGCATAAATTGATACGCAAGTAAATTTTGCCTCGTCTTCAAGGACCAAGCTGATACTTCATTAGCATCGGAACCCTTTAGTGAACAAGCTACAAGATGTAAATCTCCTCCAATTACATCAAGCTTAGAGGAATCTAATTTACGCTCTAAATAACATCGACGTTCAATGGCTTGCTCTAACAAGAGTGAAATACCCTCTTCTCCAAGTTGTCTAAGACCAAGCCAAAGCTTCAATACTTCTGCTGGTCTGGTTCCTTGAAGGCCCATTTCGCCTCCATGAGCTTCGCCCCAAGCAGGTTCCAAATAAGGAAGGCCTGTAGAAAAGGTTGAAATAAGTTGAGAGCTTTTAGCTACTAATAATAATGATGATGTCTTTGCAATACCCAACAACTTTTGAGGGTTAACAGTTATTGAATCAGCAGAAGAAATTCCTTTAACAAGAGGTGCTGTACTCTCTGCAAGTGCAAAAACACCACCAATTGCCGCATCAACATGGAACCAAATTCCTTCCTTCAAGCAAAAATCTGCCAATTCATTTAGAGGGTCAATAGCACCTCTTACAGTTGTTCCTGCTGTTGCAACCAATGCAAAACATTTTTGTCCATAGGTTTTCAAATCGCAAAAAAGCTTTTCTAAAGCCTCTAATGACATCCTTCCATCGACATCTGTAGGCAAAGTTTTCAGAGAATTATTATTTAATCCCATTACACGTATTGCCTTAGCGAGAGAAACATGGGCATCAGCACTTGCAATAACTACTGCCTGAGAATCACTTTGAAGTCCTGCATTTTCGCGAGCTACGACTAATGCCATCAAGTTCGCAAGGCTTCCTCCACTAACGGCTACTCCTCCCGCAGAAGAGGACATTCCCAAACGATCAGCAAACCATTTACAGAGCAATCTCTCAAGCCTAGAAAGACTTGGAGAGAGCTCCTCAGCTAAAAGATTGTTATTCAACCCTGCACATACCAAATCCGCAGCAATTGAGGCAGTAAGAGGAGGTGGATCTAAGTGAGCCAATGAACCTGGATGAGAAGGATGATAGGAACCATCCATGACTAATTGCAATTCCTCTAAAAGATCATCCATAGACAGTCCTTTTTTTAAAGGAGCTATATGAGGAAGAGGAAGCAAAGTAGGAAGTGGACCTCTTTCAGAAGCCTCACCCAACCATCTACATAACCGAGAACTAGCTTGCTCAAGGAAAGCAAGTAAGTTGGGGTCGAGATGCTCTGGAGACGCAAAAGGTGCCAATGACTTGGCTTGGCTTGTATCTGAATTACCCGTGCCCGCCAAGGGAAAAGATCCAAAGCTTTATTCTCCCTCTTGATGGCATTTTTAGATCAAAATTCGCCAGCATCTAGAGACATTGGCTAAACCAATTAAACTTAAAGATGATCAAATCCAGAGATGGATGAGTCTATTAATAGCTCGTGCAAAAAAAATTGGTGCACTTGGAGAAGTCCCTGTATCAGCAGTAATTCTAGACAAATTTGGAAGATGCATTGGACATGGTAGTAATTGTCGAAACCAGAAAAACTTACCCCTAGGCCATGCCGAATTAATCGCAATTCAACAAGCGGCATATGTACAAGGAGACTGGCGTTTTAATGATTGCACCCTTATTGTCACGTTAGAACCATGTCCAATGTGTGCCGGAGCAATTGTCCAGGCTCGTATGGGACAAGTAATATTCGGAGCCTCTGACTCGAAAAGAGGGGGACTTGGAGGAACAATCAACTTAGTAAATCACCCTAGCGCCCATCACAGAATGAAAATAATAAGTGGAGTAATGGCCTTAGAGGTAAGTTATGTCCTTGAAGACTGGTTCAAGCAGCTGCGGAGTCGATCTTGTCAAAAACAGACAACTCTGACTCAAACAAATTCAACACCCTAGAAACATTCTCAGGTGTTGAGTTATATCCCATGAGGCCTATTCGCCAAACCTTCCCAGCTAATTCACCTAGACCTCCACCAATTTCAACTCCATGCTTATTAAGCAAATGAAGAGCGAAACCCTTCCCATCAATCCCTTCAGGGATTTTGACAGTAGTAAGGGTAGGCAATCTTAAATTCTCATCAACGTGCATTTCAAGGCCAAGTCGCTGCAACCCAGACCATAGATTTTCTGCATTAGTACGATGACGATTCCAAGCTTCTTCCAAACCTTCTTCAGCTAAAAGTCGCAAAGCCTCTCTTATCCCAAAATTCATATTTACAGGCGCGGTGTGATGATAAACACGATCACTGCCCCAATATTTATTCAAAAGTGAAACATCTAGATACCAGTTAGGAACCTTGGTAGATCTATTTGCCAATTTCTCCTCTGCACGAGAACTCATTGTGAAAGGACCAAGGCCAGGAGGACAGCTCAATCCCTTTTGGCTGCAGCTATAAGCAAGATCTACTTTCCACTCATCCAGAAAGAGTGGAACCCCTCCCAAAGATGTAACGGTATCCAAGAGTAAAAGGCACTCATATTTCCTACATAAATCTCCTATTCCTTCCATAGGTTGACAAACACCGGTGGAAGTTTCTGCATGCACCATGGCCAAAATCGCCGGCCTTGTTTTAATCAGAGCTTCTTCTAACTCATCAAGAGAAAAGGCCTGGCCCCATTTTTTCTCAACCACTTGAACGTTTGCACCATATCTACCAGCCATATCTGCAAGTCTATTTCCAAAGTATCCCTTAATAGCAACTAAAACTGTATCGCCTTTTTCAACAGTATTAGCCAAAGTGGCTTCCATCGCAGAACTACCAGTTCCACTCATTGGCAAAGTCAATCTATTGCTTGTCTGCCAGGCATAGCGAAGTAACTCCTGCACCTCCCCCATCAATTCAACATAAAAGGGATCTAAATGACCAACAGGCGGCAACGAAAGCGCCTTTAAAACATCAGGGTGTGCATTTGAAGGGCCTGGACCAAGCAGCAATCGTTCAGGAGTGCAAATAGGTTGGAAAGCCTTGTGGTGATTGAGATTCACACTTGGCATGTATTGCATCTTCGAAAAAGCCATTACTTTGATCAGTGACGGAAAGCCTAAACAGATGTCATTAACCTTGTGATATTAATAGAGAGATTGCAATGGCTCATAACAAGAAAAACCACTCATATCTTACTATTCCCCTAGACCGTGTCGTGCCTAAAGCAACGGGTCCAACAAGGCTTTTGCAGGTATAACAAAAAAAGAAGTAAAAATAAGCATTCAAGAAAAAGTACTTATTGATACAAAAAAAATGGCCTTCAACTAATTAGTTTTGGATATATGTATTTATAGATACCCCGGCTATGGGCAAAACTTCTCAAGACGTTCTCCGTCAAATAAAAGATGAAGGAATTGAACTTGTTGACCTTAAGTTCACTGATCTACATGGAAAGTGGCAGCATCTGACAGTTACTGCAGATATGGTTGATGAAGAAGCTTTTAAAACTGGACTTGCCTTTGATGGCTCTTCTATTCGCGGGTGGAAAGCCATCAATGAATCAGACATGTGCATGGTGCCAGATGCAAGCACGGCATGGGTAGATCCTTTTTATAGACATAAGACTCTTAGCTTAATTTGCTCTATCCAGGAGCCAAGAAGTGGAGAACCCTACGAAAGATGTCCACGTGCTCTAGCACAAAAAGCACTCGCATACCTTGCCAGCACAGGTCTTGCAGATGAGGCTTTCTTTGGCCCTGAACCTGAATTTTTTATTTTTGATGATGTTAGATATAGCTCAAACGAGGGAGGATGTTCTTACAACGTAGACACCATAGAGGCGCCATGGAACACCGGAAGGGTAGAAGAAGGTGGAAACCTTGCTTACAAAATTCAAGTAAAAGAAGGGTACTTTCCAGTTGCCCCAAATGACACTGCTCAAGATTTACGTTCAGAAATGCTCCTACTTATGGGACATCTAGGAATTCCCATAGAGAAACACCACCATGAGGTAGCAGGAGCTGGTCAGCATGAACTAGGGATGAAATTTGCTCAACTCATAGAAGCTGCTGACAATGTAATGACTTATAAATATGTCGTTAGAAATATCGCAAAAAAATACGGTAAAACAGCCACTTTCATGCCAAAGCCAGTTTTCAATGACAACGGCACTGGAATGCATGTTCATCAAAGCCTCTGGAAAGGAGGACAGCCACTTTTCTTTGGAGAAGGTACCTACGCAAACTTGTCACAAACAGCCAGATGGTATATCGGAGGAATTCTGAAACATGCACCTTCATTCCTTGCTTTCACAAACCCATCAACCAATAGCTATAAGCGGCTAGTACCTGGTTTCGAGGCCCCTGTTAATTTGGTTTATTCGCAGGGAAATAGATCTGCAGCAGTACGAATACCTCTAACAGGACCAAATCCCAAAGCAAAACGCCTGGAATTCAGATCTGGAGATGCTTTGGCAAACCCATATCTAGCTTTTAGCGCAATGATGATGGCTGGAATAGATGGAATAAAAAATCAAATTGATCCAGGAGAGGGTGTTGACGTAGATTTATTTGAGCTCCCAGAGGCAGATCTGGCAAATATCGATACTGTTCCATCCTCACTTAATGACGCTCTAGAAGCCCTAAAAGCTGACAATGCCTATCTAAGAGAAGGCGGTGTATTTACCGAAGATTTCATAAACAATTGGATAGAAATCAAATACGAAGAGGTACAGCAACTTCGCCAGAGGCCTCATCCTCATGAATTCACTATGTATTATGACGCATAGTAAGTTCTCTAAGTTACCTTCTTAACAAGTAAAGCTAGCCCAAAAAGAAGTAACAGAAGCTAAATTTCGGTTACTTCTTTTTTTATCATTCGCAACCCAAAAAACAGCCAGACAAAAATCACAGTTTATATCTAAGGATCCAAACAACAAGATTAAAGCTCCTTTACACTTTCAATTTCATGGCTTAAAAGCCTAAAGATCCAAGTTAAAAATAAATTCACCGAGAAATGCAAGAAAAGCTTTCTTTTTTTTCAAAAAATATATATTGGTCCTTTGGCCTAGTAGCAATTATTAGTTATGGAGCCATTACATCTTTCATTTATCCTATCAACAGAAATTTACCACTAAAGGAAAAACAGGCAATCGATAAAAATCTAGAACAATTAGATCGATCCATACAAGGTGAAGACTATGAAACATCATGCAGAGAGGCAAAATCAACTTCAAAGCTTATAATCAAAAACCTACGAGGCTTAAAGCAATTAGAACCGTACTATAAATGGGAAAAGATAAAAATAGTTTTGGACTCCATCACAAATAAATATTGTAATCAATAAAAAAATAGACATTAATCTATCTAAAAGCTAATCTTTCTAGCCCTAAATAATGCACGTTGGAACATCAAAATATCTCTAACAACTCTGATGTTATGACTTTTAAGGAATAAAAAATATAAGCTTCGATCCAAAGCATATTTGAAGAGATCTATGCAAAATTTATACTTTATATCTAATTGCTTTTAACAAATACTTGAATTGATTATATATTTAATCAAATCAAACCCTTAAGGTTTTCTCTCTTTTAAAACTTCTCAGAATAGACTCCTATTCGCCTTAAGAAGTTCTTTATCGCAATCTCATGGCTTCGCCAAATTTCACCAAGATCGCGTATCAGGCCCTTCAACAAGGAAAAGGCATTGCAGGGCTTGCTCACAAAGAGCTCAGCACAAAGCTAATGGAATGGCTAGCACCAGAGTCGATACCTAAGACAAAGCCTATTCCATTTGAGTTACTAGTTGAGCTGCGCAAGTCAATGGCCTCTCTTGAACAAACTGATTGGTCAGAAGCCGAGGAAGGTATATATCCAAAAAGCCAATTATTTGATGCTCCCTGGCTTGAATGGGCTAGTCGATACCCCTTGGTATGGATAGATCTCCCTTCAACCTGGGAAAGGAGAAAAAAAAGAAAAGTTAGAGAAATACCTACTGAAATAAAAAAAGAAATCTATCCGGACTACTACCTTCAAAATTTTC
>QCFN01000008.1 GCA_003280245.1 Prochlorococcus sp. AG-363-J23
TTGCTTTTTGCCTTGGCGGCTTCCCTTGCGGCAATGCTTTTTATTGTTCAAAAAATGGAAGAGAAATGACTTGGTTGATCTTGCTCAGGAGGTTTGCTTTCTATTCTCCTTGTAACTAGATCGGCATTTACGGTACGAATTACGCCAGTGTCTATACATGCAATTTGAAATAAAGAGGGTTCTGAGCCTCGCGCGCCACTGATGACATGGATCACTCGTCCTCTCCACCAATCTTTTTTGTCGGGTTGAAGAACGACAACTTGGTCTCTATGGCTTATGTCTAGAAAACGAGAATCCTTGGCCACTGGAGCAATCCTCATGCAGGCTATAGTACATTCGAACTATAGCCTGCATGAGGATTCTTGGGTTCGGGTTGCAGGCGAGTTCCAGCGTGTTGATTAGATTTGACCATCGTTATTGGTAATTCTTTATGTGATATTCAGGTGATCTTTTAGTCTTGTTGCAGTAGAGGAGATTCTCATGAGGTCGTTGCCTTTGAAACTTGATCCAGGTAGCGATTTGCGTGAAGTTATTGAGCAGCAGGGAAAAGAGAAAAGACTCTCGGGATTCGTTTTGAGTGTTGTCGGCAATTTGTCTAGAGCTGCTTTTCAGTGTCCTGGTCGACCGACTTCGACTGTTTTGGAGGGGAATTTAGAAATAATTACATTGAATGGCACATTTTCACCGGAGGGAGTTCATTTGCACTTGAGTATTTCTGATGGTGATTGTCAGGTTTGGGGAGGCCATCTTGAGAGCGGAAGTAAGGTTTTAAAAGGTGTTGATTTGTTGCTGGGCTTATTGGATGAGCCATCACAGAAAATAGTAAATGGAGAACCTTTTTTGAAATCTAGAGAACCTCGAATAGAGATAGCAATATTACCGAAGTGTCCTTGGTCATCTCGTGCTTTAAGAATACTTCGGACAAATCAAATTCCTTGTAAAGTTCGAATTATTGATAGTGATGATGCTTTTGCTGAGTTAAAGAAGAAAACTAATTTGTCTACTTTCCCGCAGTTATTTATTGACGAGCAATTCTCTGGAGGCTATGAGACTCTTGCAGATCTAGATCGTTCAGGAAAATTAGAAGAGTTTAAATGAATTCCAAAGATTCTAGCTCAGTCTCTATTGGATACTGGAGTGAAAAACCTTTTTGGTGTAAACCATGGAGTATTTTGCTTTCAGGAATAATCTTCTTATATATTCTTTTTTCTTATGTTCAATTATTGTGGATAAAAATTACCGCAACATTATTAATATTATCTTGGTGGATTCTTTTTCTGTTTTTGGTTCCTGTTGCGTATGAAAGTAATTTAAGAGCAACAAAAGATCAAAATTAATGAATAGATGATATCGCTTTGTTTTTGATTTGCTGAAATTGACTTTTACTTAGAAAGTGTTCTTAAGCTGATTCTTTTACCTATCTGCGTAAATAGAAGTAAGGATAGTAGGGCTTCTTTGAAGAAGCATTTCAATGATTGATTTTTGATTTAACCAGATGGCTCCTTCTTTAGAAATCAAGCCTTTGCAACCTGATGATATTTCTCGTGTAACCCAATGGGCAAGGCGTGAGGGGTTTTCTCCTGGAGCGGGTGATGTGGATATATATCGGCACACTGATCGCCAAGGGATATGGGTTGGTTGGCTTAGTGGAGAGCCTATTGGCTGTATTTCTGGGGTTAGATACAACTCAAATTATGGATTCATAGGATTGTTCATGGTGATCCCTGAAAGGAGAGGTTGTGGATACGGAATAGCGTTATGGAAACATGCTCTTTCTCATTTATCTAGCCTTTCTTGTATTGGATTGGAGGCTGCATTAGATCGTGTAAATGATTATGCAAGCTGGGGTTTTGTTTCTTCTTCTTTAACAACTCGGTGGGAATGGTCCGGGCTTGAGAGTGTTTTAGCTGATAATTTTAATTCGGAATGCAAAGAAGAAGGGTTAAAACTTTTAGGGGGAGATGAGATTCCTGATGTCGCAATTCAAAGTTATGACGCTAAGCGGGAGCCTAGTCCGCGCCCTCATTTCTTGTCGGACTGGCTAGGACATCCTTCTGGGAATGTTTTAGCTTTAGTTGATCAAAATGGTTTTTGTCATGGGTTTGGACGTATTCGTCCTTGTCTTCTTAAGCATGGTGAAGGGTGGAGGATTGGCCCACTTTTGGCAGATAGCCCACAATTGGCCGAATTACTATTGAAGAGATTAATTAAATCTCATCCCGGTATTGTTCTGCTTGATTCCCCGGGTTGTAATCCTTTAGCCGAAGCTTTATTTGAGGATCTTGGGTTTAGACCTGTTTCACAAACTTTAAGAATGTATAGAGGTGAACAACCACCAACTTCTATGAATGAGGTTTATGGATTGGCTTGTTTGGAGCTTGGTTGATAAAGGCTTTTGAGGATTGCAATTAAAATATCTCTGTGAAATCATTTAGTGGATGAACAGCTTTTTAAGCTATCGAAGATATGTATTGAATATTTTTAGCACTCTGTATTTATTAAGAGTCTTGGTCCCTGAAGACCTTTTTTTCCTGCAGTAGTTCGTCTTCTAGCTGTTCAATTAGCTTGGTCACTAGGTTTTGGAACTCTGGTTGACATCCTCTAAAGGCTGCTTTATGTCTGATGGGTTCATTTCGAGTACGAAGGTCTGTCAACATAAGTTGCAACGCATCGATTTTGGCGTTGGTTCTCATAAATAAATCAACTTTTTAGAAGAATAATCCGTTTATATCGCAATGTCTTTCAATGCTTGTTTCATTGTGATAGAAGGCTGTTCTTTGCTGCTTGTAACTTCAATGATCTTATTTTTGGATTCAGGAGTTTGGAGTGCTTCTATGCAGCATTTTGCAAGAAGTCGTCGGGGAATATATGCATCTTGTTGGAAATCTGCAGCAGTATAACGAATACCTTGAGTTTCTAGTTCTTCTTCTTCTTCATTAAGACCTCCTGGTCGAATAACAGTCCAATCCAGTCCACTCTCTTCAAGTGCTTTCTCTCCTATTCTTTTCCATACAAGTATTAGGCCGAAAAGGTTTAGAGGGTGTATCCACCTTCCAGCACAGAGAGAACTAACTAATAAAATCCTTTTGATTCCAGATCGCTGACAACTCAACACTTGTTGCTTAACTCCAAAAGCATCTACTCGGGCAGGTCCAGTTAGATCAATAGATGGCCTTGCTCCAGTAGCAATTATTAGTGCATCACACCCATCTAGAGATTTTTCTATGCTAATCGAGTCATTTAAAGAAATTACTGTTTTTTCTTGACCTGATAGGGTGTTTGGCAAAAAAGAACCTTTGCGGAGCAATAATCTCACTCTGTTGCCTGATGCAATAGCTTCTTCTGCTATTCGAGAACCAGTTTTCCCTGAAGCGCCACTAATAGCAATTTTCATGACTATATTGAACTTGGTAATTCATTTATTAGATTATAATGTGTTTTATTGAGATGTGTTGAGATATAGATTAAATGTAAATGCTTCCTAGTTAATGCTCTCGATAAAGATTAATTCTTAATCATTAATTAATTAGAAGTATTAGATTGACAATGAGATTCTGCTGAAGGTTTAATACCCTAGGGCTTTTGAGTAATTATTGGTTGAGTTCTTTCTGGGTATAATTCTTTGCATAAGTCACAATAGATTCCCTTGCATCCTCTTGCAGTGCAATACTCACGGCCGTAATAAATCATTTGGAGATGAAGTCTATTCCATTCAGATTTTTTAAAAATCCTTTTCAAATCTTTTTCTGTTTGTTTAACATTTTTTCCGCTTGAAAGTCCCCATCTCTGAGAGAGCCTATGAATATGCGTGTCTACCGGGAAGGAAGGTATGCCAAAAGCTTGAGCCATTACGACGCTTGCAGTTTTATGTCCCACTCCAGGAAGCGTTTTTAATGCTTCTAGATCTTCTGGAACGTTACTATTGAAATAATCCCTAAGCATTAAGGAAAGCCTGTAAATATGACTTGCTTTTGTTTTTGAAAGACCTATAGGCCTTATAATATTTAAAATATTTTCTTTGCCTAAATCAATCATTAATTCAGGGTTATCGGCCTTTCTAAATAAATCTGGAGTGATTTCATTAACTTTTTTATCTGTACATTGAGCACTTAATAATACTGCTATTAGTAGGGTGAATTCGTTGGTATGACTTAGGGGAATTTTAGGCTTAGGATATAATTCGTTAAGCCGTTTAGATATTATTTCTGCTTTACTTTTTTGATCCAAATCAGGTTGCTCCAGAAAGAATAAGTGCTATATTCTTGCACGGATTTTAATTATACAGATAAATTCAGAGAAGAACAAATATTAGACCTAGTGTAAACTCCTTAATTTAAATTGCGGAATTTGATTTTTGCTGAAATTATAGACAAAAGGAAAATCCCTATGAGAGCAAATATTATTAATTGACGGCCTCCGTTTAGTACTCCTGATCCTAGTCCAACAATTGGAGGATTGGAAAGTATAATACTTAAGAATAGAGCAGGAAGGAACTTTTTGAATGAAGTTTTTGTTAGTCCTATTGCATATGAGAAGAAATCAAATAAACCAGTCATTAGTATCCCAGTCATCAGGAAGAAATTACCTTCTATATTATTCTTGCTAAAATTTTCAATTCTTTTCATGGAATTATCTCCAACGATTTTTCTGACAATGGATCGTCCATACTTTCTTGACAAGTAAAAACTAATTGAGCAGGAAATTAAATCTGCAAGACAAATCACTAGTAAGCCTTTTTTAAAGCCTAATAATGCACCAGACAATAGAGAATATGCTGTGCTAGGCAAAGCTGGTATTATTATACTTATAAATCTCATTGAAAAAATTCCTAATGGAATAAATTCACCTATTTGACCTATATTTTCTTTTATTTTGTTAACACCATAGGTATTAACAAAATATGTAATAGTAATAAAAGCAAATATAAAGATAAAAGCCTTGAATAAATTCTTGATTATCGAACCTTTTGTCTGCACGAAAATGCTTATTAGTATTTCCTTCTTAGCTTAGCATTTTGGCTATATTTAATTTATTTTTAGATAATAGTAATTAACTGGTCTCGTTTCTTTGAAGAATCCTACTCTAATAGTCTTATGAATAAATTCTCCAGGTTCCTAAAAGCTTTATTGGTCAATTTTCTTCCCTCTATTTCGTTGCCGATAAAATCAATAGAATCCAAGCATAATAAGATACATGGCTATGTATAAAAAGTTACTCTGAGTCTTGATTTTGTTGGGTTTGTTTGAAGATCCTTCAAATAGAAGGGATTTAACCAAAGGTCTATTTATAATGAATTTAATATTACAGTATTTAAGAGCTTCTATCTTATGGCAGTTTTTTTTAAGAGTTTAAGTGATTTAAGAGGTTTTTATGAGGAAGACTTGTATAAACCTATTGAATGTATATTTACTTTCAAATTTGCAGGACAGTTATTATTTAGTTGGAGCGAATAGAAACTGGAATCTGCTATTGCTATAGATCTTAAGGAGGGCCATACTTTTCTTCTCTCGCCTCCTGCTGATAGGAGAAGGTGGGTTCGTATTCTCTTTAGACAAGGTGTTGCAAGGTTGTCAGGCTCTTTTGGGAATATGCTTCCAGATGTAACTCTGGCATTTTGTGGAGCCCAGGATGAAAGTTTTTGGGTAAGACTTCCTGTAGAAACAAATTTCCTTTTAGAAGCACTTACTGAAACTTTTTTAGAAATCAATTATTTTGAGGATTCCAAAAGTGAAGATGACCTTTTATGCAAATGGATGTTTGACTTACATTTGGTCCGTCATCCAGTCGGAGCTGATGCTCGTTTAATTGCTCTTTTAAAATTGCTTGTAAATCATTTCGGAATTAGAAGGGGGGATGGTTATTTTTTGCCTTTTTCTTTGGGTCATGCACGTATGGCTGAACTGATTGGTACTACTCGATCTACAGTTACTAGGCAAATAAGCATTCTTCGCAAGCAGCATGATTTGCAGATTATTGATCCCGAGGGATCTTTTCTGCTTTCTGCCAGGTTGGTGGAACTATCTTATTAATCAAACTCTATTGTGACTAATTTACATTTAAAAATAGAAGATATTTGGCATCATTATCAGTGTAGCTCTGGAAATGACTGGGCAATTAAAATGATTAAATTAAATCTAAACCATGGCGAACTTGTTGGTCTTTTAGGCCCATCTGGATCGGGCAAAACAACTCTTCTTAGATTAATAGCTGGTTTTGAAAGGCCGGCTAGAGGCTCTATTTACATAAATGGAAAGGAAGTTTCTTCTTCGAAAATTCTTGTTCCTCCAGAGCATAGACATGTTGGGATGGTTTTTCAGGATTACGCACTTTTCCCACATTTAGATGCTTGGCAAAATACATGTTTTGGCTTGAAGCGTAGAGAGAATAAAAATCGTGCAGCATGGCTTTTGGATTTGTTAGGTCTAACACCATTTAGGAATAGATATCCTCATGAACTTTCTGGTGGTCAAAAACAGAGATTAGCTTTGGCACGAGCCCTTGCTCCAGGTACTTCCTTGGTTCTTTTGGATGAGCCATTCTCTAGCCTTGATGCTGAGGTCAGAGTGAGATTACGAAGTGAACTGTCAGGAGTACTAAAGACTTGTGGAGCAAGTGGAATTATGGTTACCCATGACCCTCAGGAAGCCCTGGCTATTTGTGATCGTGTTGCTGTGCTTCGTGATGGAACGTTAGATCAGTGTGCGACACCTAGAGAAATTGTTAATACTCCGGCAACACCTTTTGTTGGTCGTTTTGTTTTGCAGCGAAATATTCTCCCCGTGAGTACAAATGGCGGCAGTTGGATTACACCTCTTGGTCCTTTGAGTAGTCCTAGGACTTCAGATCAAGAAAATTTTACTGAGTTAATGGTTGATGAGCAAGCCATTCAAATCAGTAGTGATCCTAGTGGAGCAGCACTTATTCAAAGTTTGGAATTTCTAGGGAATCAATGGTTGCTAAGAATAGAATTAGGGAATCTTTTATTGCATGTTCGTCAACCTTTAGATATTTCTTTTAAGGCTGGTGATAGATGTTATCTTAATTTTATGAATGGTAAAAATGGAATTTTATTCCCTGGTGGAATTAGGTGCACTCTTTAATTTAGATCATCTTCTTATTGATTCAACTAACTGGAAGTTAAATGTATGATGTATTAAACTCCCTAAGCCTAAAAACTAATTTTTACCACACTGACATTTACCGCCTTTCCACTTAGAACATTTATGTTTTTTACATGTTTTCTTCTTGCTTTGAATTGGCCCCTTCCTGATGGGGATAGAGAATAAATTCTGACCTATTTGATTGGCCATTAATTAATTAGAGATAGCGTTCTTGAGATTGATTCGCATTCTACAACGTTTATATCGCACAGTGGAAAAGTTTTTAATTACGTCAAGTTGATGTATCATTTTTTACATAGGCTTGACCTTCTCTTGTGGCAGTTCATTTTTGAACAGCTTCTTTACTATGATTTCTTGAGTTCAAATGACAGTCTCAACCTCTAGTACTTCTGTAAATGTCTCTCTCGGACCTGCGGGGAGAGCTTTGGCTCAGCCAATTGAGTCGGCTTTAGTTGATGCTCTTCAGCAGCACCTGACTATGGAGAGGAAAGCAAGTGTTTTTTACTTCGCGTTATCTATATGGTTTGCAGAGCGTGAATTAAGAGGATTTTCAGAGTTTTTTAAAATGGAATCACAAAGCGAGCAAGTTCATGCTGGAAATTTCGCTGATTACCTTATAGCTAGGGGACAAACAGTATTACTAGAAGACATAAGTGCCCCTCGTCAGGACTGGTCTTCTATAGAGGAGATCATGTCATTTTCATTTCAAATGGAGGCTGATGTAACAAGCTCTTTGCATCAGCTTTATTCCTTAGCAGAAAGATCATCTGATATGAGGACGACTGTTTTTCTTGATCCTACTATCGAGGAACAGGTTCAATCTGAGCACCAATTTGCTCATTTACTAGGACGAATCAAGTATGCACAGAATCAACCTTCTGCGATGCTAATTATTGATGGCGAGTTAAGTCAGGGTATAAGTCAACCAGCAAAAGTTGCTTAGTTTCTGTTAAAGATATTAACTGTTAGAGGTAATTAAAGGTCGACTTGTTATCTCAATTAAAAATTCGATAGATAATTGATCAAATTGATTGCTGTTTTTCCAGGATCTTGCTGCTTTGAAGATCTCTTCTTTTCTAGAAATTAATTTATTTTTTTCAGAATAAAGCCTAACTAATAACCCCTTGTCATGACAATTAGTTATTGAACCTAATATTTGGCAATATCTATTTCTTATTAAGTCCATTTCCTTGCATAAACTGCCAATTAGTGATTCTGATAAGTTGAATGTACTTGTGTGTCGGATGTCTTTCATATCTTTAGTGTTAAGTGGCTAAAGGTGCTGATTCAATAAGAATCGGTGCGAGTCGAAGAATTTGTTCTCCATTTGGAACACTTAGTAGATCAGCTGATCTAAGTCGCGAAATTAGCCGGGTTGAGGTAACTCTCGTAGAGCCAATAAGCTCGCCAATCCTTTCGTGTGTAAGTCTGAAAGGAAGGTCACACCAGTCACCACAGCGTCTACCTAGTCTGTTGACTAAGAGAGCTAGGAGAGCTTGAAGTCTTTGTTCTGCACTACCTAGATGACGAATCCTTAGAAGTTGCAGAGTCCACTCGTTAACGGCATCAAAACCGTGCGAGTCTTCAATTTCAGCATCACTTCTAAAACAAAGAGGGGTTAGAGCTTCTACGCATACCCCATCACTGCACAGTCGGTCAGTTCGTAGTTGATCACCAGATTGCAGAAAAGCAAGTGTCATGCCTTCTGTTTCTTCGCATGGGCAATAAACACGAGCGACTCCTTCTATTACCTCAAGGCAGGCATTTCCTGACCTTGCAGAAGGGTCAATTAATACAGAATGTCCAGTAGGCATTCGAACTGCTGATACTGGTTCGTCAGGTAAAAAACGGAAGCCCATTATGTAATTCGCGAGCTTGTTGAGAACTCGTCTCAACCTATACGAACAAGAGGCCTTTTTGCAAGCGATTCTCAATAGCAAGAGTTTGTTGAGACGGATCTCGCTGTTTGTTAGTTGATCTGGTGTTGAAAGTCACACTTGAAGGTGCTTTTTAGCCCAAAAGTTTTAATTGTTTTATGTTCATGACTTTATAAATTTAATGTTTATGGAAACGCTCCAAGAATTTTTGATCTAAGCGGTTTGTGGAGTTTTTAGTGCTGTCGTTGGAGAACAGATTTTTGAGAATTTAAGTTTTAGCGCGGTATTTCTGTAAGTGATGAAGAAAAGAAAAAAGCCTCGTTCAATACCTAGTCCAGCTAGATGAGGCAAGCAAATTAACCCCTAGTTTCCCATGGGTAATGAAGTGTCATAGCGAGCAAGCTCGAAAAGTGTGAAGGCACCAGCCCAGAACATCATCAGCCCAGCATGAGCAGCATGAGCAGCGATAAATTTTCCGGATCGGCCTTACAACACCAGAATTACCCTCATACCAGTCATAAGTGACGTTCGGGTTTCCATACGTCTGCACGAGATAGAAGCAAAGTGCTCCATAAACATATTTTCGTTAATTGAATGATGAATGTGGTCTTCACAGGGCTTATTACACATGTTCTTTATGCACTTTCGATAAATATAATTGGTTACCTTTGTAAGTATTTAGGATTCATTGTGATGTTCATGAGTACATTGGTCATGATTTTGGGACACTTCAAATAAAGTGGATTGTTCAGTTCAGATTTAATTTAAAAAATAAACAAAATTTGTTTAGAGGCTTTAACAAGAAAATTATATATATCTCTATATTCTCTAAAAATTAAACATTATTTGCAAGTCCTGCAGGACCTGCCTTGACAGTTGTTAAAGCAGTGCCATCTAGGAATTGCTGATCAAGTAGTAAAAGGGCCGCACTGTTTTGCCCCGCAAGTCTAAGCCGTTTCCTTACAAATCTGGCCTCGGCTTCTTCCTGGAGCTGTTCAGCTACAAACCAGTCAAGCATTGCAGTAGCACTTCTTTCTCCTGCTTGTTCTGCTATTGAATATATTTTGTTGATTGAAGCTGTAACAGCTTGCTCCAGTTCATATACTTGGTCAAAGAGATCTTGAGTGGAGCTCCAACTTCTTTGAGGGGCATCTATGCTTGGCAATTCTACTTTTGCATCTGCATCAACAAGGTAAGCGATTAATCTTGCTGCATGACTTCTTTCTTCTTGGCTTTTTGTTTGCATGTATGAGGAGAATCCCGCGAGGTCTTTTTCTCTGAGCCATATAGACATAGCGAGATATGTGTGACTAGCTTGAAATTCACACGCAAGATGAGTATTAATCATCTTTATTAATGCTGTCATTTGAATCAGATCTTTCCTCTTGGGTATATTAGTTTATAAAGCCAAAAATTAAGGTTTTGAAAATAAAAATAATCACCGGGAGAATTTTCACCTGAATCGCTGTCTTTCTGGACTTGTTATTTGTCTTTTATAACATTATAATTAAATAGTGTTATAGTATAGTGTTTATGGACGCAAAGGTTGCCTCAGATGCTATTTTTGATGAGATTGGAAATAGTTTTTTTTCTGATCAAAGGAAGAAGTTGGTTGTGATTTTAGGACCTCTTGGAGACTTTGACAGTTTTGAGTATGTTCAGGCATTGGTTGAACAATATTCCTTCATAAAATCTAAAGGAATTGATATAAAGATTATTGGTATAGGAGGGGACAATGGTAAAAGAAAATTTTGTAATTATACTAAACTGTTCCCAGATGACTTGGTAGTCCAGACAGGGAATAACCTTCATAATTCAATAGGATTATCAGCTGGTCCCGAATTGCCTTTTAACTCAGGTTTGAGGTTATTATGTATGTGTGCAGGAGTTGGATCACCAGGTACTCTTGCAGAGGTTTTGCGTGGCTATCTAGGTGATAAGAATTCTTTGCAGAAGTTCTCTAATGATAGCAAAATCAAGATAGGTTTTCTTCCTGCTATTAGTGGCTCTTTGTTCTCTTGCTTGGGGGGGCAAGGTTTTCAGAGGCCATTTGAACTTGCAACTTTTCGGTTACAAAATATGATAGAAATTTTGTATAATTGGAATGATTATATGCCAAAAGGAATTAATTTAACGCAAAGAGGAGGAACATTTTTATTTGATAGTAATAAAAAACTTCTTTATTCGTATAGACCTACCTCATTACTTTCTTTTTCAGAGACTATGCATAATCCTTTAATGTTTTTGGATTCTTATATTTAAGGTTTACCTTTTATATCCTTTAGAAGAGAGACTAAACTTAATACTGTAAGTCATTTGACAGGGCTTTTTTCTTAGTCGATGATTGGGTAATATTTAAGCGACCAAAATTAATTAATCAATCTTGAAATGGGACATAGGAAATCAAGTTTTTGTGAAGGTTGTGGTAGTAGCAGGTTAATAGCTGATAGAGCATTAGCAGGAAGGCTCATTTGCCTGGATTGTGGTTCTGTAAAGGGAAGTAGGAATACTCGTTCTCAATTAACTTTTCCAAAAACACATAAATTAAATAAATTTTGGTATATTTATATTTCCATATTACTAATCTGCCTAATTATTTTAATAAGCAAGTGATTTAAGGCTTATCAGGAAATACACGATAATATCCATTCTCTGCTATTACTTTAAGTGGTGTTTCAAAAGTCTGACTTAACAACTTTGAAGTTAATATATTTTTTGGAACTCCGTCCTTTGTTAATGTTCCATTTTTAATGAGTAGTATTCGACTAATTTCTGGAAAGATAGATTCTATCCTGTGAGTGACAACAACTAATGTAATACCACTTCTTGCAAGAGATTGTATTACCGATAATACTTTTATTTGAGATTTTAGATCCAAACTATTTAATGGTTCATCAAGAATTAATACTTTTGGATTAATAATTAATGCACGTGAAATTATCAAAATACGTTTCTGTCCGTCAGATAATTCTCCATACCTTTTGTTCATAATGCCTTCAAGTTCCATTTCGGCTTTAATTTTTTCAACCTTTTCAATGAATTTAGGGTTTACTTTGACCTGACTATTAACGGCATTAAAAGATCCATATAAAGATGACATAAGAATTGTATTTATTTTTGTAGAGGGTAAAATTCTTTTCTCTATATCGGTTGATACAAAAGCTATTTTAGACCTTAATTTCCAGATATTTATTTTATTATTGCCAAAAATTCTGATATCTGAGTCACTTTTAACCACTGGATATATTTCTCTATTTATTAGTTTAATAAGCGTGCTTTTCCCAGAACCATTTGGGCCTAATATCACTGTATTATCCTCATAATATAATTCTAAATCTAGAGAATTAAAAATCATAGTATTTCCAAGCCAAGCATCAACATTCTTTATTTCAAGCCATGGTGAGTTCTTATCCATAGATAATGATCAACTACTTCCTATAATTTACACTATTATATTTATTCGAAATCAAACCAGAACCTTACAGGTTAAATCTATCTAAGTTTTATCTATTTAAAGTTCGTATTTTTTGATTAGAACAGTCCGCTCATTTCCCGCTTTAATTGCTTTGCCCAATTATCAATTCTAATATCAGTCATATCTGATTCACTATCTTCGTCTAGAGGGAGTCCACAAAATGATTCATCAATTACACTTTTGGATTCTTCGAAAGTGTAATCGCCTTTGTTTACGTATCCGACCATATCTGCTCCGGCCTTTACAAAGTAGGAGTGTAATTCCTCCATAGCATCACAAAAATTTTCTGTGTATGTAGATGAATCTCCTAATCCGAAGATAGCAACCTTTTTTCTTGACAGATTAAGTGCTCCTATGTCGTCTAACATTTCGTCCCACGCAGTTCCAGACCTTTCACTATCAGCACCCGTGTTCCATGTTGGAATACCACAAATGATTCCCTCATGAGATAACAATTCGCTAACGTCAGAAACATCCGCTAAATCTTTAGGAGCATTAGCTTCACTTAAAAGCTGATGCAGCCTTTCAGCTATATCCTCTGTTTTTCCTGTGGTTGTTGCGAAGTAAATTCCTACTGACATGGAAAGATCTAAATCAATACCTTCCTAATGCATTAATCGAGGTAAGTCATTTCATGCCTTACCAATCTTCGTTTCTTTTGTTACATTTGTGTGACCTATTTTTTATTTGAGGAAGTTTGTATTAGCGTTATTTCTTTTAAAAAAGTGTTCTGGCATTAAGTTCAATTTAATTAGTTATGTTTATTCGCTCAATCCAGAATGAACCAATTAGCCAGGTGCTCCAAATAAAAATACCTAAGTAAGCCCAATTCATCCATGCAGGCCTTTCATTGTAATTACTCATAATAAATAGATATAGACAGTAATTATTGTAATCCTATATTAAAAATCTGTAAGCTCTATTATATTAATAAAATAAGAAGTCCTAAGGGAATAACTCTAAGAATAAGATTAAAAATTATTGATCTATTTGTTTGGTTTACCAGGCTAGGGTTTTCTGGTGGATAAATCATTGGAATGTCATTGTATACTGTATTTGTATGTACATCTGTGGGATGGATAAGCCAAGGATTACTCTCATCTAGCTTCATATTTAGCCATTGCCAGTAGTACTGGATCATCTTATCTTCACCTAACAACTTAACTCTGTCCTTTTTTATATAACCCATTTGCTGATTAAATGTTTGGGTTTTTAAGACAAGATAGTCTTCTGTGAAAATCTTATAAAATATCCTATGTTGAAGTGGTTTAAATAATATTAATTTAGTAAAGAGTTTATTTTTAAGGAATTTTCTGTAATGTCTTACTATTACTCTCGCTCTGTTTTGTGCTAAAGGAATGTGGTCTAGAACTTGGAGATATCTTGCTTGTTCTGGCTTTCCTTTGTAAATCATCACCCTGCCAGGCGGGACAAACCTAAGGGTAATAAATTCTTCTTTATCCTTATCTTTATGCTTGTACACACTCTCTATGTATCTATGATCTCCTTTGATTTCTTGGTTAAAGCTTGTTATTGTATTTCGATTAACATCTTTATCTGGAATTGTATTTCCATGTATCCAGAAAATATGCAATATATCCAGATGATTTTCAATGATTCTAGCCCAATCACATTTAAAATCTACAAATACTTGTTCATATGCATACTCTGATGTATTAAAACCAAAGGAGTCCGGTAAAATATCATCTAATTGATATTTAATCTCTATATCTTTTGGATCAACGTTGGATTCACCTGAATAGTAAATATATAAATAGCCTCCTTTTTCAATACATGGATATTGATTCAGATGAATTTTCTTTGCATAATTATTGTAGTTTGAATCAATAATGTGGTTACAAGTTAACCTGTCTAGATTTAAGCATTCACCTTCTGCTGAGAACCTGCCTCCATGGTATGGACATGTAATTATTCCTTCTTTATTCTCACCCCCTCTAAATGATGCTCCTCTGTGAGGGCATAAGTCTTTAATACATCTGACTTTGGAATCTTTATCTCTAAATAAAACCAAAGGCTCATTATAAAAAGAGAAAAAATATAGGTCGTCGGCCTTTATTTCCTCGCTAGTACATACCGCGTACCAGCCTAGAAGAGACGATGAAAGCGTACTTGCTCTCTTGCTTACAGAGCTTGAGGTATCAGCCAGGTGCTCTGAGTTGCTTATTTTTGCTGTAGTAACTGGACTCATAGATTAGTTCGAGCAAATATGAAGCAACAGAGGGTTTAACATTTAACACCCTACGTCATCGTTGAATCAATTCTCAAGTCAGAAGTAAAACGCTATGAACTTTTGCTAACAAGTTGCTTCTTGTCAAAATCTTTTAGTTTTAAAGAAGGCAGAGTGTAACAAAATATCCTGTCCTGTCACTATTGGCCTCTTCTTATGGTAAAGACTAGCAGGTTTTGGCTTTCTTGTAAATTATTTTGGATTTATAAATCGAAGGAAAATAATTTTTAGTTCATGAGACGACTCTTTGTTTTACAGCACATTGAAAGAGAAGGTCCTCAGCTATTTGCAACGCTCGCGTTTGAGTATGGAATTGAGATCATTATAATACGCCTTTACAAGTATGAAAAAATTCCATTAATAACAAATACAGATGCGATCCTTGTTCTTGGAGGACCTATGGGGTTAAGAGATATTTTTAATCCAAATTATTCCTGGTTACTGCAAGAAGTAAAACTACTTAAGAAAGCAATATTAGAAGGGATTCCTACAATAGGAGTTTGCCTAGGTGCCCAGTTGTTGTCTTATGCCGCTGGTGGTGATGTTGAAGAAATGGTTGAAGGTGATCCTCCCGTTTTTAAGCCTGAAGTGGGTTGGGCAAGGATTTATCCTAAAGCAAACAAAAAGATTGACCTGCTAATGCCCTATTTTGATCAACCTATTTATGTTTTGCATTGGCATGGAGATAGAATTTTACTTCCAGAGAAAGCTAATTTATTGGCGTTTAGTAAAAGATGTGAGGAACAGTTTTTTAGCATTGGTTCTTTAGCTTATGGATTACAATTTCACTTAGAAATTGAGCTCAAAAACTACTATGAGTGGATTAAATCTGATATTGATTTTGTTAGGCAATCCTTAGGTGTAGATGGAGAACAAATACTTCTCAAACAATCGGAAATTTATCTCTTAGCTAGCGAGCCTTCCAGAATTAGAATTATAAGAGGAATCTTTGAGACACTTTTGAGTAAAACTTGATTCTGGGATCTTTCTTGCCAAATCAACTTCTAGCAACCCATGGTGGTGCACCACTAAACCAGTCACCTAGATCTTGGATTTTTGGATTATAGGCTTCTTCTTTGTCACTAATTCCAATATTCATATCATATAGTAGTTTGTCAATAACATCTGAACTTTTCTGATCGCGCTGTTGCTGAATTTTACGGGCTTTATTATATAAATCTGATATTTCTCGATTGCTTCTGGCGTGTTTGCTTATTAGCAGCCTTTCTTCTAGGGTTAGTTTTTGACCATAAGCAATTTTTGATATTAGTTTTTTTATATGAATTTTCAACGTGTTTGAATTCATTTAAGTCTAGTCTTTTGCTCTTTATAGCTAAGATCTTGTTGTCTGACAACTACCATTAAGAAATAATTGCCAGATATTTTTGTTTGAGATTCTGGCTTCTTAGATAATTCTAGCTTTCCTGATGTCAATTTATTATTCTCTAGTAGCACCTATTGATATTGAATATGTATTTAAATTCCGACACTTAATTATGGTAGAATCAATTATTGATGAATCAATAATTGATTCACATGTTAACTATTTGTAATTCCTGTAAGAACAATGCAGAAGCACTTCCTATGTCTTTGTTCATTGATCCTAATGTTATTTGTGAATGTGATGCCTGCTATTTCATTATTTGACTATTCTAAGCAAAATTTAATAGGAGAAGATTTCTCGAAAAAGGATCTTAGAGGTGTGACTTTCAATCTTTCAAATCTTAAGGATGCTAATCTCTCAGAAGCAGATTTAGAGGCAGCAAGTTTATTTGGTGCAAAGCTTCAGGGGGCGAATTTATATAAGGCAAATTTGCGAGAAGCAACTTTAGATTCAGCAGTCTTTGATGGTACAGACCTTACTAATGCTGTGCTTGAAGACGCTTTCGCCTTCAATACACATTTCTCTAATGTAATTATTGATGGCGCAGACTTCACAAATGTGCCGACTAGGCCAGATGAAAATAAATATCTTTGCTCTATTGCAAATGGGGTAAATCCAGTTACAGGTAGAGAAACTAAAACTACACTTGAATGCCCATAACTGCTATTTAAGGAATGTATATTATTGAAATATTGTATTAGGTTGAGAGCTTTTTTTTCTGCGTTATTTTTTAGTTGATATATATTTAGAATTAAAGTAATCTTTAAACTCCTCAACTCCTTTTCTGCCATTGAGTCCAATTGCACCGCCGCAATTTTTAATTACTTCTTCAGAGACTTCATCAGCAACTCTCTCTTCATTGACTAGGTTTAGATTTTCTTTGCCTGAAAATAACAGTTCAGACCATAGAGATGGATTGAAGCTGGCTTCTGAATTCTCACTTATTGCAAGTTTGATTGCTCCTTCTTGAGATACTCCTATTGCTATTGCATTACAGTACTTACTAGCATAACTCTTTGCAATTTTCTTCTCTAATTTATATACCGCACTTTGTTGATCGGCCTCTAATGCAATAGCCCTGTTAGGGATGAAAATATGTATAGTCAGAATGATAATTATGAACGTTGATAGAAGTGTTTTCCTTAAGGTCATCATTGTTTTTGGTAAAAGATATGAAATTTGTAATACTATATTAATACTAAGATGCCCATTTCCCTTAGGCTTATATACATTTTGAATATCTTATGATCTTGTCTGTTTATGCTTATTAGCTAAAGAGTTAAAACGATTGGTAATTCTTGTAATAGCTATTTTAGGTGTGCTTTTAGATTTGTTTGTTGTTAGGAGCGGAGGGGGTGGGATTCGAACCCACGATAGGCGTGAACCTATGCTGGTTTTCAAGACCAGAGCCATCAACCACTCGACCACCCCTCCTTGTTTGACACTGGCGATGGTGCCATAAACATACTAGCAACAGCCCTGCAATCACTAGTGGTAACAGGTTTCAACTGTTTTGTAGCCGAAGATAGTTTTTAGTCCCTGCTCTTGCACTGGATCACTTTTCGTCTACTGTGACCCCTATAAGTGGTCCAAACGTGGTCCAAAGCCCTTCGTTTACAAAAGGGGGTAAAACGCCTCTGGTTGGCAAAACCAGCGACATAGACCTTGATGATATAAATCGGTCCATAAAGGCCAAGGGAGTCCGCCTGAAGGTTGATCAACGTTGTTCCCAGCTATATATCCGAGGCACTTTTGTTCAGCCTGATGGGAGTAGTAAGCGGCAGAGGATCCCTCTAAACCTGCCTAATATTCCTGGCTCATTATTAGAAGCTGAAAATAGAGTTATTCAATTCGCAGCTTTACTCCAACAGAAGGGAATTGTCCCTGACCCTCTTCCTTGGAAGGACAGATTCGATCCTGAACATACCCCTACAACACTCTCTGTAGATAACGCAATTTCTAAACTTCATCTTGCTTTTTGGAAGGGAAAGGAAGGGACTGATGCACAGCGGCGAACTTGGGACAGGCTTAACAATGATCTGAAACGATTAAGCCATTTATCTAATGCAGAAATAACAGTAGATCTCCTTATCTCAGTTATTGAAGATCAGAAACTTACAAGACAAGCAGAGATTCGAAACGGGAATAAAAATAGTAGCTATATAAAAGAGATAAGGATTGGTACTGATAAAGGAACTAAATCAAGACTTGACTGCTGTAAAACCTTTAAAAGGTTGGCAAAATTAGCTGGCTTAGAAGATTTAGAACGTATAGATGAAATCAAGGGTGACTATGAACCAACAATTAGGCAGCGTCCAGATGAGGACCAATTAATAGAGTTAGTAATGAATCTTAGAGATCATCCGAAGTGGGGTTGGGCTACCGCTGCGCTCTTAATTTATGGTTGCAGACCTGCTGAGGTTTTCAGCTTGATACCCAGTGAAAGTGGAACAGCAGCTCGAGTAATTACGCTGAATAAAGGTAAGAAGAAGAAAGGTCAGCCTGAAACAAGAACAGCTATGGCTTTGCCCGCAGAATTAGCTGATTTACTTGATATAAATGACATACATAAAGAGTATGAATTCAACAGCCTGAAACAATATCAATCGTTAGAAGCAAAGAGGCATGTTGATCAATGGGGTGGATGGTTTCAAAGGAAAAGCGGAGCTATGGCTCTTGAGTTGTATGACGTCAGGCACGCCTGGGCAGTACGAGCTATTCGAATGAACAGGCCTACAGGATTAGCCGCAGCGTGCATGGGCCATTCGATCAAAATGCACTGCGACACCTACCTCAGCACTATGCAGGAGGAAGATGTCTTAAAGGCAATAAAGGATTTCAGATAATCCTAGTTCGGTTGTGCAACATGGCTTTCAAGAGACTTTAGATACCTCTTTCTTTGACCACTATCGTGAGGTGAGACATGCCAACCAGCAGATAATCGGGTGTCTATTTCTTCAAAATCTGGATGAGATTCCAAACTGAAGATCTTCTTACTTTCTCTTTTCATGCCCTATTTATACCATATTGAGCTAAATGTGGCTCATATCTATAACTCTATCGCCTTCAATTGAGTTTAGGCGCTCTTGCGTTTGCTGGAATTGTTCCTCTAACTTCCTATTGGTTAAACCATCATTAACTATTCTATTAAGATTGATTATAGCCTTTTAATCAACATAATCCTTGTCTTCGAACTCTCTATGATCTCGACTGGTTTATCGATTGCTGTAGGCAGGTATTTTGCAGCCTTCAAATAGGACTGATCGATATGACATTGAGCCTCGTTGTCTATATAGGAGTTGAATACTGGGTTCTGGTAAATCCATTTTTTAAATTGTCAGGAGTCAGCCTCGCTGCCTCTGAGCTTTGCTTCCAGTTTCCACCCATTCTTCGGACAGCCAGTTCTGCCAAGATATTTGGAGGTAAGGAGATTTGCTCAGCGATAGAAGGCCTACCGCGTCCTCTGATCTCAGCGAAGCTCACTGTTCAGTGAGGATCAATTGTTCTCGTTCCATCCTTGCGGCTTTCTCATTTACCGCTACACCTACTGCAAGCCTTGCTGCTAAATGCATCTCTCCATAAGCCTCACTTTGGTGTCTTCCCTGCTCATCTGGAGCCTCTAATAGTAAAGCATTCATTTAATTATTTGGGATAGTTTCTGAAGAGACTCCTCTAGATCATTGCCTTGAAAATAGTTGCAACTTTTGCATGGATTAGGAGAATCTTTCCTTTGTTGAGAAGAAGGAATGAATTGGTTACATTTTTTTTGATAAAGCTTTAAGCAGTCGTCATCTTTGACATTTCCTAGTCCGTAAGATTCCATGCCTGAATCCATGCAGCATAGAGCGATCTCTCCAGTTGCAGTTATCGATAAGTCAAACCACCTTCTACAGGGTTGAATTGAAATAGATTGATTGGGTGAATTTTGAGATTCAAGCTTTTTGCTTGAGAATAGGTTTGAGCCTGACCAATCATTCATTTTGGCGAGTCCGGGAGAAAAGAGTGGGAATTTTTCTTTGCAAAATCGTAGAAAATCTTGATCTCCTTGCGCGGAGGTGCTTACACGAGAAAGTGTTATCCTAAATGGCTTATTAATATACTCGTAGTTATTATGAATTTTTTCGAGATTTTTAAGAGTAATTTCCTGATTAAGCCTCATAAGCTTTTTGTATTCCAAAGGGTTGCTTTCATTTAATGAAAAAGTGATGGAGAATCTATCTGCATATAAGGAATCACGATTTAAAGGATCACTTTGTTGAAGAAGAGCGAAGATTTTATGAATAGATTCATCAGGAATATAACTCCCGTTGGAAATTATAGAGACAAAGGAAGATGGATGAAAAGCTAGAGACTTTTCAATAATCTTTGGGAGCCTTTTTTCGAGAAATGGTTCTGAAATCTTATATGGTTGAATTGTAAATTGGTGCTCTTTGGGGATGCGAGATAAATCATTAAAGATTTTATTTATTGTCTCATCGTCCATTATAATGCCTTTACGTTTCAATAATTCGTAATCACAAAATGAGCACTTTGCATTGCATATTGCTTGTGTCTCTATATGAATAATATGTGGAAATAGTTTGAGCTCACTAAGATTGGCGAAGTGTCTTCTTTGTCTCAGAATTGATGATGCAGCAAGTAAAAGATTTTGATAACCTGTTAGAGATATCTTTTGGCAATTATCTAATTCATCTAATAAAGAGGAACAGATTGATAGAAATTCTCTATTCGGTGAATCAGCTCTTAAAGACTTTTTAAGAATTGATATCTCTTTTCGTATCTTACGTGAGGCATGAAGACTGATAGAAAGTTTTTTGCCTTGTCGATAATTTATGCCCACCAAGCAAAAGAATTTTAATAGATTTTTTTGGAGGATCTTCGAGGTTACCTTCTCAGAGGCACATATAATTTCAAGTGATATTTTTAATTGTTCGGTATTCTCATCGTAATACACCATATTAGCAAATAATGTTCCGCAAATATACTAGCAAGAGAGTAGCCTTTCTTTGTTGTCCTGCCTCCTCATATGCAGTCGTCTCTGCTGCAAATGGTCGCTTTCTTTTTAGTTCTCTAACTGCTTCAGCTGCCTGATCACATTTCGCTGCGAAGTAGTCCAAATCGGATCTTCTGTAAAACTCCGCATCTGCGGGTAGAAATATTCCCTGTTGCATTCTTAATTTCGTGTTATCGGTAGTGCTGATGAACTTGTTCCTCATTGCTAAACATGTTGTGCTTAAGCGTTGGGTCTTCATGCCTGATTAATTAACATTTGATGCTTCAGAGGAAGATCTGATTCTTTTGTTGGCATCGGTGGGTATTTTTCATTTGGAAAATGCTTGGTGAAAATTGCAACGAAGACTTGTTTATGTAGTGACATTAATTTCTTGAAAATTGTGGTTCTCTGAGTTGGAGTGCTTTGCGACAATTAGGTGATCTTTGATTCCTTAGTTGCTCAGGACTTACACGCCCTTGTAAGCACGTGTGCTCGGCCCAGGACTTTTGAGATGTAGTAGAGGCAGGAAATAAACTGAGCAGCGTATTCTGTGAACTTGTAGCTCAGTATCCAGCGCTCAGAATCGTGCTTCCAGTCGCTCTTCAAAAGCATAAATGTGTGCTTTTCTAATAAAAGCCTTGTTTGTCTAGTTTAGCTCTCTTCAAATAATTTATCTGGTCCCCAGGGTTTTCTGAAAAGCTACATCCATTCTTGAAATAGTTGACTTTTATCTAGTTTTATTTTGAAAAATAGCTATTTTTTACACTTTTTCTTTATTTTTTTTCTGAAAATAATCAGGGAATGATTTGATGAAGTTGAAGAAGTTGAGCTGCAAAGCAATGGTTTGCATATATCTTTATAAGTTTGAAGGTCTTGAGATAATTTGTATTTAGAGTGATAATTAGTCACCAGAAGAAAGGTCTTTATCTGTGATTCTTCAGGACAAAAAATTGAATGTAGAAATTTCCTCCAATGGGATTGATTCCAGTGAAAATCAAATTCAGGTAAAGTGGCTAAAAGGATATTATGCTTAAGAGCAATTGTTGGAACTTTTGGTTCATAGATTCCAAGATCTATAATGTTCTCAGTTAAACCTAACAATCTTCTCAATATGGTGTATGGAGTTTCAATATGCGTATCAATATCACAACCTCTAATTGAAAGATCCTTTATTTCATTTTTGCATCTAAATAATATATATCCTGTTCCAACTCCAATCTCAAACAATTTTACGGGACCTCCTTGAGCTTGTAATTTTCTATAAAGGTGTATTTCATTGTATAACAGAGGAAGAATTTTATTCCAGGTTTTAGAAATCCATTTATTTGGATTTAATAAGAACTTTAAGCTTCCTTTGTCTTTAGCAGCTAAAACATCTCTAAAAAAAATAAATTCCTTTTCAGATCCTAAACGTGTGAAATTACAAAGAAAATTGTCACCTGAGGAAGTTCTCTTAATTTCTATATTCGTATGGTAATATTCCTGAAGTGAATGCAAAGCAAGTATACAGCTTTGCTCAAAGTAACTAGTTAGGAATTCTGGAGATAATTTCACGACAAAATAGGTATTTGCTTTATTATTACACGACAAGATCAAGCATTAAAGAGAAAAGTTATGGAAAATACAACTATCTTGAAAGTATTACTAGTTGCAAGCTCTCAAAAAGAAATAGATTAAGGAAGTATCTAGATTGATGATAATCTATTTTTAGAATATCTAGGCAAAGAACTGTAATTGATATCGAACGTGATAGGGAGAAATAAATCGTTTCTTCATTCAACAGGTCTATTCTTTATAAGTTGTAAGTTCTAATTATTAGAAGTTAACTGGAAATCTACTATGCAGATAATGATAGTAGATTTCCAGCTTAAACTAATAAATCATGAGCACCATAGGGAAGAAGCGCAGGCGAAGTTATTAGGACTTATCTATGAGGGCAAGCATACAGAAGTCACTAGGATCTAAGTCAGCAGAATAGAAAGGAATACTTACCTTTCTATAATAGGCATCACTATGGCCAACTGTTCGCAGTTTTGTGCAATATGCTCCAGCTGCATAATATTTATACTAGCAACTTGAGTTGAACAATTTTAAAACAAGGATCAAGGCTTTGTTTTCAATAAGCATTATTTTGGAGACTTTCCAATTTCTAGGCTTTAATGATGTTCTTCATTGTTTTTTTAAGATGGAAAGGCTTTCATTCAGGTCTCAAAATAAATATTCTGTTGCTGATTTTGGAATCAATTATTTATTTCTGATCCGGGCCCAATTCCTTAAAACCCTTCTGGCAGAACAGATTACAAGCTTTGTGGCTCCTTTCCCCTTAGGATTACAGCCTTTGCGATCTTTAACAATATTAGGGTGATTTGTGCGATAATTTCCCTTTGTAAGCCTTTAACCTTGCTATGGCCACCAAAAAGAGCGAACAGTCGCGTCTATTGGGCGATTTGCCTATGAGTGGTGAGATAGATGAAAAAGAGCGTATTCGCTATATCTCACATGCGATGTTTTTTGTAGGATGTGCTTTATTCTCCTTTGGAATTTGGGCTTTGACAGGATTTAATAGCTCAACAGGTCAGGCAGGTCCTTTCCCCTTCGGATAACTTTTTACTTGCTAAAACAATAGAGATATCCTTCTACTTTGTTCGACTTAGTAGAAGGATCGGACTTAGAATTTTATTTTGAATAAATTCAACTGTTGTTTGTTTACTTAATACAATAAATTTTATTTTCGAATGAACTCAATTTCATTCGAGATATACTTTAGCGATTTACTAATACTTAGATGTGAGCAAGCTAAAGATATCATACTGATAGCAAGTATCATTCTAAATAGTGTAGTGCCATGCCTATTAGTTAGAACCTCAATATCAGTATCAAGCAGATAAGTCATAATTTCTCTTAGTGGAGTACCTTTATTTGCTCGATTTGTCATAAATCTAGAACTTTTAATCTTATCAGGTTAGAAGCCTATTACTTTTTTGACTCGTTAATGTTTTGAGAATGAAATTTTAGACTATTTCTTAAACTTACTGAATTTTCCTAATTACTAGTTGTTTAGAGATAGGAATTCTATCGCTAGAAATTACAGGTAATTTTCCCTTGTAGGGCATTTTCTAGCACTTGCTTTTGAAATGCAGGTACTGGATTTCCTAGAATTTCTTCAAGCAGATCAAGCCTCCAAAGTAATTCGCTTTTTGTTCTTTTAGGATATTTCTTTTTATAATGAATCCCATGAAGAAGCAGCTTTTTTTTTGTGTATAGAGTTTTTCTTGTTATCTGGAAGTAGTCCAACAGTTCCGAAGTAGTGAACCAAAAAAAGACGGATTCTTTTCCAGTCATTCTCTTTGGATGATGAGATTATGTTCTAAGGATCGCTCCTATTTTTTGAATATCAAGTCTTTGCGCCTGATCTTCATATCATATCTTTGCCACTGGGATAACTAGGCTGAATATAGTTTATTAAAAGTTGGATTCAATTTTGAGATTTTCCCTTTCGTATGTTACGCGTATATCGAGATTCAGTGGACCCTAGAGAATTAGATGCTGAATAAGCAAGATCCTTTAAAAGTTCTTCTTTTACAGCTGCCATTGCATCATCTATAGCAGCTGTCATTTCCTTCCTCATGAAATAAAATCAATACTATTTAATTATGCCAATTCCCATGATATATGCATAGATTAGTAATATTGCTAATTGTTTTCTTTTTGATAGTCACTATAGGCTAGTCTTCTTTTCTCTCTGACATTTAGAGTAATCAGTGACTTGGTTTTGAAAGAGGAAGAAGGCATTTATCGGAATCACAGCCTGCTGGACCAGCTTCTGTTAGTTCTCCAATATCGTAACGATTTAAAGCTTCAAAGAAGTCACTACTAATTCTTCTTTGGATAACTTTTGATTGAAGATTCTCATATTCCTCGGATTTAATTGGTTCAAAAGGTAATCGTGGGAAAGTTGCATTAGCATCAAATCTTGCCAGCAGTGCAGCAGAGATGTAACTTTCCCCATTATTTATGGACTGATAGATAGCCTTTGCTAGAGGTTCAATTTCGTTTTCTCTAAATTCGATTGTTGCTGATGTGTTGTGGTCTGTGTAGTTGGACTGAACTTGCATGTAAAAATCAAACTGAGCCAGTGCAGAGAAGTTATTTATATTTACTAGATCTGCCCCTGGAAGATTGGCCCAACTAACCTCGGTTGGAATTTCTACTAACCATTCTGTACATCTTGGATCGAATGGGTCATCTAATAGCCGTCCATTCTCATCCTTGTCTGATTGAGAAGGTACTAGTGAATATCCATAATCCATGCAAGCCATAGCTACGGGGTCATTTTTCCTAAATGTGATCCGTCTTATAAATCTCTGCGCTTTGGGGGGATGCCAGCCCGGTGCTGCTCCAGTTAAAAGACTCTTTGTCCCTGCGGGCTGAACTGTGGTGCAACGGTTCGGACGTCGAAGCCCATGCCGATCGCAATATTCGAAGACAGTTTGATTAACAATCTCTCTCCACTTTCTTAAGAACTTTTGTTCTTGTTTCTTGAAATTGATTCCTTTTTCGGTGCTAGGTCGACCTTCTTCCCACCATGAAAGCCATTCGACACCAAATGCGTGAACAAAAAAGTCAAACAATCCTGTAAAGCTAACTCCTACGATTGGGTCCCATGCACGACTCTGTCGATACCTCTCGACTTCAAATCGGTGATTTAGTAGACAAGCCACTGACAAACCTGCTGCTTTGAAAGCATCTGATTGACTTTTTTCATCTGATGGATCTATTTGATTTAGATGTACCTCTGCAAGATTGCAGTGGAAATCTGCTCCTAATATTTCCCCGCAGGGATTTAGACCATATCGACTTAGTCGGTGATTTAATTCTTCTTCTGAAAATGGACCAAAATTAGTGTTAAGCCACAACTTTGATTCTTCTTTCCCTTGATCACAGTAAATATCTATAAATTCTTTCTTTAGTTCACTTGTAGTAAGTAGATCAGCATTTGATCGAGCAATTGCCTCGGGGGCAAATTGAATTGCTCCTTCTCCTGAATGGAATTGTTTTTTTACTGCTTCATGGATTACATCAAAGTTTGGACGATTGTGGTACACCCTGGTGTGATTCGCCATTCTTAGTGCATCACGTTCAGGATCTATCCGCCAGTTCCCATCTGAATCTTGTTCCCACAAATTTTCTTTCGCACCTGCCGCGGAATGATCTTCAGCTGAGAACTGGCGCATTCCTGCGCTTCTACGAATGTTCCCAGCAACAATAGTTACTGCTGCTTCGTCAATTAATAAGCAACACTCAACAGATGTAAGTTTCCTCCCTTTTGCTTTTGAGAGTAATCTACTAACTCGTTCATAAAGATCTTTTAGTTTTACGGGATTTGCCATTCCTCCAAATCCTTTAAGAGATTCACCTACTGGTCTTACATCAGTAAGGTCAATATCAACGTTTATTTGTTTGTCAGGAAAACGCTTATCGCTAGAGAGCTCAAGTAGTAACTGATAACTATCAACCCAGCCCCTACGAGAATCTCCAACTTTGATGAAAACATTATTTCCCTTAATTTTATGAGTTGTATTCTCTACACGATCTTGAATTGGTGTTTTTCCTATTTCTGATACTGAATTAATATTTATTTGATTTAAAATAATAGGTAAGTTTTTAATTAAATGGGGTTCAATGATTGCACCTGTGCCACAACCCATCATCGCAAGGTCCATCATTAATCCAAAGGCTTCCCAGTCAACAAGGTTTGTTGAGGTGCAGTTATAGGCTCCAGAGAAATTTTCAGTCTTCTCTATCCAATTTGTCCCCCCAATCCAAAGCCATCTCCCTGATGGGAGAGCTTTTTTTTCGGCTTGCATGCGAGCCATTAAAGCTATTTCTTCTTTTGAAAGCTTTCCTAGTTTTTGTAGGCCTTTAAGGTTTCGAGCCCCTACTTCACTCCAGCTTTCTCTTCCTGAGGGGGTCTTACGGCTATAAGTTCTATAAAAAACCGGGTTGGCGGCTGGAGCGTTTGAAGGGAAGTCAGCGCAGAGGTGACCTTCGTCGAGAGTTGTAACGGAAATCTTTGGGCGTCTGGATGCGATCGTCAAGGTAGATTCCTAACTTCAGTATCGGCACGCTAACGCCATCAGTGGGGTCGGCAAGTTTTATTAACACCATTGACAGCGTTTCGCTGAGAATGCTCTTCTGCACTGGGCTCGTATGCAACGAAAAACCGAAGCGGAATTAATGATTGATCGCTATCAGGCAGTGGCTTACGCGAATGCAGACTTTTCGGCTAGTGATGATTCTTTTATAAATCGTTTAATTTGGTTTATTAATCAGTCAGGGAACAGCCCTCTTGCAGGTGATTTCTTGATAGTTGATCTTGGATGTGGCCCTGGGAACATAACTCAACGGCTGGCTAGGACTTGGCCAAAAGCTCATATTTTTGGAATTGATGGTTCTCAAGCAATGCTTGATATTGCTTTGGAAAGAAAGGAATTGTCTAAAGAGTTTTTTGGTAATATAGATTATTTTAACTTAGACATTAATTGCCTTGTTAATAGTAATCTTGGCCTAACAAATTCAGCGAATCTAATAGTTAGTAATAGCCTTCTTCATCATTTACATGACCCGCAAATTCTATGGAAATCTATTCACTTTCTTGCTGCTCCTGGTGCGATTATTTTCTTTAGAGATCTTCAAAGACCTCTTTCTATTGAAAAAGCACTAGAAATGCAAAAGATGTATGTCTCAGAAGCTCCATTGATTCTAAAAAGAGATTATTTGGCTTCATTGCAAGCTGCGTTTACTATTGATGAAGTTCGCGCCCAAATCAGGAGTGGTGGCTTGGATTTTTTGCATGTTTGTGGGTTTCAGGACCGTTATCTTGAGATCTTTGGACGATACAACCATGTTGATGGCAGACTGTCGTGATTAGATGGAGTCAATGAGCAGGATTTCCAATATTGAATCCAAGGCAAATTTCTCAGGAGATGAGGAGTCCGAGATCTCTATTAAAGAGGCAGTTGGGCTAAGAAGAAATTTTGCAATTATCTCCCATCCTGATGCAGGAAAAACAACTCTTACAGAAAAATTGCTTCTTTATGGAGGAGCTATTCAACAAGCTGGCGCAGTTAAAGCAAGAGGTGAACAGAGGAAGGTTACTTCTGACTGGATGGAGTTAGAGCAACAACGGGGAATTTCAATTACTTCTACTGTTTTGCAGTTTGAATATTGCTCTAACAAGATCAATCTTTTAGATACACCAGGGCACCAGGATTTTTCAGAAGACACATATAGAACTCTTGCTGCAGCAGACAATGCTGTAATGCTTGAAGATGCAGCTAAAGGCCTGGAGCCTCAGACTAGGAAGTTGTTTGAGGTGTGTCGGATGAGAAATATTCCGATTTTTACTTTTATCAATAAGATGGATCGTCCTGGGCAGGAACCTCTTGCTTTACTTGATGAAATTGAAGCTGAATTAGGGTTAAAGACATGGGCGGTTAATTGGCCGATTGGAAGTGGAGACCTTTTTCGAGGAGTGATTGATCGCCGGACTAAGGATGTTGTACTTTTTACTAGAGCTGAAAGAGGTAAACAAGCAACTGAAGAAATTCTAAAGTTGAATGATTCCAAATTACAAAATTTGGTTGAGCCAGAATTACTTAATAAGGCTTTAGAAGAATTAGAACTTTTAGATCTTGCTGGAGAGAAGATGAATTTGGATAACATTAAAAATGGAGAATTAACACCAGTTTTCTTTGGGTCAGCAATGACTAATTTTGGTGTCAGGCCATTTTTAGAGGCCTTCCTTGAGATGGCTCAAAGGCCTATTGGACGATCAACTAAAGAAGGAATTATTGACCCCCTTAGCAATGATTTCAGTGGGTTTGTCTTTAAATTACAGGCTAATATGGATCCACGTCATCGAGACAGAGTTGCTTTTATAAGAGTATGTAGCGGTCGATTTCAAAAGGATATGACCGTGCGACATGCTAGAACAGGAAAGAGTATTAGATTGTCTCGCCCTCAGAAAATCTTTGGACAAGACCGTGCTGTTGTAGATGATGCATATCCTGGCGATATTATTGGTTTAAATAATCCCGGAATGTTTGCTATTGGAGATACCTTGTATACAGGTTCTAGAGTTGAATATGAAGGTATTCCTTGTTTTAGTCCTGAAATTTTTAGTTGGTTAAGAAATCCAAACCCATCAGCTTTTAAGAATTTTAGAAAAGGTGTAAATGAACTTAGAGAAGAAGGCGCCGTTCAAATTCTTTATGATACTGATCAAAGCAAGAGAGATCCAATCCTTGCAGCTGTTGGTCAATTACAGCTCGAAGTTGTTCAACATAGGTTAGAAAGCGAATATGGAGTTTCCACTCGTTTAGATCCTTTGGGATATCAGGTTGCAAGATGGGTTGATGGGGGATGGGCTTCTTTAGAGAAAGTCGGCAGGATCTTTAACTGCAAAATTGTTCAAGACGCATGGTCTAGGCCAGTTCTCCTCTTCAAGAATGATTGGAATCTGAATCAGCTTTTAGAGGATCATCAATCACTTAGCCTTTCTGCTGTTGCACCTGTAGTTAGTGGTGTAGAACCCATCACACTGTGATGTTTGAGAACACTTTTATAAAATGATTTTCCCTAAAATCATAATTTCCTTTAACCTAATTTTTTGATTTGTAACCTATGCCTGATCAGCGTGATCATTTTATAAAATTATCAAGATATCCTCAGTGAAGGCTAAGGTTAGTTTTATGACTTCAGAAGTTGGCTCAAATTCTGATTCTCCCGGCGCAAAGGATCCTTATTCATTGCTAGGCTTAGAGCCCGGAGCAAGTTTTGATGCTGTTCAAGAAGCACGAGAAAAGCGGTTGGATGAAGTTGGTGCTGATCCCCAGGCTAGGGCAAAAATAGAGGCTTCATACGATGCCCTTTTGATGACTAGTTTAAGAGAAAGGCAGCTTGGTAAAGTTAGTAGTGCTGCTGCTAATGCTTCTAAACGAGAAAAGTTAAATAAACAATTTGCTGGAAAAGTATTAGGTTCTAATTCGTTGTTAACCACCCTGCGAGGGAAGAATACTTCAGACTCCGGTGAATCTACTAAAAGATTATTACCTGATTTAACTCTTTCTGAGGGGCAAGGCCTAGCCATTAGATTGTCTTTAGGGGTCTTGGCTTTAGTTCTTTTGCTGCTTTCGCCAGCAGGAGGTACTGAATTAATTCTTTCTATAGGAACTATTGCATTGTTTATTAGTCAAATCAAAAGAGGTCGAAAACCGTTAGCCTCTCTTGGATGGAGCATTGCTCTTCTTAGTGTTGGGTTGGTTTGTGGGGGATTATTGATTAAGGGAGTCAGTCCAGACTCCTTGCTTCATTTACCTTTGACATCAGATCAACTTGAGGCATTACCCGCATTATTACTTATTTGGGCAGGAACACTATTGATAGCTTAAGTATTATTCTTTTTCAGTAACTAGATTTTTTAGTTCTTTGCTATCAATATGGTAAATATTATTGCAGAAGTGACATGTCAGCTCTGCTTGACCATCCTCTTCGAGTATTGATTCCAGTTCAGTTTTCTCAAGCATTTTGAGAGCTCTAATGCTTCTTTCCTTGCTACACTTGCATGAAAAATAGACTTTTTGCTCACTAGATTTCGTCTGCTCTAAGTTTGCATCTAGATCAGGAAAGACATCTTTTAGAAGATAAAAAAGATCATCTTTAGACTTTTCTAGTCTTTCACTGAAATTTGTAATCTCTTTGCATCTTTCCTCTAATAACGAAATTAAGGCAGGCTCATTAGCTGCTTTTGGGAGGACTTGAACAAGTAATGCTCCACTGCAAGTTAATTCATCTCGATAAATATGTTCTCCAACAAAGACAGCTGATGGAGTTTGTTCTGAGTGAAGAAGATATGAAGCTATATCTTCGCCAATCTCACCCTTTATAAGTTCAACAGTGCTGCTGAAGGGTTCACTTTTGCCTTCGTCTCTAATGACATGAAGATAGCCTTTGCCTGTAGCAGCTTCAAAATCAAAAAAGAAATTACCGTTTGCGTTCCTCGTGAGATCTAGCTCGAGTTTTGGCTCACCAACATATCCCCGAACACTGCCATCTCTTCCAGCGTCAACATTTAAACCTTTCAGTGGTCCGTCGGACTTAATTCTGATGTTCACTCTTCCGTGAGAAACTTTCATTGAACTTGCTAGTAATAGCCCTGCTCCCATTGCTCTTCCAAGAAGAACAGTTGTTAGATATGAGAGCCCGTGCCTTTGTTGTGCTTCTTTAGTTGTTTCTGTTGTTGTTACGGCTACTAGTCGAATCCCACCGCCAGCTGCCGTTGCTCTTACTAGAGAGTCACTCACAGTTTCTTTCCAATTTAATTCAATGTACTCATTTGATGAAGTTGACCATCACTAAGTTCAAATGATGAGTTCATAAGGCCTTCAAAGAGCTCTGGTTCATGAGTTACCACAATTAGAACCTGTTGTTTTGCAAGAGCTGCTATGAATTCAATAATTTCATCACGAACAGACCAATCCAAACCTGCAGTGGGTTCGTCAAGTAGCAAAATTTTAGGATTTTTTAGAAGTTGAACTGCAAGAGCCAATCTCCTTTGTTGACCTCCACTTAAAGTTTCTGGGGCTTGCTTAAGTTTGACGTCATGAAGTCCGACTTTACTTAGTACTTTTGTCTGGGATTCGTTGGTTAGTCGACGATGGCCAAGTCTTAATTCCTGTCCTACTGTTAATCCTAGAAAATGCCTTTCAGGGAATTGAAATACAACTCCACTAAGCCATCTTCTTTGTCTATTGTTTATGGTTTTATTATTCCAATAGAAACTGCCTTTATTAGGCTTGGCTAATCCACTTATCACATCTATTAGACTAGTTTTGCCACTTCCACTTGCTCCTGAAATCACTATAGGAATTCCAGCGCCTGCTTTAAGATTTATTCCTCTAAGCACAGGCCTTTCAGCTGTTGCTGGGCGATAGTGCAGGTTCGTAATCTCAAGAACATCTCTCATGTGTAGGTTTTCATCTTGGTATGGTTGCTCTGAAAAAAAACCGACCAAATCATTTAAAAATTATAGTTTTCTATATTCTGAAGTGATGATTGAAATTTCTGATTAACGGAATGAAAGTCACTTTTCGCGAAGTTGATCCCTTTAATTGCTGGATATGGCTTCGGTTTTCGGAACTGCCAAGCCAGGGTGAGCGAAGTTATGTAGATGGCGTTCTAGATAGTTGGTATGTTCTTGGACGGATGGGAGGCTTTAATTCTCAGAATCTTCAAGTTAATGAACAAGGGAATGATTTGAGTTGGATGACTTACGATAATGAGCAGGCAAAAGCTGTAATACCTTCTTTAATGCATAATCTTGGAGAGATAGAATATCAAAATGAATGGTCTAGATTTTGGGTAGATTTTGGCACTTCAGATCCCGTTGCGATCGACGTATTAATTAACATCATGATGCGACTTGATGAAGATATAGTTCAGCTTGAAGAACTTGTTATAGGAGGTGTTAATGAAGATTGGCCAGTAGAGGACCATCCTGATGCAATTTTTCAATTAGGAGAATAATTTTTGGTATTACATAAAAGACTCTTGATAGAAAGTGATCGCATTAGATCAATCAGTTCAGTAGACAGATCCTTGTCTCTTCGAGATGAAGAAATACATTATTTGCGTAGAGTCCTGAGACTAGTTGAGGGAAGTGTAATAGAAATTACTGATGGCATGGGTCACCTTTGGAAAGGAACTTTTCACTCTAGTCGAAACATACTGTTCACATCTCTCTATGATAATCCAATTAAAATAGCTAGAAGAAAAAAACCATTAATAGGTATTGCTGTTGTTACTCCACGAAGAGGTTTTGATGATGCGTTGAGAATGAGCTGTGAATTAGGTGTAGATAAGGTCCAACTTCTTTCTTCTGAATATAGGACATCTCAACCAGAAGATCGCTTTTGTAGATGGAACACAATTATTAAGCAATCTATTAAGCAATCAGAGCGTTTGTGGTCTACTGAATTAATTGAGATAATGGATTTTCAGGAGTTTTTGATTTCCAAAGCGTCTAATAAGAGTATTGCTTTATCTATAGCTGTATCAAGAGAGGAATGTATTAAAGATGTTGATTTTTTGATTGGAAATGATAATAGATCTCTTGAAGAGATCTGGTTGATAATAGGACCTGAGGGAGGCTGGACTCTTGAGGAGAGAAATTTTGCTGATTTATTAGGAGTTCAACCCTTAAGTTTTGGGGATTCTATTTTGAGAACTGTTACTGCAACCGTTATTGCTACGTACATAATGGTTTCATCTAGAGATAAATTAGTCATTAATGGTTAATTTGTATTCCTGGAGTGTTGCCCCTTTCTTTATAAAGAACCATGTATTTTCTTCCTTCAACTTCTCAATGGCTGATTGGGGGGGGGCTTAACACCTTTCTTATCTTAGTTCTTTATAAACGACTCCCGTTGCTTACTTCCAGGGGCTGGTTGCATGCTGGTTTACTTGGGACAATTCTTTGGGGAGCTCTAGGATGGCGAGGTTGGTTATCAGTTGTTTTTTATTTTGTTTTGGGGTCTGCGGTTACCAAGCTAGGCTTTAAATATAAAAATGATAAGGGTATTGCCGAGGCTAGAGGTGGAAAAAGAGGACCGGAGAATGTATGGGGATCAGCTGCTACTGGGGCATTATTAGCAATGGCTTTCCAATTTGGTTTGGGAACTGATCAGATTTTACTTTTGGGATTTGCATCAAGTTTTTCAGCGAAGTTAGCAGATACTTTTGGTAGTGAAATTGGCAAAAGGTGGGGTAGCAAAGCATTTTTAATTACGACTTTTAGGGCGGTTCCTGCAGGAACTGATGGAGCTATATCTTTAGAAGGGACCATTGCCAGTGCTTTTGGGAGCTTATTAATGTCTTACATTATGTATTTAATGGGTATATTGACTTGGGGTATGCCAGTAGTAGTTGTATTTTCTGTTGGATTTGTTGCCACACTTTTTGAAAGTTTTATAGGCGCTATTTTACAAAATAGGATTAGTTGGCTTAATAATGAGATGATAAATTTTTTGCAAACTGCCTTTGCAGCAATATTAGGTATGGTGATTTTAGGGAATCAATTGATTTAGAAACATTTAAATTCATGTAAACGTTACGTTTTTTGTATGTTCTAGTTCGGCCCATTCTAATAGTGCATTCCAGTTTAGAAGTTTTTGAAATATCCATTGATGACCATCTGAGTTTAAATGTATACCATCTGGTTCAATCCAAGTCTTCCAGAAGGGATTTGAAATCATTTTTTTATGAATTGGTAAAAAAGGAATATTTTCTTCAAGGCAAGCTTCTTCAATTTGTGCTTCATATATATTGATTGATTCATTTGAATACCATAGACAATCTGCAAATGGCATAACTTCTTCATCTACTGGAGTTAGTCCTATGATCATTACTTTGGTTTGTATCTTTATGTCTTTTAATAATTGTTGAAAGCCAAACCTATAAGCCTCTGAGGAAAGCTGTGGACGACCATTTGGTTTGCCTATTCGAGCAGAGTCATTGAGGCCTACCATTATTAATACTCCATCAGGAACTTTCCTTCGAAGTTCACCTCTACAATGCCATTCATTTGACCAACGTGCGGTGACTTTTTCAAGTCCATCCCCCCTTACCCCTAACGAGTAAACAACCGGTGCATTTGGTTGTTTCATCCAATTACAACGTAATCGCTCACACCATCCACCTCCTTCTAGATCTGCCCAGCCAAATACGCAGCTATCTCCAAGCACTATCAGTTGTTTTGTTTTATTGATCATTCAAGGGGATTGTAATTTTATAAGGATTGATCTCTAACACTTATTGTAAATATGCTTTGTATTTGTCCAGAAGCCAGAAATTACTAATTTCCTTGCTTAATATCTCTCCAGAAATTGTCAACATTGAATAAATTGTAATAAGTACTAGTACTTCAGCCCAATTGAAGGAGCTTAATGATTCCATTAGTTGCCAACCCAACCCAGTTCCTCCTACTAGCCCAACAATAGCAGTCTCTCTGAGAATTACATCCGCCCTATAAGCGGCATAAGAAAGGTAGCTTGAGGAATTTTCAACAAGACATCCGTATAACCAGGCTGAATTTTTACTAACTCCATAAGTTTGAAAAGCCTTTAACTTTTTATCGCCATTGGTTTGGATCTTTTCTTTTAAAAATCTTCCCATAATACCAATATTTTGAATACTAAGAGCTAAAGCCGCCACAGCAAAACCTGGAGTAGAAATAAGTAGTAGAAGAAGTGCTGTCAAAGGAGGGGGAATAATCCTCATTATCGACCAGATAGAACTTTGTATAATTTGTCCGTAACGGGTTGGCCAAAGTAGTATTCCCACTGCTGGAATTCCGATTACAATACCAGAAGTAAATATTGTAAGTATTAAAGTGCTAAATGTAAGATTTAACAAAGGGAGTTCATTTATTGCATTTATTATTTCATTAATTGATGGCCAATATATTGAATTAAAATTGGGACTTACTAATATGTCAATATCTAATTGCTTCAGTCTTATTATGCAGGCTATAAATATTATTCCCCCAATGATTGGTGAAAACAGAATTAATCTAATTGCTTGAGGAGAAAAACAAAATTTTCTTCTATACCATCCTAAAATATGTTCAAGTAATATGATAAATATTCCTATTATCCAGATACTTGTCCACATTTCATTGAACTCTAGTGACTGGAGACTTAGTTGAATATCAGTACCTATTCCTCCGAACCCAAAGATTCCTAGTATTGTTGCTGACCTTAGTGAGCACTCTAATCTGTATCCTCCATAACTTATTAATAAGGGTATTATCTTTGGTAATATGGCTGTTATGATAATTGAGAAAGGATTGCCTCCAGTTTGCCTAATTGCTCGTAGTGATTTTATATCAATAGTATCTATTTGATCACTGATCACTCTTGCTGTTAAGGAAGAGTATGGGATTAATATAGCTAGTATTCCTACTAATCCATTTAAACCCATAATTTGTAGCAGTAGTAGGCTCCATAAGATTTCATGTATAGACCTAGGTATGCTTAGTATCTTTCTCATTAAAGGCGCACATATTTTGGGTCCATTAAGTATTTTCCAGATAACACTAGAACTTATTAGCCCTAATAGAAAGCCAAGGATTATGCTTAGTAGCCATCCGATAAAAGCTATACATACTGTTATTTGAAGTCCATCCCAAGTGCTTTTTAGCAATAATATGCTTTTAGAGGGATTAAATGCTGATGTTATAACTCTAATTAAAAGATAACTTCCTCCATCATGAAATCCTTGTCCTATTAATATAAGTACTGGTATAATTGCTAGCGCCGGAATTATTGATAGGATTGTTGGATTTAGCCACTTCATATTTATTTTTATGAATATAGATAGTTAATGTCAAGTTCGTTAATTTCATTAACAGATTTATTTATTATTATCTTTCCCTCTCGAAGTCCAATAATCCGATCAAAGCTCTTTATTAAATCTGGTCTATGCAAGCTAACTAATATTGTTTTGGGGGGCGAAACTTTTTCATTTAATGTTCTTGACTGTAGGAGATTTAATGTTTGCTTTACTAATGTTGGGTCTAAGTTGGAAAAAGGTTCATCAGCAAGTAGTAGTTCTGCCTCTTGACGTAACATTCTTGCTATAGCAATCCTTTGTCTTTGTCCTCCCGAGAGCAATTTTATGTTTGCATTGTGATATACAGCAGGCAAACCAGCGGCTAATAGACATAGACTTGAAAAGTGAGGATTTAGTGTCCCTGTTAAGTTTCTTATTGCCCAAATTAAATTATTTTTTCCTAGCGCACCGCAATTAACATTTTGAATCGAACTTAACTCATCGATCAGTAGAAGTTCTTGCCATATAGTTGCTATTTTCTGGCGCTTCTTCTGATTAATTCTATGTATATTTTCACCCTTAAATAATACATGTCCTTCATCTGGATAAAGAGCTCCGTTTGCTATGGATATTAAGCTGCTTTTGCCTGATCCACTTTTACCCAAAAGTGCTATTTTTTCTCCAGAATAAATCTTTAAATTAATATTAGTTAACCTATTAGTTTTTCTTCCACGTAATCTAATATTTGACAGCTCATGAATTACCTTCATCTTATTTTTCCGATTTCTCTTCCTATTTCTTCGATTAATTTATAATCCTTTTCATAAGCTGGGATAAATTTATTAGCGCCAAATAATCCAAGTATTTTGGCGCCATCACTTGATTTTTTGTTTAAGTTAAGCAAGGTAGTCTTTAGTTTTGATGTAAAGCCTGAGCCAAATCTTTTGTCTAGTCCTGGTTGCGCTAACCAGTGATAGTCAACATAAGGGGGAGTAGTCCAAATAACTGAAACTTTGTTTGTATCTACTCTATTTCTTTTAAGATTAGATTCCCATACTTGCTTGTTTAAGGCTCCTACTTCGTAAGCCCCACTTTCTACAAGGGCAATAGTTGTATCATGGCTTCCGCTAAAGCCAGGCATTTTTCCTGAAAAATCTACTAATTCAACTTTTGATTTCTTAAGAAAATATTGTGGCATGAGCCTTCCAGAAGTTGAATTAGTAGATCCAAATGTGAATCGCTTGTCTTTAAGTTGAGAAAGTTCAGCTGGATCGGATATTTTCTTTATATTTGCTTTCCTATTAGCTATAAAGACGCTTCTGAATTTTGAATCTATGTCTCTTTGTGCTAGAACCTTAGCGCCTGCTCTTTGTAGTCTTGCTTGAACACCTGTTAATCCTCCAAACCATACAAGATCTAAGTCTCCTGTTCTGAATGCACTTACAGTTGCAGCATAGTTTGTGACAGGTATATATTTGACCTCGACTTTTAACTCTTTGCTTAACTTATTAGATAAGAGGCTATATAACCTATTTAAATGTTCAGGATTCTGATCAGGAATTGCACCAATAGTTAAAATTTCTTTACTACGTGCCAATACATTTGAGGCCCCTAATATTGTAACTAATCCACCTAGTAAGATGATAAAGACAGATCTTCTTTTCATTGTAATTTATTAATTAATGCAATTATATGTATTCCTAGAATTTTGCCATGAAGTTTTTAAGCCTTTTGAGACCTTCGGCAATTGTCTCATTAGATGCAGCGCAGGATAGACGAATACATTGGTCATTTCCAAATGGTTTTCCAGGGACCATAGCCAGTCCAACTTCCTCAAGAGCTCTTTCACAAAAAGCGATTGAACCACCAAAGTTTGTAGGAAGCTTAGGAAAGGCATAAAAAGCACCTTGAGGTGGAACCAACTTAATTCCTTCTATTTGCATTAAACCTTTGGTAAGTGTTTCTCTTCTATTGTTATAAATGTTTGCCATTTGGAGAACGCATTCTTTGCTTCCTTGTATTGCTGCCAAGGCTCCTCGTTGTGCAAAACTACAAACATTACTTGTTGTTTGACTTTGAAGTGCTGCGGCTGCTTTGATTACATCTTCCCTACCGGCAAGATAGCCAACACGCCATCCAGTCATGGCCCAACTCTTAGCAAAACCATTCACTGTAAAAACTCTATCTTTCAAGTCTGGGGCTATGGATGCAAAACTTTCATGTTTCTCTCCATCAGCTAATAAAAATTCGTAAATTTCATCAGACATAAGAAGTAAATTTGAATATTTACGCATGATCTCGGCAATAAGTGACATTTCATTGTTGGAAATTATTCGTCCTGTTGGATTCCCCGGTGAATTAAGGACTATAAGCTTAGTTTTTAAATTAATAGATTTTTCCAGTGCTTCTATATCTAGCAAGAAGCCATCATCGGGGTTGGAGGTGATTGTTACCGGGGTAGCACCTGCAAGAGATACAATTTCGGGATAGCTAAGCCAATAAGGAGATGGAATAATTACTTCATCTCCTGGATTGAGGATAACTTGGAATAGGTTGTATATGGCTTGCTTACCTCCATTGGTTACCAAAACATTGTTTGTAGTGGTTGGAATGTTATTAGTCTGGGTAAGTTTTTCTGCGATGGCGGCTCGAAGAATTGGGTCGCCTGAGGCTGGACCGTATTTTGTTATTCCATCTTGTAAAGCCTTTTGAGCTGCTTCAACTATGAAATTAGGCGTATCGAAATCAGGTTCCCCAGCGCTTAAGCTGCAAATATCTCGACCTTCATCTCTAAGAACCTTGGCCCTGCTAGTAATAGCAAGTGTTAGGGATGGTTGAAGGGAAATTGCCCGTGATGAAAGTACTTGAAGGTGAGGCATCAGTGACGCACCTTTATGGTGCATCTAAAGACTACATACTGCCTGTTTTCGAGCTTTAGACAACCTTTTTGATACTTTGCCAGATTTTTATGTCAAGACCCTCAGTGAGTTTGGCCATAGCTTCTAGCAATCCAATGAAGCTTGCTGAATTTTATTCGTTAATTTTAGAAGCGAAAATTTTGAATGGTAGTAGTAATTCCCATTTTCTTATAACTTATTCAGATTCCCTAATGATAGAAATATATAAAGGGAGGATATTTCTCAAAAGGTTTAGGCAAGGTAGAACAATTGCACCTTGTTTTGAGAAGCAATCCTCATTAGATCCCTTAGAGGAATTGAGACTCTGGTGTGCAAAGATAATAGGATTTGGTGCCAAAATAATAGAATGTGAAAAATCTTTCAGTTTTGGAGCAGAGGCATGGTTGGAAGATCCCGATGGAAATGCTTTTATAATTCTTATTCGGAACAAATAGGTATTTTAATTCTAGGATTCAGTAGAGATGCTTGTTTAAGTGGATAGTTCTATTTTAAGTGCGTGCGATTCATGCACTTCTTGTGTCCTTTCACGAACTAGAAAAAAAGTAGTGTTTTCTAGGGGAAGTGAAAAAGCACGCCTAATGTTGATTGGAGAAGCACCTGGAGCTTCAGAGGATGCTCTTGGTAAGCCCTTTGTTGGTCGATCAGGCAAGAAATTAAACTTTTTGCTAGAGAGTGTTGGTTTGAATATTCATGAAGATATTTATATTTGTAATGCTGTTAAGTGCAGGCCTCCAAAAAATCGGAGGCCAACAAAACTAGAGATGGCAGCTTGTCGACCTTGGCTCGCTAAGCAAATTCAGCTAGTAGATCCGCTTGTGATTATCCTTGCTGGTTCAACAGCTGTTGAGGCCATACTTGGAATTAAAGGAGGAATCACCTCTCTTAGGGGGAATTGGCGACAATGGGAAGGGAGATGGGTTATGCCCCTTTTTCATCCCTCATATCTTCTAAGAAACCCATCACTGAATAAAGGTTCTCCATCAGAACTAACAAGACAGGATCTTCTGAAGGTCAAAAAAATGTTAGAACGATCTTAAGCCTAAAGAAATCAAAAAAAATTTTTACAAGTCATGACTTTGACTCAAGCGCAAAAACTTTCCCAATCTTCTTCCAGGTATGACACTCAGGTTTGCCGAAGAAAGACCTGTACCGTCAATGTCGGGGATATATCTATTGGTAGTGACCATCCTGTTCGAGTTCAGTCGATGATTAATGAGGACACTCTTGACGTAGAAGCAGCCACTGAAGGAATAATTAGATTACATAAAGTTGGGAGTGAGATAGTAAGACTTACTGTGCCATCACTAGCACATGCAAAGGCTGTTGGAGAAATCAGAAAACGACTTAAAGATAATTACCAACCTGTTCCTTTAGTTGCTGATGTTCATCACAATGGTATGAAAATAGCTCTTGAGGTTGCTAAGCATGTTGATAAGGTAAGGATTAATCCAGGCCTATTTGTTTTTGAAAAAACAGATCCTAATCGTACTGAATTTTCTTCGCAAGATATAACTGAGATTGGGGAATTAATAATTAAGAGATTCAAGCCTCTAGTGAACTTCCTTAAAGAGCATGATAAAGCTCTTCGAATCGGTGTTAATCATGGTTCATTGGCCGAACGGATGCTTTTCTCTTATGGAGATACTCCTTTAGGAATGGTGGAGTCGGCAATGGAGTTTATAAGAATTTGTGATTCACTTGATTTTCACAATATTGTTGTTTCTATGAAAGCTTCTAGAGCTCCAGTGATGCTTGCAGCATATCGTTTAATGTCAGATACGATGGACAAGGAAGGTTTTAATTACCCTCTTCATCTAGGTGTTACTGAGGCCGGTGATGGGGATTATGGACGTATTAAAAGTACAGCTGGAATAGCAACTCTTTTAACTGAGGGTCTTGGTGACACTATTAGAGTCTCCTTGACAGAGGCTCCAGAGAAAGAAATACCTGTTTGCTATTCAATTTTACAAGCGGTAGGCCTTAGAAAAACCATGGTTGAATATATTAGCTGCCCTAGTTGTGGACGAACATTATTTAATCTTGAGGATGTTGTGAAGAAAGTCAGAGAAGCGACATTTCATTTAACTGGATTAGATATAGCTGTTATGGGTTGCATTGTTAACGGACCTGGAGAAATGGCAGATGCCGATTATGGATATGTTGGAAAGGGCCCTGGTGTTATTGCGCTGTATAGGGGGAGAACTGAGATAAGAAAAGTTCCTGAAGATGAAGGGGTTGATGCTCTTATTCAGTTGATTAAGGAAGATGGAAATTGGGTTGAACCGCCAGCTTGATTACTAGAAAATCAATGAGATACAAGACCCTCATATCAGTATTTACCTCTTCCAATGTATATAAAGTTGGATCTATTCCTCTTTTATTTGCTTTTGGATTGGGTTCATTTTCTGTTGCATTCTCAAATGACTTTAAGGCTTTACCTAGTTCATCTCGACCTTCAATTATAGGTAGCCCTAAAGAGGTAATTGATCAGGTTTGGCAAATAGTTTATAGAGATTTCTTGGATTCTTCTGGTCAATACAGTCAAAGTACGTGGAAGGCATTGAGGATGGATCTTCTTTCTCGAAAATATGTGGATAAGTCAGATTCATATCAAGCAATTCGAGAGATGCTCGAGAGTTTAGATGATCCATACACCCGTTTTTTAGACCCACAAGAATTTAAAGAAATGAAGATTGATACTTCTGGAGAACTTTCTGGAGTTGGTATTAGGCTTGCTTTAGATGAAAAATCAGGGAGGTTACTTGTTGTTTCCCCAATAGATGCTACTCCAGCATTTAGGGCTGGAGTTAAATCAAATGACATTATTAATTCAATAGATGGAAAATCGACAGATGGAATGAATATTCAAAATGCTGTGAGATTGATTAGAGGTAAGGAGGGAAGTCGCGTTACTCTTGGCTTGCTTAGAAATGGAGTAGAAATTGATGTGATATTAACTAGAGCTAGAATCGAAATTAATGCTGTTGATAGTCATTTAAACCATACAAAGGGAGGGTTGAAAATTGGTTTTATTAGATTAAAACAATTTAATGCCAATTCAGCAAAAGAAATGAGGAAGGCCATTAAAGAACTTGAATCTAATGGCGCATTGGGTTATATCTTGGATCTTCGCGGAAACCCTGGTGGATTGTTGGAAGCAAGTGTAGATATAGCCAGACAGTTATTGGATAAGGGAACTATTGTTAGCACTGAAACTCGTGAGGGCATACATGATATTAGAAGAGCAGTAGGTAGAGCTCTGACTACAAGACCACTTGTGCTTTTAGTTGATAAAGGATCTGCTAGCGCAAGTGAGATTCTATCGGGGGCTATTCAAGACAATAAAAGAGGTCTCCTTGTTGGAGAGAAGACTTTTGGTAAAGGACTAGTTCAATCAGTAAGGTCTTTATCAGATGGTTCTGGTATAACAGTAACAATAGCTAGATATTTAACACCTAAGGGTATTGATATTCATAAGAATGGAATACTTCCTGATATATCGGTTAGCTTAACTGAGACTGAACTTTTGAATTTGAGACCAGAGCATTTAGGAACAGAAAAGGATAGTCAATATAAGGTTGGAGAGACAAGTTTAATTAAATTGTTGAATGGTGTAAATAAATTATCAAGTTATTCACCAACTAATTATAAGTTGGTTATGGGTCTTTCTAATTCCTAAGTTTATATATCATTATTTGGTTTCATAGGGTTTTGCCGATCAATTCGCCAATATCCATACCAGTCTGGTTTGAATTCGTGCCTTTTAGAACGCGGTTCGGGATATAAGTATATTTCCCATTTGTTTTGAATAATTTGAAGTTTTTGGCATTCATCTATCTCAGCCAATTCTCGAATCTCTTTAATATCATCCTTATGTTTCATATATATCTTGTTAGACCATGCTGAGAGAGCAATTTTCTTTGCCTCTTTTTCGGATTCTGCAACTACAAGTCTAAACTGGTGTTGTTCAGCGAGCTGTTTAGGATCGTACCCACCTAGGTTTACAAACCATAAATACTTCTCTGGGAATTTTTGAATTTTATTATTTTTAGTGTTTATTGGAATCAGGTCAACTTTGTAACCATCTATATTTCTTACTTCTAAATAACTATCAATATGCAGCCCATTTTGCAGGCCAAACCATTGATCTTTGAGAGTTGGTATTGCTTCTTCAATACTTTTTGCAGCAACCCATCTAACATCATGTAGCTCAATATGAGCTGGTTTTAATCTTCCGCCAAGTACGACAATAAATAATTTTTCGTGTTGATTATTATTGGATATGGTTTTCTTGTTTTCCATGTGATTTTTCTTATTCTAATTTAGTTTAATCTTAGTTGTTATTAGGAAATAATTGCCTTCTGATTATCTAGATTTTTCAAGTGTGATTACTTAAGTATCTAAATGATTTTAAATTCATGATTAGGGGCTTAGTTCAAGCATTCTTTTTATTGGGAGTAATGCACTTTCTCTGAGGTTCTTCTCCATTTCTATCTTAGGTTCCATATTATGAAGACACTTCCAGAGTTTTTCTAATGTATTTAAGCGCATGTATGGGCATGAATTACAGCTACATCCATCTATTCCAGGTACATCAAAGAATTTCTTGTGTGGTACTTTTGTCCGCATTTGATGAAGAATTCCAGGTTCTGTAACAACAATAAATTCCTCAGAAGGACTCGTTTCTGCATAATTAAGCAACTTGCTGGTTGAACCTATAAAATCTGATAGTTCTAGTAGATTTTCTTGGCATTCTGGATGAGCTATAACTTCTGCTTTTGGATGCTTTATTTTTAATTTTATTAGGGCTTCTTCACTAAATGTTTCATGAACTATGCAACTGCCAGGCCAGACTGTTAACTTTCTTCCACTTTGTTTTTGAACCCATCTACCTAGGTTTCTGTCAGGAGCAAAAAGTATATTTTTGTTAGGAGGGATTTGATTTATGAGTGAAACTGCATTACTGCTTGTACAAATTAGGTCACTTTGCGCTTTAACTGCAGCGGTGCAATTTATGTAGCTAACTACATAGTGATTTGGATATTTAGATTTAAATTTCGCAAACTCTTCAGAAGGGCAGTCATCTGCCAATGTGCATCCTGCATCTAGATCTGGTAGTAGAACAATCTTTTCAGGACAAAGTATTTTTGCTGTTTCTGCCATGAAGTGAACCCCACAGAAGACGATTACGTCTGCATTTGTTCCAGAGGCTTTTCTTGCTAACTCTAAAGAGTCTCCTATGTAGTCCGAGATATCTTGTATTTCAGGGTCTTGATAATAGTGAGCCAAAATTATGGCATTACGCTTTTGTCGAAGGTTGTTTATCGCTTCCTGGAGCTCTTCCTTCCGTCGTGGAACTTGTGGAGCCGTCTCTTCGGTGGAAACAGCGGCCATTTGACTTTTAGAGGGCAGAATGTACATAGCCTAGACATATGACCTCTAACACACTTCGAATTGCCATAGCTGGTGATCTTCATGGATCCTGGTGCGAGGACGATCAAATTCTTCTGAGCAAGCTTCGACCAGATGCTGTTTTATTTGTAGGAGACCTTAGTGATGGTCATCTAGGAATCATTAATTTGATAAAAGGAATTGACTGCCCAACAGCGGTTATTCTCGGGAATCATGATCAAGGTAGAGATCAAACTGGGGAAACTTTACGTAAGCAAATCAGGACATTGGGTGAAATTCATTGTGCCTGGAGTTTCCGTGAATGGGATTTTCCTCCAGTGGCAATAGTGGGTGGGCGTCCATGCAGTTCAGGAGGTGGATTTAGACTATCGGGATCTGTACAAGCTGTTTTTGGTCCCTTAACACTTGAAAAATCTGTAGAGAGGATTGTTTCAGCTACTGAAAAAGCTCCGAAAGATTGGCCTCTAGTTTTACTTGCTCATTCAGGTCCTGCAGGCTTGGGTTCCGAGGTAAATAGTCTTTGCGGACGAGATTGGAAAACCCCCGCTATAGACTGGGGTGATACCGATTTGGCTTTGGCCATGAATCAAATTAGGAAAAGACGTGTTCCTGATTTGGTTGTTTTCGGCCATATGCATCACGCTCTTTACAGAGGTAGTGGATACCGAAAATCCTTTTATAAGGATATTTGGGGCACTTCTTTTCTAAATGCAGCATGTGTGCCTCGTAGAGGTTTAGATGAAAAAGGAAATGAAGTTTGTCATTTTTCCTGGATTGAATTCGTAGATAATAAATTGAAGTATGTTTCACATAGATGGTTTAGAAATGATGGAGTGCTTGCTTATGAGGATGTTCTCTTGACTTGATATCTTATTACCAAGTTAACAGAATTGTTATTCAATCTGGTTTAAATAGAAATTATTTATATTAATCTTTTGATTGCTTTTGAAAGGTTGCTTGTGCAAAAATATAAGCACTTATTATGCCACCAACAAAACCCAAAGAATTTCTAATTAGGGGTAATATTTCCGTTGTTCTTGTTACTACTGGTGCTATTCCAAATACACCAAATAACATTGCCCAAAGCGGAGATAAAAGTAGCAGCCATGACCAAGCCACAATTTCTCCTTCTTTTCTAGGATAAGCTGAAAAACCTGCTATAAGTCCTCCTAGTATTGATGTCACAAGAGTTAATACCCACTGTTCTTTAGGTAGTCCTGGTACAACTTGGCATCCTCCTTTATCTAAACAAATTTCGACAGCATTTATTGTTCCTAGGATTGAGCCATCTTCTCCATAATCTTTCACATAAAATTGATTCCCATAGCGAGTTTGAAGTTCTACCCAGAAGAGGCGTGGCATTAGAGCATAATAAGCATCACCTACATTAAAATTAAGGAGGTTCCCACCTCTAGGGTCGGCAATAACTAGGAGACTCTTCTCGTCTAAATTCCAAAAGTTTTTAACAGACAGTCCTGGGGTCCTCTCGTATTGGGTAAGCAATCTAATTTTCCAACCTGTTCGACTTTCTATATTAGTTAGCCTTTCTTCTAGGCTTATTCTTTGATTAGTACTTAGTGTTTTAGCTAGGTCAATTATTGGAGTGGGGTGATCAGGTAAAAGCTCTGGATTGTCATACGCAAAAGCTGGCATACAACACATAAGAGAAATTAGTATTACAAGAAGAGCTTGTAATGTGTTTTTTGCTGGCTCTGCTATTAAGGGCACATTTAGAAGAGGCACGTTCTGTCTAATGGATACCCCAATCTCGTCATGTCCTGATTGGTTGGTCAAAAGGCTTAAGGCTGTTGGTGGGAGCATAAGCTTCTACGAGTATATGGATTGGGCTCTAAATGATTCAGAACATGGAGCTTACTCAAAAGGTAAGCTTCAAATTGGAATCGAAGGGGATTTTGCTACATCAGCTTCTCTTGGTAATGATTTTGCATCGCTCCTAGCGGTTCAGGTTGCAGATTGGTTTAGGCAACTTCGTTTGTGTTTCGGAGATAGTCAACTTCTTTCATTGGTAGAGATTGGACCAGGTGAGGGTGATTTGGTTTTTGATCTTATTTCAGCTTTACAAGAGGATTTCTCTTGGTTAATTCCAAAAATGGAAGTTATTTTAGTTGAATCAAGTCCTTGTTTCCGCGAGAGACAAAAGAATCGTTTAGAGACACTTTCTAATGTATCTATCAGCTGGATGACTTTTGATCAACTAGCTAAGAAACCAATAATTGGTATTATGATAGCTAATGAGATGTTGGACGCACTTCCTGTTGATCGGTTTATATGGCATGATCAAAAGTTGTGGAGAGAGGGTGTTGAATTATCATGTACAAATGATAAGTATTTTTTGAATCTATCAAAACTTACTATTCCTGTGGAATTACAGAAATCTATAAACGAAGTTTGTAGTTCTATAGGGTTACAATTCCCTCCGGACAATGTTCATCAAAACTGGTCTAGTGAATGGCACAGTAAATTGAAGGAGTGGTTTGCAAAGGCTTCTGCTTCTATGATAGCTGGTCCTATGTTAATTATTGATTATATGTTGCCATTTAATAGTTATTACAAAGCTTCTAGGCCCTCAGGCACGATAATTGCTTATAAGGGAAATATTGCTAGTGATAATGTTCTTTTAGATCCAGGAAATTGGGATATAACATCACATCTTTGTAAGGAAATAGTAGCCTTTTGGGCAGAACAAAATGGTTGGCTTCCTTTGGGGTCTATTAAGCAAGGTCAAGCTTTACTTGCGCTTGGTCTTTCTGAAAGACTTCATACTCTTCAGTTGTTGCCATCTTCTGAGATTGCCAAGGCTTTAAATTCCCGAGAAGCCCTCCTTAGGCTTGTTGATCCTCTTGCACTTGGTGAATTTCAGTGGATGGCATTTGAAACCAATAGTTCTAAAAGTCGATTAGGTTTAAGCTCTTTATTCTTAGAAGAGCCTATCAAATAAGATTTATTAATGTTCTTTTGATTTCTTCTGTAGTGATGTCATCTCGTATTTCAACATTGCCAATTTTAGTCGGCAAAACAAATCTAATTTTTCCATTTATAATCTTTTTATCACTTTGAAGACAATCTAATACTTCTTCGACCTTAATCTTAGGCCAGTCGGTAGGAAGACCGGCATTGATTATTAATTGTCTTTGTTTTTCAGCGTCTTCTTTCGTCCAGGAATTTCTTATTACTGCAAGCTCACTAACTGCAACCATGCCCATGGCTACGGCTTCTCCATGTAACCATTTTCCATATCCCGATAGTGTTTCGATTACATGACCAAATGTGTGTCCGTAATTAAGTGTAGCTCGCAAACCAATTTCTAGTTCATCGGCAGCTACAACTTTTGCTTTGGCTGTGACTGAACGCTCTATAATATCCTCTAATAGATGTTGATTTAGGCCACATTTATTGTTAGAGTTTAATGAGTTTTCTAATATTTTAAATAATTGCCTATCTCCGATTACTCCATATTTAATTACTTCAGCTATGCCAGCTTGGAATTCACGTTTGGGTAGTGTATTAAGTGTTGATGGGTCTATTAAGACAAGCTTGGGTTGGTGAAAGGCGCCTATAAGATTTTTGCCTGCTCGATGATTGACGCCTGTCTTGCCTCCTATTGCTGCGTCTACCATTGCCAAGAGA